>NZ_AYXY01000022.1:0-261777 GCF_000511935.2 Zhouia amylolytica AD3 | reverse complement strand
TAAAGTATTATGATTTTAATAGCGGATGGAGGTTCTACTAAGTGTGATTGGATAGCGGTAGACGAAACGGGAAATACACTTTTTAAAACACGTACCAAAGGAGTCAATCCGGCGTTGCTTTCAAAAAAGGAAGTAGTGGAGCGGATTGCCGAATCCCCAGAGCTGTCATCCCATAAAGCGGAAGTGAAAAAAGTGTTTTTTTACGGTGCTGGATGTGGAATGGAAAAACAGCAAAAAGGTTTAGCTAAAGCCTTTAAAAGGTTTTTTGTTGAAGCTGAAGTTATAGATGTAAAAGAAGATTTGGCAGCCGCTGTTTATGCATGTACCGAAGAAGCAGGTGTAGTGTGTATATTGGGTACTGGATCTAACTGCTGCTATTTTGATGGTAAAGAGATCTATACAAGAATGCCTTCTTTAGGGTATACTATTATGGATGATGCCAGTGGGAATTTTATAGGGAAACAACTCTTAAGGGCTTATTACTTCAAGCAAATGCCAGAATATTTGGCAGATAAGTTTAGAGTAGAATATGACCTTGATCCAACCAA
This sequence comes from Zhouia amylolytica AD3, assembly GCF_000511935.2. NCBI lineage: Bacteria > Pseudomonadati > Bacteroidota > Flavobacteriia > Flavobacteriales > Flavobacteriaceae > Zhouia > Zhouia amylolytica. The sequence continues at coordinate 261,229 of NZ_AYXY01000022.1, read as the reverse complement.
AGTAAAAAAGAAACTATACAAAAAGGCGAATCCTAATGCGTATTTAGCCTCTTTTGCAAAGTTTTTATTCGAGAATATTGAAGAACCTTTTTTTCAAGCACTCCTAAAAGAGGCGGCTTTATCATTTTTAAAGTCTCATTTGATGCTGTTTAGAGAGGAATTGCTCACCAAACCTGCTCATTTTGTGGGGTCTATTGCTTATTATGCTAAAGATCAAATTACAGAAGTACTGAAAGAGCACGGTATTCAAACAGGTAAATTTGTTAGGCGACCCATTGATGGATTGGTACGCTATCATACTTCAAAAGTTGCCAGTTAATTAACAAACTGATATTTGTCATAGTATAAAGAATCCCCTTAAAGTAGTTTTGGTCATTCAAAGCTACTTTAAGGTATGGATTTAATTCAGAAATATAATGTTCCCGGTCCAAGGTATACTAGTTACCCAACAGTACCCTACTGGGATGTCAATACCTTTTCTGCTAAAAAATGGATAAATTCATTTAAGAAGTCATTCCTTGAAAGTAATCAGCAGGAAGGGATTAGTTTATATATACATTTACCGTTTTGTGAAAGTTTATGCACTTTTTGTGGATGCCATAAACGCATTACAAAAAGACATGAGGTCGAAGAGCCTTATATCGAAACACTCTTGAAAGAATGGAAAATGTATTGCGATATGCTAGGAAGTACTCCGAGAATTAAAGAAATTCATTTGGGAGGAGGTACGCCGACATTCTTTTCTTCAGAGAATCTAAAAAAATTAATTCACGGAATCTTTAAATATGCCAAACGGGCTGAAGGCTATGAATTTAGTTTCGAGGGGCATCCGAACAATACTACCCGTGAACATTTACAGACTTTGTATGACTTGGGCTTCAGAAGAGTCAGTTATGGTGTTCAGGATTATTCGCTTCAGGTTCAAAAGGCAATCAATAGAATTCAACCTTTTGAAAATGTAAAACGAGCTACCGAAGAAGCCAGAGAAATTGGATATACCTCGGTAAGTCATGACCTGGTTTTTGGATTGCCTTTTCAAACCCTTGGCGATGTTATAGAAACGATCAATAAAACTATTCAGTTAATGCCTGATCGAATTGCCTTTTATAGCTATGCTCATGTACCGTGGATGAAAGGGAATGGACAACGCGGATTTAGTGAAGAAAACCTGCCTGGTGGAGAAGAAAAAAGAATTTTATACGAAATCGGGAAAAAGCTGTTTTCCGAGTTAGGTTATGTTGAAATTGGAATGGATCATTTTGCGCTGAAGACAGATGCACTTTATCATTCGATGAACAATGGTAATCTTCACCGAAATTTTATGGGCTACACCGCTTCTAAAACAAAATTAATGATTGGTCTTGGAGCTTCCAGTATCAGTGATAGCTGGTATGCCTTTGCACAGAACGTAAAAAGTATTGAAGAATATACTCACCTGGTTGAAAATAATGTTTTGCCGGTTTACAGGGGGCACTGTTTGAACGAAGAAGACCTTATTATTAGGAAACATATCCTTAATCTAATGTGTCAGCTCCGAACAAGTTGGGATAAAAATGAAGATTATTTTGAGCAGTTGCCTGACGTACTTGAAAGCCTGGAAGAACTAAAACAAGATGGGTTTTTGATTTTAAAGGAAAAAGAGCTGATCGTCACCGATGAAGGAAAACCGTTTATAAGAAATATATGTATGGCTTTCGATGTGCTTTTACAACGTAATAAACCTGATAGAGAGCTATTTTCTATGACAGTCTAGTTGAAAAGACATCAGATATGTAGGGTAAAGAGTCGAGCTTAGGTTCGGCTCTTTTTGTATTTACATTACCGACGTCCTAAAATGGTAACTTTAACAAAATAAATTGCTTTTCTACTTAAATGATGTTTATCATTGCAGTATGATTTTATGTTAAAAAATAAGGTAATGAAAATAATTAAACCTATTAATCGTTTTTATTTTGTTTTGTTTGCTTTTTTATGGGGCTTGTCTCCAGGTCAAATTTTAGCACATAATAACGGTGAAAATATCACCGCTTCAATTCAGGATAAAAAGGATGTAAAGATCTCTTCGGTAGAGAAGATCAATCAGACAACTGTGAAAATTACGTTTTCTGATACTAACCTAATGTTTGCTGATTTTTATGCTGATCATATTTTCAGACTATTTCAGGACAATTCAGGAAAGGGTATGAGACCGCCGAAAGCAGAGCCGGAAGCAAATATTCTGGTGGATAATCCAAGAAAAAAGATTACTGAATTAAAGATTTCAGAAACGGAAGACACTTATGATCTTACAACTCAGAGGGTAAAAGTTTCGCTTCATAAAAATAACGGAACTTTTAGTGTAACTGATCTGAAATTAAATGTTACCGTTTTGGAAACGCTGAAGCCGATAGAATTTCTTGATGACAAAGTAGAAATTGCATTGAAAGAACATTCCGATGAATTCTTCTATGGAGGAGGCGTTCAAAATGGTCGATTCTCACATAAAGGGAAAGCAATCGCTATAGAAAATCAAAATAGTTGGACCGATGGAGGTGTAGCTTCACCAACCCCGTATTATTGGTCATCTAAAGGATATGGTTTTATGTGGTATTCCTTTAAAAAAGGAAAATACGATTTTGGAGCTAAACAAGAGGGTGAGGTTAAGCTTTACCATGAAACGGATTATCTGGATGTGTTTTTTATGATTAATGATGGCGTTTCGCCCTTGTTAAATGATTTCTACCAATTAACGGGTAATCCAGTCTTACTTCCAAAGTTTGGCTTTTATCAAGGTCATTTAAATGCATACAATCGCGACTTTTGGAAAGAAGATGAAAAAGGAATTCTCTTTGAAGATGGGAAGCGTTATAAAGAGAGTCAAAAAGATAATGGAGGAATCAAGGAGTCGCTTAACGGAGAGAAAGATAATTATCAGTTTTCAGCACGTGCAGCAGTAGATCGCTACCTGGATAATGATATGCCGTTAGGATGGATACTTCCTAATGATGGCTATGGTGCTGGTTATGGACAAACGGAAACTTTAGATGGAAACATTAAAAACCTTAAGGAATTTGGAGATTATGCACGTTCAAGAGGTGTTGAAATAGGCTTGTGGACACAATCTGATTTACATCCTAAAGAGGGGGTAAGTGCCCTTTTGCAAAGAGACATCGTTAAGGAAGTGAGAGATGCCGGGGTACGAGTTCTTAAAACGGATGTTGCATGGGTTGGTGCAGGTTATTCCTTTGGCTTGAATGGCGTTGCGGACGTTGGAGAAATTATGCCTGAGTATGGTAATGATGCCAGACCTTTTATTATTTCACTCGATGGTTGGGCAGGTACTCAGCGTTATGCTGGTATTTGGTCAGGAGACCAAACAGGAGGAGTCTGGGAATACATCCGTTTTCATATACCAACCTATATCGGTTCCGGGTTATCTGGACAGCCAAATATTACCTCTGACATGGATGGAATTTTCGGAGGAAAGAATCCATTCGTAAATGCAAGAGATTTTCAATGGAAAACATTTACCCCTATGCAGTTGAATATGGATGGATGGGGAGCTAATGAAAAGTATCCGCAGGCACTTGGGGAACCGACGACATCCATTAACAGAAACTACCTGAAATTAAAATCTGAACTTTTACCCTATGCCTATAGTATAGCCAAAGAATCTGTGGATGGGTTGCCAATGATCAGAGCGATGTTCCTGGAGGATGAAAATGCCTATACACAGGGTGTAGCAACGCAATATCAATTCATGTACGGACCTGCATTTTTGGTGGCACCAATTTATAAGGAAACCAAAATGGATGAAAAGGGGAATGATATTCGAAATGGAATTTACCTTCCGGAAGGTTTATGGGTAGATTATTTCACAGGGGAACAATTTGAAGGGAATCAAATAATTAATAGTTTTTCAAGCCCGATCTGGAAGTTGCCTGTTTTTGTGAAAAGAGGAGCCATTATACCAATGGTGAATCCTAATAACAACCCTTCCGAAATAAATACGGAAGAACGTATTTATGAATTATATCCCTATCAAACATCTTCTTTTAAAGAGTATGATGACGATGGTGTTACCGAAGCTTACAAAAAAGGAGAAGGAACATATACCCTTATAGAGTCTAAGGTTGACAAGAAGAATAATGTTTTAGTAACGATTCATCCTACAACGGGAAATTATACCGGGTTTGAAAAAGAGAAGTCGACAGAATTCAGGATCAATGTCACTAAAAAACCTAAAAAAGTAGTTGTAAAAGTAGCAGGAAAGAAAGTGAAATTGAAGGAGGTTGCTACCAAGGAAGACTTGAAAAGTGCAACCAATGCATATTTCTACGAAAAACAGCCGGATTTTAATCAATTTTCAACTGAAGGAAGTGATTTTGAAAACGTTCAACTTATAAAAAATCCAAGATTGATTGTTAAAGTAGAAAAGGTGGATATTTCTTCTGCCAAAATTGCGCTGCATTTAAAAGGGTTTGAATTTAAGCCTCAAAACAATCAAAAAGTTACTCAGGGACCTTTACAAACTCCTGATAATTCACAGGTAGCTGAAGACCATATACAGGCCTACACCTTAAAGCCTTCATGGAATGAGGTGGCAAATGCCGACTATTACGAGATATTGTTCAACAATATGCAATATACCACCATTAAAGATAAGTCATTGCTTTTTGAAGGACTACAGCCTGAAACCTCCTATACGTTTAAGTTAAGGGCTGTAAATAAGGACGGGGTTTCAGAGTGGACGCAATTTTCAGCACAAACAGCATCGAATCCTTTAGAGTTCGCGATTCAGGATATAGAGGCTGTAACTTCAGTTAAAAATCAGGGAGGTTATGGAATTTCAAAGTTTTTTGATTTTGATGAGGGAAATCAGTGGCATACAAAATGGGGTGAAGATGCCATCCCTTTTGATCTGGTTATCGACTTGAAGACTTTTAATCAGTTAGATAAATTTCAATACCTGCCAAGAAGAAGCGGTGGAAACGGTATATGGTTAAAAGGAAAAGTTTATTACAGTAACGATAAGGTAATCTGGACGGAAGCAGGTAGTATAGATTGGGAAAGAAATAATGAAACCAAGACTTTTGAGTTTGCGAAGCAACCTACAGCACGTTTTATTAAAATTAAGATTGAAGAAGGTGTAGGAGGCTATGGATCAGGACGAGAATTATATGTCTTTAAAGTTCCTGGAACAGAAAGTTATCTGCCTGGAGATATCAATAATGATGGCATTATAGACAATAACGATTTAACCTCTTATACAAATTATACAGGGTTAAGAAAGGGTGATGCTGATTTTGAAGGCTATGTAAGTATAGGTGATGTGAATAAAAATAACCTTATCGATGCCTATGATATTTCAGTAGTGGCAACCCAATTAGAAGGTGGGGTAGAAGGTGATAGTAATGAGAATGTGACAGGGGAACTTACCTTTACAACCAATAAAAAGACTTATAGTCAGGGAGAAATTATAGAGGTACGTGTTAAAGGAAAAGGTCTTAAGGCTGTTAACGCCCTGAGCATGGCAATCCCGTATAATGAGCAGGATTACGAATTTGTAGCGATACAACCTAAAAGTACGGTAGCCATGGAAAACCTAACCAATAATAGGTTGCATTCTGATGGAGAACGTGTTTTATATCCAACCTTTGTGAATATTGGTGAAAAGCAAATATTATCGGGTGATAAGGATTTATTTTTGATTCGCTTTAAAGCAAAAAGAAAGTTAAAAATTGATCTGGATCTTGAGAAGGTAATTCTGGTCGATAAAGAATTAAATGCAGTTACTTTTTAAATAAAAAGGGGGGCTCACCCCCTTTTTTTATACCTTAATTTTAAAGATACCTTCAAAAAGCTTTGAAGGTGCTTTTAAGTACTCTAGGCCCGGTCATACAGTATGGATAGAGTATGGATAGAGTATGGATAAAGTATGGATAAAGTATAAATAAAGCGTCTATTGTGCATATTTACCTAAAGGGCAAATGTAGGAAAGTAAATAGAGTATGCGTATGTACATGATATATAGCCTTGCCGGCAATTGGTTTGCAGATAGCATAGATGCTTATTATTTGAATTGCTGAAGAGATCTTTAGGGTACTACACAATCAGGAGTGGGCTTCACCATAAGGCTAAGGTTTGAGGGAGAGATATATGGTATCCCCAATCCCATACCTCTTAAAACAAAAAAAGCACCTATAATAATCACAAAAACAGGAATAGCTTTTTGAATCCTTTTACGAGCCGTACCTGATAAAAAGTTTCCTAAATATGCAGCTCCACTCATTAATGGAATGGTCCCTAAACCAAAGAGAAACATATAAGATGCGCTTAAGGTAGGCTGGCCCATGGCAATGGCTCCGAATAAAGCCATGTAAATAAGGCCGCAAGGTAAGAAACCATTTAAGACCCCAATGGAGAACAAAGCCTTGTAACTCTTTTTTTTCAGTTGCTTACCTAAACCCGATTTTACACGGGAAATAATTTTAAAAACGGGTCTTGAAAAATTATATTTTTGAAAAATACGGTAGGGGATAATCGCGATGGCAATCATCAAAACCCCAATAACAATAGATAGTCTCTGTTGAAGACCACTGAGGTAAAGCCCCTTTCCGACAAAACCAAACATAAAGCCAATAGCCGAATAGCTGAGTAATCGGCCAAAGTGATACAAAAATAATTGACTTATTTTTTTTAACTGGTTACTCCTGTCTAATGGCAAAACAAAGGCGATGGGCCCACACATGCCTACACAGTGAAAGCTACCTAAAAAACCTAATATGATCGCCGAAAGAAGCATTCTTAATAAGAGATTTCCTTTGTGCTTAACATAGAAGCATCCTTGAATTTCCAGTCGATTTCAATGTTCCAGCGGCCATCTAACAAACGGTTGTCAGGTATGAGCAATAGATGATTGGACGTAGAAAATGGAATTTCAAAATCCAATTGTTTATTAGATGGCCTGTATAGGAACACTTTTCCAGATATTTCAGTGTCTGTTACTTCTTTGGGGAATTTGATTAATAGACCTTCACTGTTTTTATCGATTTGGATTTCATAACCCAGATTGATTGTTTTTTGTTCCCTGTCTAATTTCTCCTGAAACGCTAGTTCCTTTTTATAGTATTGTTCTGTGACTAGGTCATGATCGTATTTGTCATCTGTACTCATCGTAATAACGAAATACATGATGAAGGATATAAAAAGTGCAAAGGCTATAACTATTCCTGTTCCCCAATTAAATTTCATGTTTTCCTGTTTTTATCTAAACTACCTGTAGCTTCTTGGCCCTAAAAAGGTAGCGCTTGTTGTTTCTATTAATGTATCCCCACTGTAAATACCAAGCTTAACCTTGGTTTTATCGTTTTCAAGTAACCCTTTGTCAATTTCAATAAATAAGGTTCCTTCGGCCAATCCTTCCCTTGGTATACTGAACACCTTATTACCTACCGATTTTACTTCGCCTTTAGGAGACATGAGTTTAATCTGTACACTATCTATGTTTCTTACCGTTTTATTGATAATCTTATAAGTGTAAACATTGCTGATTAGATAGTCTCCTTTGTGTTCGTATAATTGCCCGGGTAACCTTAGAACTGTAGCCTCCACGTCATTTCTTAAAAAGAGCATTCCAATTAAAAGGCCGGTCAGAATGGTTAATACTGCGATATATCCTTTCATTCGTGGGGATAGTCTGAACGGTGTTTTTTTCTCAATGTTTTCAATGCTGGCATATCTAATAAGTCCCTTAGGATAGCCTACGCTTTCCATGATATGGTCGCATGCATCGATGCACGCTGTGCAGTTCACACATTCCAGTTGTGTTCCGTTCCTGATGTCAATTCCCGTCGGACATACATGTACACATTGAGAGCAATCAATGCAATCACCATGTCCCAAGGCATCTCTGTCTTCGTTTTTTCTAAACTTCTTTCTTCCGTTCTTACCTTCACCTCGCTTGTAATCATAAGCTACCACAATCGATTTATTGTCGAGCAGAACTCCTTGAAGTCTACCGTAAGGACATGCGATTATGCAGACCTGTTCTCTAAACCATGCAAAAATAAAATAGAAAACCCCCGTAAAAATAAAGAGCGAAACTAAAGTGCTCGAATGGTTTTTAGGTCCTTCAAGTATATATCTCAATAGTTGATCGCTGCCTATTAAATAAGCTAGAAATATATTGGCGATAACAAAGGAGATAATAAAGAAGATAAACCACTTTATAAGCCTTTTTCTGATTTTCTCTGCATTCCAGGATTGTTTGGCCAATCGGATTTGAGCTCCGCGGTCGCCATCGATCCAATATTCAATTCTTCTAAAAACCATTTCCATGAAAATGGTCTGAGGACAGATCCATCCACAAAAGATTCGTCCGAAGGCAACGGTAAACAGGGTGATAAATACCACTCCTATGATCATCGAAATTACAAACAAGTAGAAATCCTGAGGCCAAAAAGGCAGTCCGAAAATATTATATCGTCTTTCCAGCACATTGAACAGTAAGAACTGATTTCCGTTTATTTTGATAAAGGGAGCCAGAAATAAGAAGGCTAAGAGAAAATAACTAACATACTTTCTGTATTTATAATAGTTTCCACTTGGCTTCTTAGGATGAACCCAAGCTCTTTTACCTTCTTTGGTTACGGTACCAATGGAGTCTCTAAAAGCTTCTTTATTTTCGGTGTTTTGACCCATGCTTGTACTTTCTGATTATTCTTCTTCGGGTGTCCAGATTTCTCCTTCCGGAGCTTTTGGATTGGCAGGAGTTGTTCCCTCCAGGCTAAGTACATAACTAGCTACCTGAGCAACTTCTGAAGGTTTTAAGGATTGCTTCCAGGCGACCATACCTTTCCCGTCTCTACCTCCTTCGGAAATTGTACGGAAAACATTTTTAATGCCACCTCCTAAAATCCAATATTCGTCAGTTAAATTAGGTCCGATACCACCACCACCATCAGCCATGTGGCACGCGACACAATTCGTTTGGAATATACTTTTACCTGCGTTGAGGTCACTTGCTTCCGTCAGCAATTCTACAGTATTGGCATCGATGAGGTCTTTGGCGGTTCTCTTGTATTCTTCAATCTCTATTTTCGCCTTAGCCATCGCCTGTTCATACTCCTCGGCCTGTGTGTTCCCATCGAAGATATGATATTTGGCAAGGTATATTACTGCAAACACAATCGAGATGTAGAAGCCATAAACCCACCAGGGAGGTAATGAATTGTCTAGTTCTCTAATACCATCGTAGTTGTGGTCTAAAATAATTTCACCTTCAGCCTCTATGGGTTGTGCTTTAGTAAGCCTTTTTTCAAGTTTTAGATACCAGGCATTTTTTCTGGCTTTAGCTCTTTTGACCTCAAGTGCTTTCTTCTGATCCTCTGTCATTATTGCATCGGCAAGCGAATTCATAGAACCTACCATAATCTCAATACCTATAAGTATGATGGCAAAAAGTAATATGAATACCGATACCATTGGGTACTCGATAAATGCAGGTTTTTCACCAGAGTCTATTAAGTACTCTGCGGCAATAAATACAATTGAGGTTATAGCGATGACACGTAAATATGATGCAAAACTTTTCATCTGTTAATTGTTTTCTTGGTTGTCTAATGGAAATTGACTTACTTTCTTGATGTATTCCTTTTTGGCTGTAAATACCCACCAAAACAAGGCTACAAAGAATACAAAGAATATAGAGAGCGATATGATGGGATAAATCTGAATCCCATCAATGGTAGCCACATGATCTTTTATAAATTTAAACATCGTTGTTAATTTTTAGTTGTAGCTTCTTCTGTACTGTTCTTTATTTTGATATCAGTTCCTAACCGCTGCAGATAAGCTATTATTGCAACGATTTCACGGTCTTTCATTTCAACAAACTCTTCACCATATTCCTGGGCAATTCGTTTGTCTTCCTGATAACTGGTTACAAAGTCGGGATCATTATGAAGGCTTTCTTCAATTTTAGCACCTTGTTCCTTCATGCTTTTTTGTGCATTGGCAATATCCTCGTCGGTATAAGGAACGCCCAGTTTAACCATGGCTTCCATCTTAGCTTCTGTGTCTGACTTGTCTAATTTATTTCGGATAAGCCATTTGTAAGAAGGCATGATACTTCCTGATGAGGTACTTTGAGGATCATACATATGATTAAAGTGCCAGTTGTCTGAATATTTTCCTCCAACACGCATCAGGTCCGGTCCGGTCCGTTTACTACCCCATAGGAAAGGATGATCGTATACATATTCACCGGCTTTAGAGTATTCTCCCTGATAGCGTTCGGTTTCACTTCTAAATGGTCTTACCATCTGTGAGTGACAAGAGACACAGCCTTCCCTGATATAAAGGTCCCTACCTTCCAATTCAAGTGGGGTGTATGGTTTAACACTTGTAATTGTAGGAATGTTTGATTTAACCATAATTGTTGGAACAATCTGAATAACACCTCCTATTAAAATAGCGATGGTGGCTAATATGGTGAGTTGAACAGGTTTTCTTTCGAGCCATGTATGGAAAGTTTCTCCAGCAACACGCCCTTTAGATACTCGTGCTAGTGCAGGCGCTTCTGCCAATTCATCTTCGACTTTAGAGCCTCTTTTGATGGTTTGAATTGCGTTGTAGATACCTACTAATACCCCAACGATATATAAAGACCCACCAATCGCACGCATCCAGTACATAGGAATGATTTGTGTAACTGTTTCCAGGAAGTTTCCATAGACAAGAGTTCCGTCAGGGTTGAATTCTTTCCACATGGAAGCCTGAACAAAACCAGCGATATACATCGGAAGTGCATATAGTATAATACCAAGGGTGCCGATCCAGAAATGGAAGTTTGCCATAGGTATTGAGTATAATTTGGTTTTAAACATTTTTGGAACCAAATAATAGATCATACCAAAGGTTAGGAATCCATTCCATGCTAAAGCCCCAACGTGAACGTGAGCAATAATCCAGTCAGTAAAGTGAGCAATGGCATTTACATTTTTTAACGATAGCATAGGACCTTCGAAGGTCGCCATACCATAACCAGTGATGGCCACAACCATGAACTTTAAAACAGGGTCTGTACGAACTTTATCCCAAACCCCTCTTAAGGTTAAGAGTCCGTTAATCATTCCTCCCCATGAAGGAGCAATCAGCATTACTGAAAACACAACCCCAAGGTTTTGAGCCCAATCAGGAAGTGAGGTATATAACAAGTGGTGAGGTCCAGCCCAGATATAAATAAAGATTAACGACCAGAAGTGCACAATTGATAATCGATAAGAATACACAGGTCGATCTGCAGCCTTGGGTACAAAATAATACATTAGTCCTAAGAACGGAGTAGTTAAGAAGAAGGCCACTGCATTGTGCCCGTACCACCATTGTACAAGCGCATCCTGTACACCTGCGTAAACAGAATAACTTTTCATGGCACTAACCGGAAGTTCTAAACTATTAAAAATATGGAGTACTGCAACGGTTACGAAGGTCGCTATGTAAAACCAGATCGCAACATATAAATGACGCTGTCTTCTGCGTAAAATTGTACCTATCATGTTCACCCCAAAGGCAACCCAGATTAAGGCTATAGCAATATCGATTGGCCACTCCAGTTCAGCATATTCTTTAGAAGTTGTGTAACCAAGAGGTAAGGAAATGGCTGCAGCAACAATGATCAATTGCCATCCCCAGAAATTAAGATTGCTTAAAAAATCACTGAACATCCTTGCCTTTAAGAGGCGTTGCAAGGAATAATATACCCCAGCAAAAATGGCATTTCCAACAAATGCAAAGATTACCGCATTGGTGTGTAAAGGTCTTAATCGACCAAAACTTAACCACGGTATATCTTCAGTTAAATTCGGAAATAAAAATAATAAGGCTAGAAGTAAGCCTATCAACATTCCTACTACACCCCATAGCATGGTGGCATAGAGAAACTTTTTAACAATTTTGTTGTCGTAGTAAAATTGTTGCACTTCCATAATTATGATTATTTATTACTTGATTGTTGATTAGTTTTCTTTTTGTCTTTTACAAGTTCGTCTTCAAAGAGCATACGTATAGATGGGGTATAGTCATCATCAAACTGTCCTCTTTTTACGGCCGTGACAAATGCAATAAAAAATACTACAGCCACAGCTATACTAACTGTAATTAAAATATAGATAACACTCATACCTGTGAGATTACTCGACAAATGTAACTTTCGCGAAATCCATAAAAGATGATATTTGTCATATTCGTTTATTTAAATTCTTTCCAATCAAGTTGGTCATTATCGTGGTGAAAGCAACAATACTAATCGAGCTTAAAGGCATGAGTATAGCAGCGATTACCGGAGATAAATTTCCACTGATGGCAAAGGCCAGTCCAACAGTATTATATAAGAAGGATAAAATGAAACTGGCAATTATAACTTTCATTGCCTTTTTACTCGCCCATAAATACCGTGGAATTAAATCAAATTTTGAGGCATCCAGAATAGCATCAGAAGCAGGAGTAAATACATTTACATTTTCCGCTATAGCAATTCCAACATTACTTTGTCTGAGGGCCCCCGCATCGTTTAAACCATCACCAACCATCATGATATTTGCACCTTCTTTTTGATGGTATTTTATATAATTTAATTTTTCATCTGGTTTTTGATTGAAGAATAATTTAGTTCCCGGAGGAAGTAGTTTTTCAAGATTCCCTCGTTCGCTCTCATTATCACCGGAAAGAATGGTCATCTCATAGGAATTCTTTAAACTATTGAATAATTTCGATAGTCCTTTTCGGTAGGAGTTGTAAAAGGTGTACATTCCCTTATAATTGTCATTGGTGGCAACGTGTACAGCCGTCTTTAGTGATTTTTGAGTAACTGGCGCCTTGAGAAATGCTGCAGACCCCAGTTTTATGGTTTGATCATTGTGAGAAGCTTCAATACCTTTCCCGCTATACTCATTAAACTCATCAAGGGTTATGATTTGATTCTCTTTAAGAATACTGTACAATTGACGACTCAATGGGTGATTTGAGTTTCTTAGTGTGTTTTTCAGAAGGGTTTGCTCACGGTTATCAAGTGGGTCACCTTCATAAGTTACTTTTGTTTCTTTGTTGGAAGTTATCGTGCCAGTTTTGTCGAAAATAATGCTGTTAATTTTAGCCAGTTGTTCCAGTACATGAGCATTTTTTAAGTAAAATTTATTTTTACCGAAAATACGTAGCATATTTCCTAGTGTAAATGGGGCAGATAGGGCAAGTGCGCAGGGGCAAGCCACAATAAGAATGGAGGTAAATACATTCATTGCTTTTGAAGCGTCAAACCATAACCAAAATCCGGCCGATCCAAAGGCGATGATTAATATTATAATGGTAAAATATTTACTGATACTATCAGTTACATTTATGAACCCTTCGTGTTTATCTTTTGCGAAGACATCGTTACTCCATAATTGTGTTAAATAACTTTGTGAGACACTCTTGAGAGCTTCTAATTCAATCGCCTCTCCAGTTTGTTTACCTCCGGCGAAAAGTTTATCTCCACTGAATTTACGAACCGCCTCAGCTTCACCGGTAACAAAACTATAATCAATTTTACCTTTTCCTTTTAAAAGGATAGCGTCAACGGGAATGAGTTCTTCATTTCTGATAAGAAGTTTATCCCCTTGCTTAATGTCATAAACCTGAATACTTTCTTCGCTTCCGTTGGAATTAATTTTGGTGATTCCGATAGGGAAATAGCTTTTGTAGTCACGTTCAAAAGAAAGGAAATTATAGGTCTTTTGCTGGAAAAACTTGCCCAAGAGTAAAAAGAAGAGGAGGCCGGTTAAACTATCAAAAAAACCTTGTCCCGTATCTGTCACGATCTCGAAAGTACTCCTTAAAAATAACACGGCAATACCAAGAGCAATTGGAATATCTATGTTGAGGATTTTAGAACGAAGTCCTTTATAGGCAGAAATAAAATAATCTGAAGCAGCATAAAATACAACAGGGAGTGATAACACGAACATAATCCACCTAAAAAAAGGTTTATACTGATTGAGCCAGAATTCATCGACCTCAAAATACTCAGGGAATGATAAAAGCATTACATTTCCAAATGCGAAACCGGCAACTCCAAGTTTGTATATTAAACTTCGATCCTTTACTTTTTTGTTCTTTTGGTAATCTTCCAGGCTGATATAGGGCTCATAACCAATAGCACTGATCAGCAGGACAAGCGCCTTAAGTGAAATGCCTTCCGAACTATAAGTAATGCGAACCGTTTTCTTTGGGAAATTAACCAAAGAGCTTTTTATATTATCGTTGAGTTTATTTAAGTTTTCTAAGACCCATATACACGAACTGCAATGAATGTGGGGAATGTATAAATTAACAATTTGAGTATGTCCATCATTAAATTCAAGAAGTTTTTCCACAATGTTGTCATTGTCTAAAAAGTCAAATTTATCCTTGTTGTTAGTTGGAGTAGCCCCTGGGGAATTTTCCATTTCATAATATCCCGCGAGGTCATTCTCAGAAAATATCTGATATACAGTTTTACAGCCATTACAACAAAAATCTTTGGCGTCGAATACAAAAGAATTTGTGTCGCACTCCGTGCCACAGTGAAAACATTGTTTAATCATCCTTGCTCTTTTACCTGGTACAAAGATTCACATCAATTTAGCAAAAAAATATGATATTTGTCACCTAAGTAGTAATTTTGGAACGCCAAATCAAGCGTTTATGTGTCATGGGTAAATGTGAACAATGTATTGTAAGACAATTTAGTGCATTAAGAGCACTGGATAAGGATGAACTTATGCGGATGTCTAATTGTAAGACCTCTCACTCTGTTAAAAAGGGGGAGGCTTTATTCGAAGAAGGTGACCACATTAATGGTGTTTTTTGTATTAAGTCGGGAATTTGTAAACTAACCAAGCTGAGCCCGAACGGTAAAAATCAAATCGTTAAATTCATTAAGAGAGGAGACCTTCTTGGTCAAAGAAGTTTGATAAGTGATGAAGCGGTAAATCTTTCAGCGGTAGCAATAGATGAAATGGAAGTTTGCTTTATACCAAAGGAAGAAGTGATGCGATTCTTTAAGGAAAATTCTAAATTTAATGCAGAAATCATAAAAGATATTTGCCATGATCTTAAGCTGGCTGATGATGCTATTGTGGAAATGGCTCAAAAAAGTGTGAAACAACGATTAGCCGGAGCTTTATTGGAATTTGAAGAAGAGTTTGGGGTAGACAAGGAGCAATACCTGAAAGTTTCTTTATCCAGAGAAGAAATTTCAAATGTGGTGGGGACAGCCACAGAATCCTTAATCAGAATGCTATCTGATTTCTCTAAGAAGGGAATGCTTGAGACCAATGGCAAAAAAATTAAAATTGCCAATCGAACTGAGCTGGAAAGAGTGGCTGAAGGGTTTTAAAAACGTGTTCTATACAGTTAAATAACTGTATAATCGATTGTTTTGATTCAATTAATTTCAGAACTATGGTGTAATTGAAAATTAAACGATTACCTTTGCACCACCATTGGCAACAGTTGATCTTAAGTAGAAATTTGTTATTCTTCCAGATAAGTATCTCAATTTATTCTTGTTTTTTTGATTCTTTGCTGATTTTAAGAGATGTTAGACTGAAGTGAATTCCGGTAATAAGGTTGTCTTCAGTCGTAGAACCTTTAAAATTCTTATATATGTTAATAATACCGATTAAACAAGGAGAGAGTATTGAGAGAGCTCTAAAACGCTACAAGCAGAAGTATAGAAAAACGCAACAGTTAAAGAATCTGAGAGATAATCAGCACTTTACAAAGAAGTCTCAAATAAGACGTGAAGAAGTTGCTAAGGCTGCATACAAACAAGAATGGGCTAAAAAGAACGAGGATTAAAGATATAAAGGTGAGGATAGTTTAATAAATATCTATCCTCACTACAAATCCTTCGTAACTTCTAATATTGAATACAGTCTGATCTTCAAAGATCAGGTATTGTCCTTTAATACCTTTCAATACACCTTCGTATTCAGGTGTCTTTTTTAAATTTAAGCTTTTTACTTTTTTGGGATAATCAAGAACAGGGTAGTTCAGGTCGAACAAATTCTTATTGCTCTCTAAATAATATTCCTTTACTTCATCAGGTAGAAAATCATCTAATCGATCTTTTTCGGCAATAAGATCGGCATCAATTATATCATTAGTAAGCATTTTGCGCCAATTTGTTTTATCAGTCATGTGTTCTTTTAAGGCGACTTCCGTTATGCCTGCAAGATATCGGTTTGGAACTTCTACAACTTCAATGGCTTGGCTTGCTCCCTGGTCAATCCATCTTGTAGGTACTTGAGATTTCCGGGTTACTCCAACCTTTACATCACTGGAAAGTGCTAAGTATACAATATGAGGCTGTAATTGCATTTTCTTTTCAAAGGCTAAATCGCGCTCTTCTTCATTCAAATGAGCTTTGCTCAATTCAGGTTTTAAGATCCAATCTGCAGCTTGTGGTACCTCAAAAAAGCAACTCTTACAAAATCCTTGTCTAAAAATCTCTTTATCTAAATGACAGTTTAAACATTCGAACTTAACAAAGGTGAATTTTATCTTTCTGTCCAATAGTTGATTCATGTGAATGAATTCATTTTCAAATTCGAGAAAGTAATTAATAGGGGAGGAAAACTCTGTTTTCATTTTTGTCAATACACCTTCGTACATGCTTAAAGATTTTTGCTATTTTTATCCAAAAGTACATTAAATTTATGTCAAAGGAAATATTGTAAAACCTGAATATATAATATTAATGTGCTTTCCTGAAATGAGGACAGAGGATTGTCCTATCGCATCATTATTTTTAGGGTAAAGAGAATAAATTAAATCAAAAAAATGCCAATACCGCTATTTCATTCAGTTGCTTCCTGGTTGTTGAAAAAACGATTCTATCAAATGGAACTTTTTATTAAGTATCCTGAGGAAGTTCAGATTGAATTATTAAACCAGTTAGTCATTCTTTCAAAAGACACGGAGCTTGGAAAAAAATATGGCTTTGAATCACTTAACAAATATGAGGCTTTCG
This sequence comes from Zhouia amylolytica AD3, assembly GCF_000511935.2. NCBI lineage: Bacteria > Pseudomonadati > Bacteroidota > Flavobacteriia > Flavobacteriales > Flavobacteriaceae > Zhouia > Zhouia amylolytica. The sequence goes on along the minus strand of NZ_AYXY01000022.1, from coordinate 244,194 downwards.
CAAACAATGTACCCATAAGCAGGTACGAGGATGTGGAGCCTATGATTGAACGAGCAAGAAAAGGCGAACAAAATATTTTCTGGCCTACACCGATTAAATGGTTTGCAAAGAGTAGTGGTACAACGAATGCCAAAAGTAAGTTTATACCAGTAAGTAATGAGGCTTTGGAAGATTGTCACTTTAAAGCAGGGAAAGATATGCTTTCCATTTACTTTCACAATAATGAAAACAGCAGGTTGTTCGACGGTAAAAGCCTAAGACTTGGAGGGAGTAAAGAGTTGTACGAACTTAATAATACTTTCTTTGGAGACCTTTCGGCAATCATTATTGATAATCTTCCATTTTGGGCAGAAATGGGAAGTACACCAAGTAATAAGGTCTCTTTGATGAGTGAATGGGAAACTAAACTTGAGGCCATAGTCCGCGAAACGGTAAAGGAAGATGTTACTAGTTTTGCAGGGGTCCCTTCCTGGATGTTGGTCTTGCTTAATAAAGTCTTAGAAACTACCGGTAAAGAGAATCTTTTTCAGGTGTGGGATAATTTGGAAGTCTATTTTCATGGTGGGGTGAGTTTTAACCCGTATAGGGAACAATATGAAAAGTTGTTACCGAGAGATTCATTTCAATACTATGAAATCTACAACGCATCAGAAGGGTTCTTTGCCATTCAGGATCAGAATAATTCAGACGAACTTTTGTTGATGTTAGACTATGGAATCTTTTATGAATTTATTTCTATGGATACATATAATACTCCAAATCAAAAGGTGATTCCGCTTTGGGAAGTTGAATTAGGGAAGAATTATGCAATGGTTATTACGACCAATGCTGGATTGTGGCGATATTTAATAGGTGATACCGTTAGATTTACTTCTACAAGCCCATACCGGGTTAGGGTTACCGGAAGGACTAAGCATCATATAAATGTTTTTGGGGAGGAATTGATCATTGAAAATGCAGAGCAAGCATTGAAGAAAGCGTGTAAAGAAACGGAAGCGGAAATCATCGACTATACCGTAGCACCAATTTATATGAGTGGGAAGGATAAGGGAGCCCATGAATGGCTTATTGAGTTCAGAAAAGAACCAAGTTCGGTAGAAACCTTCAATAATGCTTTAGATGCTGCGCTCCAATCCTTAAATTCCGATTATGAAGCCAAACGGTATATGAACATGACCCTAAGAATGCCTAAGCTTAATGTGGCACGAAAGAACTTGTTTTACGATTGGCTAAAGGCAAACGACAAATTAGGAGGCCAACATAAGATTCCACGCTTGTCGAATGCCCGTGATTATTTAGAAGAATTATTAGCAATGAATGCTTAAAGTAATCCAAATACGCTTGATAAAATTATTCCGCACATATAGGCGCCGTAGGTTCCAACTGCATATCCTAAAACCGCCAGTAAAACGCCTACAGGAGCCAGGTATGGACTGAACGAAGCAGCTACAATAGGTGCGGATGCTGCACCACCTATATTTGCTTGGCTTCCAACTGCTACAAAGAAAAATGGAGCTTTAATAAGCTTGGCAACAATGAGCATGATAAGTATGTGAATTGAAATCCATACTAAGCCAATTAAAAAGAACTTTGGATTGTCTAGTACGGCACCCAGGTCCATATGCATACCAATAGTAGCTACTAGTATATATAAGAACACTGATCCCATTTTTGAAGCCCCAAATGATTCCACTTCTCTGGCCTTCGTAAAAGATAAGCCTAGGCCCAGGGTAGTAGCAATTACAATGATCCAAAAGAATGGTTTGTTAAGGGAGTATTTGTTGAGTTGCGGGTAATTTTCTTGAAAAAACGGTGCCAGAATATCTGCAAATAAATGTGCAAGCCCCGTAATACCAAATCCAACAGCCACTAAGATCATAATGCGATTTGCATTTACTGGTAGCCATTTACCAGCCTGTTGGTCCTCGAGTCTTTGTTGTAACTCGTAAATGGGCTTACTGTCTGCTTTTAGCCATTTATCGATTACTTGTGGGCGTTGAGACCAATAAAGTAAAAATCCCATCCAAAGATTCGCTACAAGCACATCTACGGCAATCATTTGTGCAAACAGGTCGTTGCTTGCTTCAAAAAGTTCAAACATAGCAGTTTGGTTCGCTCCACCACCAATCCAACTACCGGCAATGGTAGTAAGACCACGCCAAACTTCTTCCCCTCCAGGGTTTAAAACGTCCGGGAAAATTGAACCCACTAGATATAAGGCCACCGGGGCACCAATAATAATCCCTAATGTTCCGGTAAGGAACATAATAATAGCTTTGCTACCCAGTTTTTTTAATTCCTTGAAATTAATGCTAATGGTGAGTAAAACCAAACTAGCAGGGAGTAGGTATCTGGACGCCACAAAATAGAGTTGAGACTCCTCTCCGTCAATGATGTTGAAAGTATTGAAAAGAGCAGGAATAAAGTAACAAAGGAGCACTGAAGGAATAACTTTGTAAAATTTCTTAAAGTATGGGTTGTTGCTAGAGGAGGTGCTAAATATTATTCCAAGTATTACAGCTAAAAGACCTAAAACAACGGCGTCGTTCGTGATAAGGGCAGTGTGAGTTTCTTCCATAAGGTTATAGTGTGTATAATTGAGACCCGAATATAAATAAATTTAGTGTATGTCAATAAAAAAGCCACAACATTACATTGTGGCTTTTCTGATAACGTATTTTGTTTTAAGAAACTGCTTTCAACTTATTGATGGTTGATTTGGTAAGTTTCTCTTCAGCATAGGTTTTATCTACATGCAATGATTTTTCTTTACCTGTAGGTAATTCAAACATGGCATCTGTTAAAATGGTTTCGCATAAAGATCTTAACCCTCTGGCACCTAGCTTATATTCCATAGCTTTTTCAACAATATATTCTAAGGCATCATCTCCAATAGTGAATTCAATTTCATCCATCTGGAACAACTTAGCATATTGTTTTATAATTGCATTTTTTGGTTCTGTAAGAATAGCTCTTAATACATCTTTTTCTAAAGGGTTCATGTGTGTAAGAACAGGAAGACGACCAATAATTTCCGGAATTAACCCAAACTCTTTTAAGTCTTTTGGGATAATGTATTGTAAAAGGTTTTTATTGTCGATAACATCCTCGCTTTTAGAAGCACTGTATCCAACGGCTTGCATGTTAAGACGCTTCGATATTACTCGTTCGATTCCATCGAAAGCACCACCAGCAATAAATAATATGTTTTCAGTGTTTACTTCAATAAACTTTTGATCTGGATGTTTTCTTCCACCTTTTGGTGGAACATTCACAGTGGTTCCCTCTAAAAGTTTTAAAAGTGCCTGTTGAACGCCCTCACCAGATACATCTCTGGTAATAGATGGATTGTCACTTTTTCTTGCGATCTTATCTATCTCATCTATAAATACAATTCCGCGTTCAGCTTTTTCAAGATTATAGTCAGCAGCTTGTAGCAAGCGAGTAAGTATACTTTCAACATCTTCACCTACATAACCAGCTTCTGTTAAAACAGTAGCATCGACAATAGCAAGTGGTACATTAAGCATTTTGGCAATAGTCCGAGCCATCAATGTTTTACCTGTACCAGTCTGACCAACCATAATGATATTACTTTTTTGGATTTCAATATCATCTTTGGAATCTGGCTGTAATAACCTTTTATAATGGTTATAAACCGCTACTGATAGTACTTTTTTAGTCACTTCCTGACCAATTACAAATTGATCGAGGAATTCTTTAATCTCTATAGGTTTCTTAAGAACCAATTCTGATGAAAGTTCAGACGCTTTGTTTTGCTTGGTCTCTTCCATAACAATACTATACGCCTGCTCAATACATCTGTCACAGATATGAGCGTCTAAACCAGCTATCAGTAAATTCGTTTCAGGTTTTTTACGTCCGCAGAAGGAACATTCTAATTCTTCTTTCGCCATCATTTTTACATTTATAATGAATTACCCTCGAGTGAGTACTTCATCAATCATTCCATATTCTTTTGCTTCATTAGCTTTCATCCAGTAATCACGATCACTATCGTCATAGACTTTTTCGTAAGACTGATTCGAATGCTTTGCTATAATGTTGTATAACTCTTCTTTTAGTTTAAGAATTTCTCTAGCAGTAATTTCAATATCACTGGCTTGTCCTTGTGCACCTCCCAATGGTTGGTGAATCATGACTCTGGAGTGAGGAAGTGCAGATCTTTTTCCTTCTTGTCCGGCGCATAGTAATACGGCCGCCATTGAAGCTGCAATACCAGTACATATGGTTGCTACATCCGGCTTGATAAACTGCATAGTGTCATAAATTCCTAAACCGGCATATACACTCCCGCCGGGTGAATTAATGTAAATTTGAATATCCTTAGAGGAATCGGCACTTTCTAAAAATAATAATTGTGCCTGGATGATATTGGCAATATTATCGTCAATACCTGTTCCCATAAAAATGATTCTATCCATCATTAGTCTTGAAAAAACGTCCATTTGAGCAACGTTAAGTTGACGTTCTTCAATGATGTAGGGTGTCATGCCAACTGGAGTAATAGCACTTACTAATTTATCGTAATACATGCTGTTGACACCGTGGTGCTTTGTAGCATATTTTTTAAATTCTTTACCGTAATCCATATATGATTATATTTTATAAAAAAGGCGTTAATGCAAAGTTTAACGCCTTAAAGATAATTATTTTTATAATCTATTAACCGTAAACTTCTTTAACAAAATCATTATAAGATAGTTCTTTTGTCTTTAGATTGGCATTTTCCTTATAAAAAGTTATCAATTTTTGACTCATAAGCTGCTCAGAAAGCCTTTTTACCTCCTCCTGATTTGAAAGTACACGCTGCGCGATATTCTCTACAGCCTCATCTTCAGGGTCAGTTTGACCAAATTGAGCCATTTGAGTTTTGATATATCCTTTTGCAAAGTCTTTCAATTCATCAAATGTAACCTGAAGGTCATTGTCAGATATGATTTTTCCTTCGATCAACTGATATCTTAAACCTTTTTCTGATTTTTCGTATTCTTCGCTGGCCTGCTCTTCAGTAAGTGGTTGCTCACCTGTTTCCTTGATCCATTTTTTCAAGAATTCAGCCGGCAGGGCAAATTCGGTATTTTCTACAAGATACTCAGTTACATCATTCAATAATTTTTGGTCAGCTTGCTGAACAAATTGTTTTTCAGAATCTTCCTTTATTTTAGTTTTTAATTCTTCAACAGATGTAACATTGTCTTTTCCGAATAACTTATCAAAAAGCTCCTGGTCTAATTCAGCAGGTTCTCTTTTGTTAACTTCTTCTATTGTAAAATTAACTGTAATGTCAAGACCATGAGCATCATCATGTTCAACTTTTAAGTATTGAATAAGATCGTGATCATCTTCAAAAAGCCCCTTAGTGCTTAATTCAACAATGTCACCAACCTTAGCTCCGGTTAATGCCTTAACGGCTTTTTTACTTTTAACTTTCTCTAAAGGAAGTGTCGCTTTATTTTCAATGTTTTTCTCTTCATTTGTGAAAGCACCTGTGATTTCATCACCTTCTTCTACAGTGTCCTTAGCAACTAATTTACCGTATTGCTTTTGAATGCGCTCAACTTGTTCGTCAATCATTTCATCATCAGCAATTATGTTGTAATGAGTGATTGCCTTTTTGCTTTTTAAGTCAATATCAAACGATGGTACAAGTCCTAGTTCGAATTCAAATGAAAAGTTTTCTGCGTCCCAGTTAAGATCGTCTTGTGCTTTCGGAAGTGGATTCCCTAAAACATCAAGTTTTTCCTCTGTAAGGTATTTGTTTAAAGCTTCTTGCAAGAGCTTGTTTACCTCGTCTACTAAAACAGCTTTACCATATTGCTTTTTAACCATTCCCATTGGTACATGTCCTTTTCTGAAACCAGGAATGTTAGCATTCTTTCTGTAGTCTTTTAATATGTTTTCAACTTTATCGCTGTAATCTTCCTTTGCAATGTCAACTTTTACAATCGCATTCAGCTCATCAATGTGCTCTCTAGTAATGTTCATTTTTTAAAAATAATTTAGTCGCTTAAAACGGTGTGCAAAAGTATAACATTTTAAAAAGTTGAGCAACTTTTTAACTCGCTGAATTTCAAATGATATGTTAATTTATTTATCTTCTTTTAAAATTGAAAATAAGATCGATTGTAAAAATGAAAGTAATAGACTAAATAATAGAGCCCACCACATGTTGGTCACAGTAAAACCACCTACAAGGCTGTCAGCTAATAAAATTATTATAGCATTAATGATCAAGAGAAACAATCCAAGGGTCAGTATGGTTACGGGTAGCGTTAGAATTATTAGTATGGGTTTGACAATATAGTTCAATAACCCCAGAACAATTGCAACAATTATGGCTGTAGTATAACTTTCAACAGAAACACCACCAAGTATTTTTGCTAAAATGATTACTGCGAGTGCGGTAAGTAAAACACGTAGAATGAACTTCATAATATGATGATTTTAAGTTAGATGTTGATTAAAGATATAAAAAAAGCGCTTTCGTTATAAGAAAGCGCTTGTTAAATCTGTGGGTGATAATATCTCTACTTAATAAATACCGTAGGGTAATTGCCGGGCTCAACTACTGGAATGTTAGCATTGAACTTCGCATTTATTGCTTCAATAAATGTGTTCGCTAAAATAGCATAACCACGAGATGTTGGGTGAACTCCGTCTAAAGAAAATCCTCCACCACTCGCGTATACATTTGTCACAATGCCTCCGTTAAAGTCGATGCCCTCATTAGAAAGTTGATTAAGTTTTGATTTGGTGTCGATATACGCCAGATTGTATTGATCAGCTAAGCCTGCAATGGTAGTATTATATGCAATCTGAGCATTTACAACTTCCTCTACTTCCGCATCGATCAGTACTTGTGAATCGTTCAGTGGAACACCAACTCCTATTACGGAAGAAGGGTTGTTAGGATCCGCTAAAGTACCAAGCACTGAGCTGGTAGTTAATAAGATTAAATCTTCTTCTGTAGCTTGTCTTAAATTTCTAAATTCAGGATTTAACGCCGAAAGATCGGTTAAAGTTTCATCTAAAATAACGACAGCATTTTGTCCGGCACTAAATTGAATGGTTCTTTTTTGTAGTTCCTCTGCTGATATGAATCCACCCGCATACGCTAGTTGAAGTCCGCCGTTATATTGCGCATAGGCCTGGTTGACTTGTTGAGCAGTAGCAGCATCCATTGGAATGGCATTATAAGGAACCGTGGTGAAAAAAGGAATTGCCGTTATGTCCGGTAAGTTTGCTACAGCTCCTTTAGCACCGTTCGCTGTGAGCCCTTCTAGTAAGCTGTTATATATGCCGGCAAAAAGTGTAGGATCTGTTATATCGCTACTGCCGTAGGTTTGAGGATCTAAATTACCCGTTTGATTGGTTCCGGTTCCGCCCGAAGTGGCATAGCCTAAAATGTCATTATTTCCAATCCATAATGAGAAAAATGACGGTTCTTGTTCTAAAGCGTCTTCAAGTACAGAAGCATCCGAATTAGATGCCATTCTTATAAAGTACGGGTTAGCTGCAGCTGGGAAATTAGCAATGTTTCCATATCCATTTGCTACAAGGTGGTAGATTTTAGCACCAGGTACTCCCATGTTGTTAAATGGACCTTCTAAAATATCAGAAACATTTGTAGTCGGTGTTTCATTTAGATTCACAGGTGTAGGGCTCGCAGGGTTACTATAATCCAATACCATTCTGGTGTTTGAAACAACTTGTCCGGATAAAGTAAGGCCACCAATATTATCGTTTACTAAAGGTTGATTAAAGTTGCCGCCTCCTGCCAGTGAAAATTGTTTGGCCATGATGCTTGGATATGAGTTTTTCTGAGCCTGTAAGTAAACGGTTCCGTCCGAATAACCTGCTGTAAGTGAATTTCCAACGGCAACATAGTTAGAGAAGTCAGCATCTCCACTGGTATATGTGCCAGGTTCATCCACGGGATTTTTAAATTCCGGTTCACAAGCGAAAAACAATACCGTGCTTGATAAAATATATAATGTTCTTTTCATGATCTGTTCTTTTACTAATAAGGATTAAAATTTGTAAGAAACGCTTAGTCCGGGAATAAAAGCATTGTTTTTATAGGTGCCACCAAAAGATGATGTTTGACCATTACTCTCTGGATGATAGTCATAACTTGCGTCAACTTCTTCAAAATGTATGTATAAAAATGAAGCGTCAATTGCAAATCGACTGTTTACGTTAAAAGTTAATCCTCCGGTGAAATTGTCAGAGTCATTACGAGGAGTCTCTGGAGCGAAATATCCCTCTTGTACCGGTGATTCATCAAAATAATAACCACCCCTTAGTGTGAACTGATCGTTAGCAACATATTGAACCCCAAAACGATAGGTTGATGAGTTCTTGTAGTTTCTTGGGTTGGTAGACTGAAGGCCGTTGCTAAATGAAAGGTTGAGGCTGTCATATGAGTCCCAGTACACTCTGTTGAAGTCGAAAGCAACCAGCCACTTATCATTTATTTGATAGGAGGTTCCTACGGTTAATTCTGCAGGAAGTGGCAATGAGGCGTTGAAGGTTCCGTCAGCGAATTGCCCCTGCAGCCCGCTAGGCACATTTTGAAAGTCTGCAGATCCATTTTCGGCGTCCATTTCAATTTCTGAACGGTAATTAACACCTATGTTCCATTTTTCAGTGGGTCTAAAGAGCATTCCAAGTGAGTATCCCCATGCATTGATGCCACTTTTATCGATAGTGACATTAGATCTGTTTCCTTCTAAATCTGTCAGTGATCTGTCTAGATTTCGATTAAAATTGACATTTCCTGTTACAAATATTGGTCCGCCACCAATACTCATTTTATCATGTAATTTAATAGCTACCGTTGGTTGGATGAATATAGATGCAAGTTCTATTTTTTGAATAAGGTGTGAGCCTTCCCAGTTTTCTGGGTATTCTACGCTACTTCCATAAGGGGTGTAGGCACCCAAACCAACACTTAGCCAGTCATTGACCTGATAGGCAACATATGCGTTGAAGGGGGTGCTAACTGGGTTGTCTGCCTCAGAACTCCAGCCAAATTCAGTGTTTTGGAAGCTGATATTTGAAAATATGAAATTAGCACCTACGCTCGCGCTAAATCGATTATTTAAAAAGGCCATTCCCGCAGGATTGAAGAATACAGTTTCAGCACTGTTTAATACGGCAACGCCTGTGTGTCCCATGGCCAATTGTTTGTTACCTTGCAAGGCAACTCGATAACCGCCAGCAAATACCATGTAATTAGCGCACAGCAAAAAGGTAAAAAGAATAATTCTCTTCATTTAATTTAAGGTTTAAAATTGATAAAAATTAGCTAGTCATTCAGAAACTCCAAAACGGTGTCAAGGAACATTTTAGGGTTTTCTGCATGTAACCAATGCCCTGCATTGGTAATTGTGGTGGTGGTTGCTAATGGAAAATGGTTCTTGATGACAAGGTCATCAATTGGTTGAATATAATCGGAATTACTGCCTCTTAGGAATAGTGTATATCCATTATACTTTGCTTCTTTAGGAAGCGCTGCTCCGATTTGGTTTACATTTTTTGTCAATGCTTTCAGGTTAAATCTAAAACCTAAGCTTTCTTTTTCTTGCCAATATAAGTTTTTTAATAAAAATTGCCTAACAGATTTTATAGAAATATAGCTTGATAGTTCTTTGTCAGCCTCTGTTCTTGAGTTAATTGTGTTGAAATTCAAGGCGTTTAAACCATCTAGGATGTCTTGATGATGAGGGGGGTAATATTTAGGTGCTATATCAGCAATAATTAATTTTTCGACCTTCTGAGGGTGCAGGGTTGCAAAAAGCATGGCCGTTTTTCCTCCCATAGAATGGCCTAGCAAGTTGACCTGTTGTAAACCATGGTGATTCATGTAGTTTAAAAGGTCTTCGGCCATTAATTCATAACTGAAATGATCTGAGTGAAAACTTCGTCCATGATTTCGCTGATCAATTAGGTGAACTTCATATCCTTTTTTTGAGAATTCATTACCCAATGTTTTCCAGTTATCACTCATTCCTAAAAAGCCATGAAGTATTAACAGTGGGGAGCCTTCTCCTATTATTTTAGAATGTAGTATTTCTCTCATTTTAATTTGCTTAGATAAAGCTGAATTAAATTTTCAAGTCCTAAATACAGGGATTCTGATATGAGTGCGTGTCCAATGGATACTTCCAAAAGGTTAGGGATGTTTTCTTTGAAAAATTGAACATTGTCCAGATTTAAGTCATGTCCTGCATTTATTCCCAAGCCGACTTTTTCAGCAATTTTAGCAGCTTCTATATAAGATTGGATTCCAGATTGATTTCCTTCTTCATACTTTTTGGCATAATCCTCTGTGTAAAGTTCTATTCTGTCTGTACCTGTGTTAGCTGCTGCTTCTACAATTTTACTGACCGGGTCAACAAAAATGGAGGTTCGAATGTTATTTCTTTTAAATTCGGAAATTACTTCAATAAGAAAGTCTTTGTGTTTGATAGTGTCCCATCCTGCATTTGATGTAATAGCGTCAATTGCATCCGGTACCAGCGTTACCTGAGTAGGTTTTACTTCCAGAACTAAATCTATGAACTTTTTGATAGGATTTCCTTCTATGTTGTATTCAGTAGAAACAACCTGTTTTAAATCGCGGGCATCCTGATATCTGATATGGCGTTCATCAGGTCTTGGGTGGATTGTAATGCCTTCGGCACCAAAACCTTCAATGTCTATTACAGTTTTTACCAGGTTCGGAACATTTCCACCTCTTGAGTTCCTAAGAGTGGCTATTTTATTAACGTTTACGCTAAGCTTAGTCATTTAAATTCTTGTTTATTTTATTGGCGGTAACAAAAGTACAAAGTTAAAAAAATAGGGTTAGCGTTATGATTGAATATTTTAAACGACCTAATAGTAAAATGATGTTAAAGTTTATTAGGTAATATATGGGCTGTTAAGAAATTGTACTTTTTTGTCTTGTAAATAATTTTGTCCTAGCTTAATTTTAATTAATTTGCTTTAAGAAAAAAATAGAGATGAATATCCTTTCGTATATTAATAATGACCTAGTGCCGATTTCACCAAATCTAACCGTTAATATGGTTTGTGAAACTTTTGAAGGCCACACTTTCACACATATGCCTGTGGTGGAAAATGGGTTCTTGTTGGGTAATATTTCTGCAGATGATGTAAAAGGTTGTGATGAAGAGAAACTAATGAAAGATTATCAGTATGCCTTGGATACATTTTTCGTTCGAAAGGATACTAACTGGATAGATGTGCTGGAAGCATTTGCTCAAAACGATGCTAACCTTATGCCTGTTATAGATGAGAATAGTATGTATGTTGGTTATTATGAACTGATTGATATTGTTGGAGTGTTTAAAGAAACGCCTTTTTTAAATGAACCCGGAGGCATTTTAATAATAGAGAAAGGATCTCAGGATTATTCTTTTAGTGAAATAGCTCAAATTGTAGAAAGTGATGATGGCAGGTTATTAGGGGCGTTTATCTCTGAAATTCGTGATGAAATTACCCAGATTACTTTAAAAATTGGCAATACTGGTTTAAATACTGTTATGCAGACTTTTAGGAGGTATAATTATAAGGTGGTTTCAGGGAATGATGATGATATTTATCTCGAAGACCTTAAGGAGCGTTCCAATTATTTGAAAAAATTCCTTAATATTTAGCGCTAACACAAAAAATGACGCCCATCTTTGTAGCTTTGTTAAGGATGGTGCAAATATGTTTTTGTCAAAAAAATAAACGTCAAGCTGATGAAAGTCGGAATTTATGGTCAGTATTACCAGGATGGATTGGAAGTTTACCTGATTGAGCTTTTAACCGAATTGGAAAAAAACAAAGTCAAAATATTCTTTGAACAAAATTACTTGTCTGATATAAAGAATAATGTCTCCCTGAAGAATCAATATGAAACATTTAGCGAGTTTGAAGACCTGGATGATTCCTTTAATTTGTTCTTTAGTGTTGGTGGAGATGGGACGATGCTGAGAAGTATATTGTATGTTCGGGATCTTAATATTCCGATTATAGGTATTAATGTTGGTAGATTAGGGTTTTTGGCTACCGTTCAAAAAGATCAAATAAAAAAAGCCGTAGAAGCTTTGGTTGATGGCCGCTACGATGTGGAAGAAAGAAGTCTGCTCCAGATTGAGACCCATCCTTATAATAAAGATATTGGAACGGTTAATTTTGCTATGAATGAAATGGCTGTAAGTAGAAAGAACACAACCTCTATGATTACAGTCTCAACTTGGTTAGATGACGAATATTTAACTTCTTATTGGGCAGATGGTCTCATAGTGTCGACTCCAACCGGATCAACCGGATATTCATTAAGTTGTGGAGGGCCGGTAATAACTCCTGATACTAATGCTTTTGTAATAACACCGATAGCGCCACATAATTTAAATGCACGTCCATTGGTTATACCTGATAAAACGGTTATAAAACTTACTGTTTTTGGAAGATCGATGGATTATCTATTGTCTTTGGATAGTAGGATTGCTACACTAAGTAATGAAACAGAGATATATATTAAGAAAGCTCCTTTTACTATTAAAATGGTAGAATTCAGGGAAGAGAGTTTCTTGAAAACACTTCGAAAAAAGCTCTTATGGGGTGAGGATAAACGTAATTAAACAATAAAAATGCTGAAAAATTGTTTTTAGTACGACATTAATTACGCGAAACATCCTTAAAGAAATCATAATTTTTATATTTGCAAACCTCTGAAACTTATGAAAAAGAGCATTTTAATAATATTAGTCGGATTATTGAGCGGATTATCATATTCGCAAACCTATGAAATAGGTCCCTTTTTAGGCGGTAGCAATATTGTCGGAGATGTGGGGGCGGATAATTATATTCGTCCGAATAAGCTGGCTTATGGCTTGGTTGCCAAATGGAATGTAAGTACGAGATATTCTTTCAGGGGAAGTTTGATGTATTCAAAGCTTCATGCAGATGACAGTAAATCTGATATGAGTTCCAGGCAACAGCGTGGGTATGATGTTGATTGTAAGTTGCTGGAAGGCTCATTAGGTTTGGAGTTTAATTTTTGGGAGTTCGACCTTCATAAATTTAGTCGTCCCTTTACACCATATATGTATAGTGGTGTTTCTGTCTTTGGACATGATTTGTTGTATTTTCAGAATGGAGAGGCACTAGATTACGGAAATCACATTACATTTGCAATCCCAATGATTTTGGGTGTGAAAGCAAAATTAAATCAACATTTAGTTTTAGCCGCTGAGGTTGGAGCTAGATATACATTTACCGATGATCTGGATGGGAGCAATCCAACAGGGAGTTTGGACGATAATTTAGGTTTAAAGTTTGGGAATATTAATAGTAAAGATTGGTATGTTTTTTCAGGAGTGACTTTAACATATACTTTTGGAAGAAGACCATGTTACTATTGTCCGCCAGATTGATGATGAGAATTAAGGATGTTAGAAAAGGAGCAAATTAATAAAGATACAATACCAAAACATATAGCCATTATCATGGATGGTAATGGTAGGTGGGCTAAGCAACGAGGTAAGCTTCGTGTGTTTGGTCATGAAAGAGGTACAAAAAGTGTTAGGGAAGTGGTTGAAGGTTGCGCCGAATTAGGTGTCGACTGCCTTACACTATATGCATTTTCTACAGAAAACTGGAATCGACCAAAGGTTGAAGTTCGGACATTGATGAAATTACTGGTAAGTGCTCTCAAAAAGGAGTACAAAAATCTTAAGAAAAATAAAATACAGTTAAATGCTATTGGCGACCTTAACGCCTTACCTTCAAGTACCAAAAAGGAGCTCTTGGAGGTTATAGAGAAAACCAAGAATAATACAGGTTTAAAGCTTACTTTAGCATTGAGTTATGGGTCTAGGGAAGAACTTAAAACGGCTGTTAAAAGTATTGCGGATAAAGTTAAAAATAATATAATTTCTTTAGAAAAAATTGATGAATCCGTTATAAATAATCATCTTTATACGCATAATTTGCCAGATGTTGATTTACTTATTCGAACTAGCGGAGAGCAGCGGATAAGTAATTTTTTATTATGGCAAATCGCCTATGCAGAATTGTATTTTACAGATACACTGTGGCCTGATTTTAATAAACAACAATTGTTTGAAGCTATTATCAATTATCAAAATAGAGAGAGAAGATTTGGAAAAATTAGTGAGCAACTTAACAACTAATATTAGTATGTTCAAAAGGTATTTAGGGGTACTTTTACTTTTTGGAGTAGTATTTTTTAATAGCGCAACCGCTCAAGAGACAAGTTTAGATAAAGGGAAAAAGTATATTCTCGGTGGTTTGGAAGTAACTGGAGTTAAAAGTTACAATGAGCAAACCGTCGTGACTTTTACTGGATTGCAGATAGGGCAGGAAATTACTGTTCCTGGTGAGGAAATTAGTAAAGTAATTACCAAACTATGGAACCTGAACCTCTTTAGTGATATTAGTTTTTTCATTACAAGAGTAGAGGGAGAGAAAGTTTTTTTAGAACTTCAGATAGAAGAGCTACCTACCTTATCGGATGTTAAGATTACAGGCTTAAAAAAGAAAAAAACAGACGATATTGTAAAGGAGGCCGAGCTTAAAAAAGGTAAAAAGGTTACGGAAAGCTTTATCGCCAACACTAAAAATTATCTTCTTAATAAATATAAGAAACAAGGATACTTGAATACTAAGGTCCTTATCAATACAGTTCCTGACACTTCGGAGGCAAATGCTGTAAAAATGATTGTTAATATCGATACCGATGAAAAGGTAAAGGTGAAGAATATTGAGTTTCTCGGTAATGAAAAGCTGAAAGACAATCAGCTTAAAAAAGCCATGAAAAATACCAAAGAGAAGCAATTTGGAAGGTTTTGGAAAAAGTCGAAATTTATACCTGAGGATTACGATACTGATTTAAGCACCTTAATTGATGCTTACAAGGAAAAAGGGTATAGAGATGCGAGAGTTCTGGAAGACTCGGTTGTTTATAATGATGATCATACCATTGATATTAAAATTTCAGTGGAAGAAGGTGATCGCTATTACTTTGGTGATATCGACTTTGTAGGGAATGCAGCCTATACTGATAATGATTTATCAAGGGTTTTAGGTATTAAAAAAGGTGATGTATATAACGGAGTTTTGTTACGTGAAAGAATAGCGGATGAAACAAAACCCGACGGAAATGATATTACGAATTATTATCAAAATACCGGATACCTTTTCTCAAGAATAAATCCTGTAGAGGTTTCGGCTCAAAATGATACTATTGATTTTGAGATAAGAATTATTGAAGGAAAACCTGCCTACTTTAATAATGTAACCGTAACAGGAAACGAAAGAACGAATGATCATGTTATCTATCGTAACTTACGTACCAGACCGGGCCAATTGTATAGAAAAGAAAATGTGTTCAGAACTATTCGAGAGCTAGGTGCACTTGGGTATTTTGATGCAGAGCAGTTATCTCCTAACATTATAAACCCTGATCCTGATGCAGGTACTGTTGATATTCAATACGGCGTAGTTGAGGCAGGTTCAAGTCAGATAGAGCTTCAAGGTGGTTACGGTGGAGGTGGTTTTATCGGAACCTTAGGATTGCGATTTAACAACTTCTCAATTAAGAACTTATTTAATAAGGATGCTTATAAGCCAGTTCCTATGGGAGATGGTCAGACCTTAGCTCTAAGACTTCAGGCAAGTAAATTCTATCAAACTTATAGTTTCTCTTTCATCGAGCCATGGTTAGGAGGGAAAAAGCCAGTGCAGTTTTCAACTTCATTGTCTCGAACTTTACAGTTCCGTCCAACTGCTGATTATAGAGATGCAGATAAAGATCAAAGATTTGTTATTACCGGTATCAATGTAGGTATGGCAAAAAGACTTGAATGGCCAGATGATACATTCCAGTTATCTCACGCATTGTCTTATCAACATTATGATATCCAAAATTATGCTGTTGGAGGATTGTTCCCTTTTAGTAATGGTACTTCGCAACAGTTAGCTTATACGGTAGCACTTTCAAGAGATAATACATTTACCAACCCAATATTTCCAATGGGAGGGTCTAAATTTGTAATTAGTGCCAAGTTCTCACCTCCTTATTCATTATTTAATGGAGTTGATTATGCGAATCTTGAGAACGATCCGGATTATAAATTGAAGGATGCTAATGGTAATTTTATCGATGCAGAAGGAAATCCTGTTGCTAGTGTAGATGATGCTGCAGCTGATGAAGCTAAAATAGGGCAAGAAAAGTTAAAGTGGTTAGAGTTCTACAAGGTGAAATTTCAAGGAGACTGGTATAAACAACTGGTAGGTCAACTTGTGTTAAGAACCAATGCCGAATTCGGTTTCCTGGGTGCTTACAATCAGGAAAGAGGAGTGGTTCCATTTGAACGATTTTTCGTTGGGGGAGATGGTTTAGGAAATTATGCTTTAGATGGAAGAGAGAATGTACAGCTGAGAGGGTATCCTAATAACTCCTTGTCAAATAGAGATGGATCGACCATTTTTAATAAGTTTTCAATGGAATTACGTTATCCAATAACACTTAAACAAACCGCTTCAATTTATACATTAGGATTTTTAGAGGCAGGTAATGCCTTTGATTCATTCGATGAATATAGTCCTTTTGATATTAAAAGATCGGCGGGTCTCGGGGTGCGTATATTTATGCCTGCCTTTGGATTGTTAGGAATTGATTTTGCTTATGGATTCGATCCGATATATGGTGGAAACACCGCAAACGGATGGGAGACACACTTTATCATTGGGCAACAATTTTAATTTTGGCACGGTATTTTCTATGTAAGATATCATGATCAATAATTAAACGTAAAATTTTTTGTCATATCGATAGAGTTATTACTTTTAAGGTTGATAAAAAAAATTAACGGATGAAAATAAAAGTTCTTTACATATTGTTCTTTATTTCGGTATTCGCTTTGCATGCGCAAAAAGGGGTTCGACTGGGGTATATAGATATGAATTATATCCTGGAGAATGTCGAAGAATATCAGGAGGCTAATAAGCAGTTGGAGAAAAAGGTTCTCAAATGGAAGCGCGAGGTAGAAGATCAGAAAAGAACCATAGCGCAGATGCGTGCTGATTTAAATGCCGAAAAGGTGCTGTTGACTAAAGAGTTGGTAGAAGAGCGTGAGATTGAGATTGATGCTTTGGAGTCAGAGATGATCAAGTATCAGCAAGACCGTTTTGGTCCTGGCGGTGATATGATCATGCAACGAAGCCAATTGGCTCAACCTATTCAAGATCAGGTTTTCAATGCTATTCAGGACATAGCAAAAAAACGAAATTATGATTTTGTTTTTGATAAATCAGCAGATGTTGTGATGCTCTATTCTAATAAAGCCTACGATATAAGTGATATGGTGCTTACGAGTATAGATCGCAATAGAAAAAGAGGTGGTGTTGCAAATAAAAGCGAGCCGGAAACCGAATTGAAGAAGTTTGAAGAAGATCAGGAGCAAGAGCCTACAGAAGCTCAAAAAGCTGCAGAGGCTAAAAAGAAAGAAGCACTTTCTGATCGTGAAAAACGAAAACTAGAAATAGAAGCGGAGCGACAAGCCCGTCTTAAGGATATAGAAGAAAGAAAAAAGGCATACGAAGCCAGAAGAAAAAAAATATTAGAGGAACGTCAGAAGTTGAGAGATAGCTTACGGCGTACAACTCAAAAACAGAAAGATTCGATAAATTAGGATAAACGAAGAGGAAACATTTATTAACACTTAAACAAAAACAATTAAGAGAGACTATGAAACATTTAAAATCATTTTTAGTTGCAATTGCATTGATTGGTGCGGTAAGTTTTGCAAATGCACAGAGTAAAGTTGCACATATTAATGTTCAGCAACTAATGAGCGAAATGCCGGAATTTAAGGCTGCTCAGGCGGAGCTTAAAAAATTAGAAGATAACTACAAAGCAGATTTAACTTCTTCATATACAGAATTGCAAAATAAAATTAAGCAGTATAGTGGCGAAGTTAAGACAAAGACTGAACAAGAGAATGCTGCAAGACAGCAAGAGGTTCAGGGGCTTCAGGCGAACATTGCTAAAGCGGAGCAAGTAGCCCAACAAGAATTGCAAAAGAAGCAAATGGAATTATATGAGCCATTACTTAAGAAGGCTAACGACGCCATCCAAAAAGTGGCTAAGGCTCAAGGATTCGAATATGTTTTTGATGCTTCACCTGGTACGGGTATCATCCTAGCTGATGGTAAAGACCTATTACCAGAAGTAAAGAAGGAATTAGGATTCTAATAGAAACATCCCTTAGATAATAATTTGTTTAAAACCGTCGGTCAACTCCGACGGTTTTTTATTTTTGTAAGTATGAATAAAGGGCCAATTGGTATTTTTGATTCGGGAGTTGGAGGGACAACCATATGGAGGGAGATTAATAAATTACTTCCTCATGAGTCTACTGTCTATGTTGCAGACAGTACCAATGCTCCCTATGGTGAGCTCTCTAAAGATGAGATGCGCGATTTAAGTATCCGAATTACGGACTTCCTATTGGCTCAGGGCTGTAAAATAATAGTGGTGGCGTGTAATACCGTTACTACAAATGCAATTACTTACCTTAGAGAACAATACAATGTGCCTTTTATAGGTATCGAGCCAGCAATTAAACTGGCAGCCTTAAATACCCGATCCAAAATAGTTGGAGTTTTAGCAACTAAGGGAACCTTGACGAGTGAGTTGTTTCATAAAACATCGGGAATCCATGCAAATGGTATTACTGTAATAGAGCAAGAAGGAGAAGGCTTGGTTGAGTTAATAGAGACTGGTAAATTAGATTCAGAAGAACTTAAGAGCTTGCTTCATGCTTATGTGGATCCAATGGTTAAATCTGGTGCTGATTCACTTGTTTTGGGGTGTACGCATTATCCCTACCTCATTCCCCTTTTAAAACGTATAATTCCTTCATCTGTAAATATTGTTGATTCAGGACCCGCCGTTGCCAGACAAACAAAGTCGGTGCTTCAGAAAAACCATCTTTTAAATACCTCGAATTTAAAAGCGACAAATGTGTTTTATACTACCGGAGATGTTGATGTGCTATCTGCTTTTGTTAAGGATGCCAAGGATGCTAGTGTTCGTAAATTAGAGCTTTAAGCGTACTTATTTAATATATGGAGTACTGATGAATAATAGCTTGAGCCGAACAAATTCAGGTGTACTAGAAGGTAGTACAGTTGCCAAATATCTAATCGTTTTTGCCAACCTTTTTCTAAGGGATATATTTCCTGATAACTCTCAAAAAGATGTGCTTCAAAACCACCAAATAAATGCATCATGGCAATATCAGTTTCTCTGTGCATATAACAAATGGCAGGGTCTATCAGGCATGGTTTTCCTTCCAGATCAATTAGGAAATTACCATTCCAAAGATCTCCATGAACTAAGGCAGGTTTTTCATGGGGTATAAGATTTTCTAACTCTTTGTAAAAAGAGTCTGAGTTTTTGAACTCATAACCATTTGTTTTGGCTAAACGTATTTGTGGATCAATGCGCTGAGTGATATAGAATTCATGAATACTGATAAACCGATCATTATGTTGTTTTAGGCTTCCAATATAATTGTCTGAAGAGAAGCCAAAAGTTTCTCTACTGTTATGATGGAGTTGAGCAAGCTGATGTCCAAAGATTTCCCAGAAATAAGGAGCTTTACGACCTTGTGGGATGTATTCCATAATTAAGAAAGAAGCTCCGCCTCCTTGGCCTGTAAAAGAACTTTTGGGTACCCGTATAGTATTGGTGTTTTCAAGTGTTTTTAATCCTATTTTCTCGGCCTCAAACATACCGGGGTAATTCTGGGCACTGTTTATCTTTACAACATAATCATCAGAATCCGTTTTAATAAAAAAGGTGTTATTGATGTCGCCACCATGTAATTGTTTAGAAAATTTGATTTCTGTTTCCAGTAATATTTCTATGGTGTCTCGAACGTCAGGTAAATTAAACACTACACAGCTATTTTTAATAGAAGGTTTATTTTATTCGTTCATAAGTTAGGTAGGTGAATGCAAACCCATGTTTGTCGTCTTTACCATGGTATTCGCTTCTTGTTAATTTCCAGGAATTAAGATCTATTTCCGGGAAATAGGTGTCTGCTTCAAATTCATCATGTACCCTGGTAAGTTCAATTTTGTCAGCCACTGACATGCTTAGTTTGTATATTTCTCCTCCACCTATAATGAATGGGGTTTCGTCGTTTTTTGAGATTTCTAATGCCTTCTCCAGCGAATTAACCACAATACATCCTTTTGGATTGTAGTCGGACTGTCTGGTAATAACGATGTGGGTGCGATTAGGAAGTGGTTTAGGGAAACTTTCAAAAGTTTTTCTTCCCATAATAATATGATGACCCGTTGTGAGTTGTTTGAATCGTTTGAAATCGTCTGGGAGGTGCCAGACCAGATCGTTGTCTTTTCCTAAAGCGTTGTTTTCTGCAGCAGCAGCAATAATGGTGATCATTCGTCGGTTGAATTTTTGTTTGGTTCTGATTTGAGATCTATTTTAACTTCCTGTTCTAGTTGGGCTATTTTTTCTTTTTGTTTTTTTACCAGTTTCTCGCGCTGCGTTCTTTCCCAATCTTTCCCCATGAATTTGCTGGTGAAGAATACATTGATAAAATGAATTACAAGTAAAAAACTCCAGGCAACGATTACCCATACAAACCAGTTTTTTTCTGGTCGAATGTTTAAAAACTTATTGATGATAATAGCAAATAAACTGCCGACTAAAAAAACTATGAAATGATAGTACAGTCTCTTTTTTTGTCGAATTCTTTTTTGAGCATTTTCAACCAACTCATGTTGTTCAACATCAAATGAGGTTTTTTTCTTTTTAAAAAGCATGTCTTAAATATTGTGTAACTCAAATTTAAGGCTTTTTAAAGGATTTTAATCTTTTCTGTATGAAAATAATCGCATACCCGTATTAAATGGCGACTTTTGCCTTAATATGAGGATGAGGGTCGTAATCCTCTAATGTGAAATCTTCAAAAGTAAAGTCAAAGATGCTTTTAATGTTTTTGTTTAATACCATTTTTGGTAAGGCTCTGGGGTTTCTGGAAAGTTGTAGTTTTACCTGTTCTAAATGATTGTTGTAAATATGGGCATCACCGAAGGTATGAATAAACTCCCCTGCTTCATAGCCACAAACCTGTGCCATCATTAGTGTAAGTAAAGCATAAGACGCAATATTAAATGGTACACCAAGGAAGATATCTGCACTACGTTGGTATAACTGACAAGAAAGCTTTCCGTCAGCCACGTAAAATTGAAAAAATGCATGACATGGTGGTAGGGCAGCTTTGCCATTCGCAACATTTTCAGCAAAAGAAACCGTAGTGTCAGGCAAAACACTGGGATTCCACGCCGAAACAAGCATTCTTCTGCTGTTAGGATTGCTTTTAAGTGTTTCTATTATTTCAGAAATTTGATCGATTTCTTCGCTATTCCAGTTGCGCCATTGATGACCATATACAGGTCCCAGGTCTCCGTTTTCATCAGCCCATTCATTCCATATACGAACACCATTATCCTGAAGGTACTTGATGTTCGTGTCTCCCTTTAAAAACCAGAGTAATTCATGAATAATTGATTTTAAATGAAGCTTTTTAGTGGTAACCATCGGAAATCCTTCACTGAGGTCAAATCGCATTTGATAGCCAAAAACGCTAAGGGTGCCAGTGCCTGTCCTATCACCTTTTTGGTTTCCGTTTTCGAGGACATGTTTCAGTAAATCGTGATATTGCTTCATAGTATAAAAGGTAATGAATAATCTTTAAAAGACGTGTAAAAGGGACTTAGAATCCACATGACGAAAATATAAAAAGGAGCTAAAAAATAAATTGAGATTCCTTTAAATTTATTAAAAGGTTATTAACTTATTTTACCCAATGATCATACCCGCAATTGTTGCCGATAGCAGAGAGGCTAAAGTACCTCCAAGAACGGCCTTCATGCCAAATTCAGAAAGCGTTTTACGCTGACCCGGGGCCAAAGAGCCGATACCTCCTATTTGAATACCTATGGATGCAAAGTTTGCGAATCCACATAGCATATAGGTTGCCATTATAATGGATTTGTTATATGTGAAATGCAGTGATGATGTAGCGTTTTTAAGTTCGGCAAGCTGAACATAACCTACAAATTCACTGGCCGCAAGTTTAATACCCAATAATTGACCCATGAGCATCATATCTTCTTTAGCGACCCCAATGATCCACATTAGCGGTGCAAATACAAATCCAAGAATCGATTCCAAAGAGAATGATTCATATGGTGTATGCTGTGCAAGTAATAAGTTGAGGGTAGTCCAGGAGCCAACTTTTCCCAAAACATAATTGATCATTGCTATAAATGCTATAAATACAAGAAGCATAGCCCCTACATTGGCGGCTAACTTTAATCCTTCTGTGGTTCCGTTAGCGATAGCATCCAATACATTGGCACCAATTTTATCTGACGAAACTTCTACATCTGTGTTTGGTTTTTCCTGTTGCGGGTAAAGTATTTTAGATACAACAATAGCCCCGGGGGCAGCCATTACAGAGGCAGCCAATAGGTGCTTTGCATAAACGAGTCTTAGGGCAGGATCATCGCCACCTAAAAATCCAATATATGCTGCTAGTACCCCTCCGGCAACAGTAGCCATTCCGCCGACCATAACTAAAAGTATCTCCGATCGCGTCATCCTTTCTAAATACGCTTTAATCATTAAAGGAGCTTCTGTTTGTCCAAGAAATATGTTTCCTGCTACAGAAAGACTTTCCGCCCCAGAAATACCCAGTAGTTTTGTTAGAACCCAAGCCATACCGCGAACCACTATTTGAATGATTCCGAAATAGAATAGTACCGAAGTTAAAGCAGAGAAGAATATGATTGTGGGTAATACCTGAAACAAAAAGATGAACCCAAAACTATCAACATTCATCATGTCGCCTAATAGAAATTCGCTGCCTGCCTTGGTAAAGTCTAATATTAATACAAATATCTGTCCAACAAATTCGAATGCTTTTTTAATAAAAGACACTTTGAGTACCCCTATCGCCAGGAGTAACTGAGAAGCGAGACCGATAGAAACCGTTTTCCAATTGATGGACCTTCGATTGCTGCTAAATAAAAAAGCAATACATATTAATACAAACATCCCCAAAGCTCCTCTGAGAAATCCATTTAAGGTAAAGCCTTCGCTTGGTAAAATAGAGCTGGAAACAAGAGGTTGATTGTTCTTTTTATTGGTGAATTTATATAAGGTGTTTTTTTCTTTTAAAACAAGGGTGGAATCCGTGAGATTGTCAATTTTGAAGGTTCTGACAGTGTCATTTGGTTTTTCGTAATATAAGATCAAAAGTTTGTTTTGATGCAGGTAATTACCTGAGGCAGTCAAATTGTTTTGAGCTTTCAGAGAATAATTAAAGGTCCCGTCTCCAAGGTTCAATGAGTCTTCCTTATGAATATCAAAAAGCTGAATGTCAGATGATGCTCTGGTAATTGATTCAAATTGCCAATTCTTTTCAATTTCCTGAGCTTTTATGCCAAAAACAGAAAATAAAATGACTATACAGATTAATATTTTCTTCATGGTGGAAGCTTATTTCTTTTCGCGCTTAGAGATTTCATCTCTGATCTTTGCTGCCTTTTCGTAGTCTTCATTGGCAACAGCGCTATCTAACAGGTCGTAAAGTTCTTTTAAGGTGTGTTTCTTGTATGATTCACCTGAACTGGCTGGTTTGCTTTCTCCGGAAAGTATTTCATCAACAACAATACTCTCTTCCTTTTCCTCTTCTTTTTCTTTAGACGAGAATTTTAGGTAGATTCCAGCTTTATCCAGTATGTTTTTATAAGTGAATATTGGAGCGTTAAACCTTAAGGCCAGCGCAATAGCATCGCTAGTGCGTGCGTCGATAATTTCTTCGATTTGATCTCTTTCGCAAATGATACTGGAATAAAAAACGCCATCTACCAATTTGTGGATGATAACCTGTTTAATTACAATTTCAAAACGGTCAGCGAAATTTTTAAAAAGGTCATGAGTTAACGGTCTTGGCGGTTTAATTTCTTTTTCCAGAGCTATAGCAATGGATTGTGCTTCGAAGGCCCCTATAACAATGGGCAGTTTTCGTTCGCCATCAACTTCATTCAGAATCAGAGCATAAGCTCCATTCTGTGTCTGACTGTATGAAATTCCTTTTATTGTAAGCTTAACTAGACTCATATACCGCTATAAAATATCAAGGGCTGCCTGAATTTGGGCTATTTCCCCCCTAATTCAGGCAGCCCTTGAGGGGCACAATTTAGTAAAAATTATGCGTTATTAGCCTTAAATTCTTTCAATTTTTCAATGAGTTCTGGAACTACTTCAAAAGCATCACCAACGATGCCATAGTCGGCAGCTTTAAAGAAAGGAGCTTCTGGGTCATTGTTAATTACAACTTTGACTTTAGAAGCATTAATTCCCGCTAAATGCTGAATAGCTCCCGAAATCCCGACGGCAATGTAAAGATTAGAAGCAACTGGTTTACCAGTTTGGCCAACGTGTTCTTCATGTGGTCTCCATCCCATATCAGATACTGGCTTAGAACAAGCAGTAGCTGCGCCAAGAACTTCGGCCAAATCTTCAATCATTCCCCAGTTTTCAGGTCCTTTGAGTCCTCGTCCTCCAGACACAACAATTTCGGCATCTGCTATAGTGACTTTCCCTGTTGCTTTGTCAACAGCTTCAACTTTAATGCTGAAATCATCTTCATTCAATGTTGGGTCAAATGCTTCTACTGTTGCAACACCTTCACCCTCCTTAAGTCCAAAAGAGTTTTTTGCGAGTCCAATCAATTTAATATCTGAAGTTATTTCGGTGATATTAAAAGCTTTATTAGTAAATGCTGTACGCTTTACCTTAAAAGGAGAGATGCTTTCCGGAAGAGCAACGACGTTAGACGCATATCCTGCATTTAGGCTAATGGCCAGTACAGGTGCTAAATACTTGTCATTTGCACTGGAGTTAAGAATAACCACCTTTGCTTCTTCTTTGGTTGCAGCTTGTTGCAAGACATCGGCATAAGCTTTAACATTGAAGTTGGATAGCTTTTCGTTTTTAACAGAAAGTACTTTGTCTACACCATACTTCGATAGTTCAGAAGTGTCATCAACATTTATGGCTACTGCTGTAACGGTGGATCCAAGTTTTTCAGCTACCTCTTTGGCATAAGAAGCAGATTCAAAAGCTATTTTTTTAAATTTTCCGTTTTCAGATTCGGTATATACTAAAACTGACATATGTTTTTTATGTTTACTTGTTGGTTTCAACAAGATGTTTTTAACTAGTTTTAAATGGGAAGCTAAATAATAGCATTAAATTACTTTAGCTTCATTGTGTAATAGGTTAACCAATTCATCCACATTGTCTGGTGAAATAAGTTTTACTTCGCCTTTAGGAGCAGGCTTTTCAAATTGAACAGCTTTAGTTTCCTGATTCGCTTCAACAGGTTCTAATACAGTTAACTGTTTTTTTCTGGCCATCATGATCCCTCTCATATTTGGAATGCGAAGATCACTTTCTTCAACAAGCCCTTTTTGGGCGCCAATTACAAGGGGTAAGCTAGTTTTAAGAGTTTCTTTTCCTCCATCAATTTCACGGGTAGCGGTTGCAGTTTCTCCATTCACTTCTAGACCAATGCAAGTGTTAATAAAATTTGCATGGGTTAAAGAAGCAAGCATGCCTGGTACCATACCTCCATTGTAGTCGATAGATTCTCTACCGGCAATTATTAGGTCGTAATCTCCATCTTCAACAACTTTTGCAAGTTGTTTGGCTACAAAGAAACCATCGGTAGCTTCGGCGTTTACTCTAATGGCTTCGTCGGCACCTATAGCTAATGCTTTTCTTAATGTTGGTTCAGTTTCTGAACCGCCAACATTAACCACAGTAACAGAAGCGCCCTGTTTTTCTTTAAACCAAATGGCTCTAGTTAATCCGAATTCATCATTTGGATTGATGACAAATTGAACACCATTGGTGTCAAATTTCGTGTTGTCCTCAGTAAAATTAATTTTGGATGTGGTATCCGGTACGTGACTGATGCACACTAATATTTTCATATTCTAGATGTTTTGTTTTAATTAGAGTGCTACGAAGATACTGATATTTTTCACAATATGCTATGCGTGCATAGTAAATATTTCACAAAAAGATGTTTATGTACTTCATACATAATTGCTATTTTTGCTATCCGTTTTGAATACGAATTAAGGTAATAAGAGATATTCATGAGAACAATTCAATTTAGACAAGCCATTGCGGAGGCAATGAGCGAAGAAATGCGTCGCGATGAGTCCATATATTTAATGGGTGAGGAAGTTGCTGAATATAATGGTGCTTACAAAGCCTCTAAAGGGATGCTTGATGAATTTGGTGCCAAAAGAGTTATTGATACCCCAATCGCTGAATTGGGTTTTGCAGGTATTGGTGTAGGTTCAGCAATGAACGGGTTAAGACCAATAGTTGAGTTTATGACCTTTAACTTTTCTTTGGTAGGTATTGATCAAATCATAAACAATGCGGCTAAAATGCGTCAGATGTCAGGAGGTCAGTTCAATATTCCTATCGTTTTTCGAGGGCCTACAGCTTCAGCTGGTCAGTTGGCTGCTACCCACTCTCAGGCATTTGAAAGTTGGTATGCTAATTGCCCGGGACTTAAGGTGGTTGTTCCTTCTAATCCTTATGATGCCAAAGGTTTGTTGAAGTCAGCTATCAGAGATGACGATCCGGTTATTTTTATGGAGTCTGAGCAAATGTATGGGGATAAAGGAGAGGTGCCGGAAGGAGAATACACCCTGCCAATTGGTGTGGCAGATATCAAAAGAGAGGGTAGTGATGTAACTATTGTTTCTTTTGGTAAAATAATTAAAGAAGCTTACATCGCTGCGGATGAATTAGAAAAAGAAGGAATCAGTTGTGAAATTATAGATTTGAGAACTGTACGTCCCTTAGATCATGATACGATCCTTAATTCTGTTAAAAAGACAAATCGTCTTGTTGTGTTGGAAGAGGCCTGGCCTTTTGGTAATGTGGCAACCGAAATTACATACATCGTTCAGGAAAAGGCTTTTGACTTTTTAGATGCGCCTATCATAAAATTAAATACCGCTGATACACCAGCTCCATATTCGCCGGTGTTATTAGAAGAGTGGTTGCCAAATTCAAATGATGTTATCAAAGCTGTTAAAAAGGTTTTGTATAAATAAATTCTTAAATTTTTCGTTATAAAACTTCACTAGGCTATCTTCGCTTGGTGGAGTTTTTTTTGTTTATGAAAAAGTTATTTACCCTGATCGTATTTATGCTCTCTTTTTCTACCTGGTCGCAAACTAAGGTAGAGGGGATTGTCGTAGATGAAAATGACAATCCTATTGCATTTGCTAACGTGATGTTTAAAAACTCTACGGAGGGAACTATCACCAACGATAATGGAAGGTTTTATTTGGAATCAGATACACGATACAAGGTGTTGGTGGTTTCTTTATTGGGGTATACACCTCAGGAAATTGAACTTACTAAATCAATAAATTATAACCTGAGTGTTACCTTAGTGGAAGGGGAGCAGCTCGATGAAGTAGTTCTGTATGTCGGGAAGCAATCTAAAAAGAATAACCCCGCTGTAGAGATCTTGAAGAAAATATGGGCCAAAAAGCGGGAGAATGGACTCTACAAATTTGATCAGTATGCATACGATAAATATGAGAAAATTGAGTTCGATTTAAATACCATTGACTCCTCTGTTATTAAAAGTAAGCTTTTTAAGGGGATGGAGTTTATTTTTGACCATACTGATACATCGAGTGTTACAGGTAAAACCTATCTGCCAATGTTCATCAATGAATCATTTTATAAGGTTTATGGTGATAACAAGCTTAAAAAGGAGAAAGAAGAGTTGTTAGGTAATAAGAATTCAGGGTTTAATACCAATCAGACTATAATAGCCTATGTTAATGACCTTTATTCTGAATATAATATTTACGACAACTATCTCCAGTTATTTGATAAGAGCTTCGTAAGTCCGCTATCCAAAACAGGTGTAGATACATATAATTATGTGTTGGCAGACAGTGCTTATCTAGGAAAGAAATGGTGCTATAAAATTATTTATTACCCCAGAAGAAAAAATGAACTAACCTTTAAAGGTCAGTTTTGGGTAAATGATACTACTTACGCTGTGAAAGAGATTGATATGCAAGCTACAAAAAGCGCTAATATCAACTGGGTAAAGGAAATGTATATTGAGCAGGAATACGAGGTTGTAAACGATTCTGTGTTTTTGCTCAAACGTGATTACATGTTGACAGATTTTAGTATCAACAAAAAAGAAAAATCAAGAGGAGTTTATGGAAGGAGGACAACCGTTTATGATAATCATGTGTTTGACGATGAAAAACCCAAAAGTTTTTACGATAAGAAAATAGATCCGTTCAATCCTCTTGTTTACGATAGAGAAGATGAATTTTGGGAAAATAACAGACTCGAAGTTTTGAATGAAGATGAAAAGGGTATTTATAAAATGCTTGATACCTTGACTACAGTGCCAAAATTCAAGCAACTTTATAAGGCGGCTGAGGTCTTGGCATCTGGTTATTTTGAATTTGACAAGCTTAATTTCGATTATGGGCCGCTTTATTCTACATATGGGTATAACCCCGCAGAAGGTATACGTGTTCGGGTTGGTGGGCGCACTTATAAAACTGCAAACGATCAGTTTAGGCTTCAGGGATATACTGCCTATGGATTGAATGATAGGAAGTTTAAATATGGTATTTCTGCCAAATGGCTGATCGATAGAAAAAACAGGATCATACTTTCTGCGGGTACGAGACGCGATGTAGAACAGATAGGCGTTAACTTGACGAATACTAACGATGTTTTAGGTAGAAGTTTTGCCTCCTCTGCTTTATTTACGGCCGGGGCAAATGATAAACTCACTAATATAAATCTTACCACTGCAGGTTTGGAGTTTGAGATTTTTAAAAATTTAAAATTACGAGGAGGAAGTTCTTTCAGAACAATGAGATCGGCACTTCCGGAAGATTTTAGTTTGAGTTATGTCGACCTTGATGCGCCCGAAGGTGTGTCAGATGTTACAAGGCAATTTGAGACATATCTGACCTTAGATTATCAGCCCGGAAGGGAAACCATTGGCTATGGAGTGGAACGTAGAGACCAAAACGATGACTATGCACATTTATTCGTTAATTATTCGTTGGGGGTTAAGGGAATTTTGGATAGTGATTTTAATTATGAGAAGGTTCAGTTTTATTACAGAAAACCATGGATGATTGGAGGTTTCGGTCGACTTCAGACCATTTTTGAAGCAGGGAAGGTGTTTGGAGAGGTTCCTTTGAGCCTGCTGGATGTTGTGCCGGGGAATCAAACATACTTCTCTATTTTTAATACCTTTCCTAATCTTAATTTTTATGAGTTTGTTACTGACACCTACACCTCTGTGCATTTGGAACACAATTTCAATGGACGTATATTCTCACGGATACCTTTGATTCGAGATTTGAATCTTAGAGAATTAGTAGGTGTTCGTGGTGTATGGGGGGATTTGTCTGAAGAAAACAAATTATTGAATACTCCTGCTAATATACCTTTGATAGCACCTAATGATAAGATTTATTGGGAATATTCTTTTGGTATAGGCAATATATTTAAAGTTTTTCGAATCGATTTTAACTTCAGAGGAAACTACTTTGATTTACCTGAAGCTCGGAGATTCAGTGTAACAGGTTCATTTGGCTTTGAATTTTAATAATGGGTTACTTTTGCGTTAAATCATTAATTAAACAATAACTTAGCAATAGTATTAGTTGTGATTTATTGGAGGATGCGCTACCTTTGCACGCCTTAAATAGATATAGAGAAATGAGTGCAGCAAAATTGAAATCATTTGATGTTTTAGTAGAAATTCCTAAAGGAAGTAGAAATAAATACGAATACGATTTTGAATTGAAGAAGGTTCGTTACGACCGTATGATCTTTTCTTCAATGCATTATCCTGCGGATTATGGGTTTATTCCCAGAACTTTAGCTTTAGACGGAGATCCATTAGATGTTTTAGTGTTACTTACGGAGCCAACATTTCCTGGTTGTGTAATCGAGGTAAAACCTTTAGGAGTTTTCCATATGGCTGATGAAAAAGGTCCTGATGAAAAGGTTATTTGTGTGCCAATTTCAGATCCGATTTGGAATAAACTAGATGATTTAAGTGATATTAATCCACATCTTGTAAAAGAAATTGAACACTTTTTTCAGGTATATAAAGATCTGGAACATAAAAAAGTTGATGTTGAAGGATGGGGTGATGTTAACGAAGCTTGGGCTATTATAGACAAGTGTATTGATAGATATGAAGAGAGTATTCATAAAGAAGCAGGAGATTTTGTAGTATAAAACTCTTAAGAATCAATTATATAAAAAGCACTTCCAATTCGGAGGTGCTTTTTTTTATCTCCTTTATTTTCCTATTTTTAGTGAAAATAACAATAACCAATACTTAAATTTCATGGAAAAACTTATTTACTTTTTACCGCTGGCCGGAGTTTTAGGCTTGCTCTTTATGGCCTTCAAATCTTCATGGGTTTCTAAACAAGAAGTAGGGACCGAAAAAATGGCAAGAATTGCTAAAAACATTTCTGATGGTGCAATGGCATTCTTAAAAGCGGAATATAAGGTTTTGGCAATATTTGTACTGGCGGTAGCAGTACTTTTATTTTTTAAAGGACAATCGGATGTAGATTCAACGCCACTTGTTGCAGTTTCATTCATAGTTGGAGCCTTTTTATCAGCATTGGCAGGTTTTATAGGGATGAAGATAGCTACAAAAGCAAATGTGAGAACTACCAATGCAGCAAGAAGCTCTTTAAATGAAGCTCTTGAAGTGGCTTTTTCAGGAGGAGCAGTAATGGGGCTTGGCGTAGTTTCATTAGGTGTTATAGGGTTAAGTGTCCTTTTTATGATTTTTGGTAATATATACTCAATAGATAATGGTAATGGATTGACTTTGGTCTTAAATGTAATTTCTGGATTCTCCCTTGGAGCTTCATCAATAGCGCTTTTTGCACGTGTGGGTGGTGGTATTTACACCAAGGCAGCTGATGTTGGTGCAGATCTTGTTGGTAAGGTGGAAGCAGGAATTCCAGAAGATCATCCGCTTAATCCGGCAACTATTGCGGATAATGTTGGTGATAATGTTGGTGATGTCGCTGGGATGGGTGCAGATTTATTTGAATCTTTTGTTGGGTCTATTATAGCCGCGATGGTTTTAGGAGGTGCTTATTTTGGGATTGCTGAATTTTCGGACTTTAGACTTGGGGCAGTCTACCTGCCACTTGCTCTAGCCGCTTCAGGGATCATAGTGTCTGTAATTGGAACCTTTTTTGTTAAGGTTAAAGAGGGAGGTGATCCGCAAAAAGCTTTGAATGTCGGAGAATTTTTATCTGCTGGTATTATGATTGTGGTTTCTTATTTGTTAATCACAACGCTTTTGCCTGAAACATGGTCATTTAAAGGGAAGGATTTTAACTCGATCGGTGTGTTTATCGCAACTATTGTTGGACTCGTTGCCGGCTTGGGTGTGGGTAAAATTACTGAATATTATACTGGTACCGGAACTAAACCTGTTAAAGGAATAGTAGATCAGTCTGTAACTGGTGCCGCGACGAATATCATTGCTGGTCTTGGAGTAGGAATGATGTCTACCGCTGTACCAATCCTTTTGATAGCAGCAGCTATTATATTGTCATTTCATTTTGCCGGACTCTATGGTATTGCTATTGCTGCAGTGGGTATGTTATCGAATACAGGCATACAGCTTGCTGTTGATGCCTATGGCCCTATATCTGACAACGCGGGGGGGATTGCAGAAATGGCTGAGTTGCCAGCTGAAGTTCGTGAACGTACTGATAAATTAGATGCGGTAGGTAATACTACTGCTGCAATAGGAAAAGGTTTTGCCATTGCTTCTGCAGCATTAACCGCCTTGGCCTTATTCTCCGCTTTTATGCAGCAAGCCAAGATTTCAAGTATTGATATATCTCAGTCCACCGTTATGGCTGGATTGTTTGTTGGAGGAATGTTGCCTTTTGTTTTTTCGGCACTATCAATGGGTGCCGTAGGTAAAGCTGCGATGTCTATGATTCAGGAAGTAAGAAGACAGTTTAATGATATACCTGCCTTAAAAGATGCATTGGCCATAATGAAAAAATATGATGGTGATATGTCTAAGGCAACTGAAGAAGATAAGAAAGTATTCGATAAAGCGGACGGTGTGGCCGAATATCAGAAATGTGTGGAGATTTCAACCAAAGCATCTATTAAAGAAATGGTATTGCCAGGTGTATTGGCTGTATTTACCCCTGTACTGGTAGGATTTGTTGGAGGAGCTGAAATGTTAGGTGGATTACTTGCAGGAGTGACGGTTACAGGTGTTTTGATGGCAATCTTTCAGTCAAATGCCGGAGGTGCGTGGGATAACGCTAAAAAAATGTTTGAAGGTGGAGTAGATATACAAGGGGAGACCTATCAAAAAGGATCAGAACCTCATAAGGCAGCTGTAGTAGGAGATACAGTTGGAGATCCCTTTAAAGATACTTCCGGTCCTTCTCTTAATATTTTAATTAAATTAATGTCTGTGGCGGCACTGGTAATAGCTCCAAGTATTGCAGTGGTAGGAGATGATGCCGCGGCTATGACATCCGAAGCAAAAGAAATAGTAGTTACTGTTAATGAAGATAACAGTTTAAATACTGCCGAGGAGAGTAAGATCGTTAGGGTGGAAATAACAAAGGGCGAAGATGGTATGGCTAAAGCGGTCATAAAAACTTCGTTAACCAAAGATGGTGAAACGGTAACGGAGGAGGAGATTATTGAAGGTACAAATAGTGAAGTGGAAGCCAGGCTAAAAGAACTAGACAATGGTAAGGTGAAAATAAAAGAGAAATTATAATTTCGTTAACACAAACCAAAAGAACTTAAAAGAACCATATTAACGTATGGTTCTTTTTGTATTTAATTGTGTTATTTTATTGATAATCAATTATATAATTGCTATATTTGAGATAGGGTATACCAATATGAATGTTAATATAATATATTGGATTGTCCGAAAAGATTTGGGGTAGTTAAAGGACTAAAAGTATGATTAGAATAATGATATTTTTAGTCCTTTATTTTTTACTCAAATAATCCATGCAATTCTGCATCTATTCTATTTATGATATTTCCCAGGTCTTCCGGGTTGTCTACGAAGTTTACGTTGTCTACATCAATTACAAGAAGTTTGCCTCTGTCATATCCATGAACCCATGCCTCATATCTTTCATTTAATCTACTGAGATAGTCTATAGAAATCGAGTTTTCAAACTCTCTCCCACGATTATGGATTTGACTGACAAGGTTGGGTATCGAACTTCTGAGATAGATTAACAAATCCGGTGGTTGTACTAAACTTTCCATCAATTCAAAAAGTTCTTTGTA
The DNA here is from genome assembly GCF_000511935.2 of Zhouia amylolytica AD3. Lineage (NCBI taxonomy): Bacteria > Pseudomonadati > Bacteroidota > Flavobacteriia > Flavobacteriales > Flavobacteriaceae > Zhouia > Zhouia amylolytica. Next base: position 210,614 of record NZ_AYXY01000022.1, on the reverse strand, counting down.
GTTTTTATAATCCCGGTTAGTCATTAGACCCATTGCATGCAGGTTAGGGGCAAAAATATGTGCGTCTTCATAAATAGTTCGGTCCTGAATCACTTTTTTCCCACTTTCTCTTATTTGAAGTACTTGACGAAAACGGCTATTCAAAAAGTAGATTTGAAGGTTAAAACTCCAACGCTCCATTTTAGTGTAAAAGTCATCAAGGTATGGGTTGTCTACCACATCTTCGAAATGAGGGTCCCATTTGAAGTGTTTTGCTAACAATTTCGTTAAGGTAGTTTTTCCAGCACCTATATTTCCGGCAATAGCAACATGCATCTTATTTGTTTTTAATTACTTCGATAAAAATCCTTTGAATTTTATTCGTCACGTAAATATACAAGATATCCCCATTAGCCGAAAAAATCTTTTAAGAACATTATAAGAAAGAATGATAGGGCGTTGATATTCTTGATTTTACCATTGTTTTTTTATATCAAATTTTCAAAAAATCAGAAGTTTGTTTTTCAGTTAAATACAAATCGTTACATTTGCAGTCGATTAGGAAACGAGGAAGGATTTGACTGATTGCAACCTCAAAAAAAAATGCTAAAGCAGTTACTTCCGAAAAATAGTATCGGTTTAGAAACTTCTTCAGTATTTATGCATCGTCGATTCCATCGATAATTTTTAAATGTAACATTATGGCGTATTTATTTACATCCGAATCTGTAAGTGAAGGACACCCGGATAAAATAGCTGATCAGATAAGTGATGCATTACTCGATAATTTCTTAGCATTTGATGCTGAGAGTAAGGTGGCATGTGAAACTTTGGTTACAACTGGACAGGTAGTTCTGGCAGGAGAAGTTAAAAGTGATACTTATTTGGACCTTCAAAGTATTACACGCGAAGTGATTAATGGTATTGGTTACACTAAAGGAGAGTATCAGTTTAGTGGTGATTCTTGTGGGGTTATTTCTCTAATACATGAACAATCTCAAGATATTAATCAAGGTGTAGACAGGGCTTCTAAAGAAGAGCAAGGGGCTGGAGATCAGGGGATGATGTTCGGTTATGCTACAAATGAAACTGAGAATTACATGCCATTGGCATTAGATATTTCACATAAGATCCTTCAGGAACTTGCTAAGTTGAGACGCGAGAATAATGAAATCACCTATTTACGTCCTGATGCCAAAGCACAGGTGACGATTGAGTATTCCGACGATAATGTTCCAAAGCGAATAGATACAATCGTAGTTTCAACCCAGCACGATGCTTTTGATCAAGATGATGAAAAGATGTTAGCTGTCATAAAGAACGATATCGTAAATATTTTAATTCCAAGAGTGATAGCCTTATTACCGGAAGGCCTTCAGAAGTTATTTAATGATGATATAAATTATCACATCAATCCGACCGGTAAATTTGTTATTGGAGGGCCACATGGTGATACAGGGCTTACGGGAAGAAAGATAATTGTTGATACCTATGGTGGTAAGGGAGCACATGGAGGAGGAGCCTTTAGTGGTAAGGATCCAAGTAAAGTAGACAGAAGTGCAGCTTATGCCTCACGTCATATAGCAAAAAATCTGGTAGCCGCAGGAGTTGCAGATGAAGTATTGGTTCAAGTGAGTTATGCTATTGGGGTGGTGGAGCCAACATCAATTTTTATAAACACCTATGGTACGGCTAAAGTGGATCTAAGTGATGGGGAAATTGCTCAAAAGGTAAAGGAGCTTTTTGATATGAGACCATATGCAATAGAAGAACGATTAAAATTGAGGAACCCTATCTATTTCGAAACGGCAGCATATGGTCACTTAGGGAAAGAGCCTAAAACCGTTAAAAAGGTTTTTGAATCACCTTATAATGGGCGTATAGAAAAAGAAGTTGAGTTATTTACCTGGGAGAAATTAGATCATGTAGATCAAATTAAAAAGGTTTTTGGTTTATAACATTAATGGCTGTTTTTGTGTAAGTAGCCGGAATTAAATTTATTAATATTAATTTTAGTCAAAAGAAGTTTCAAATGAAATCAATAATTAACATGATGCCAATGATGATGTGGAAGTTTTCCGCAAGGGTGACTGTTATGTGATTTCTAGATATAACAATAGTTCAGGCCCTTGCTTTTGCAAGGGCTTTTTTTTTGTAAAATAATAATTAATTCAAATAAAATGAGTACAAGATTTTCAACCAATTCATTACATGCAGGATACGATGTAAATGAGAACCGCACGTCAAGAGCAGTGCCAATTTATCAAACAACATCATATGTTTTTAAGGATACAGATCATGCAGCTAATTTGTTCAACCTATCGGAACCAGGGTTTATTTATACCCGTTTAAATAATCCGACTAATGATGTTCTTGAAAAGCGTTTAGCTGCTTTGGAAGGCGGAATAGGTGCAGTGGTAACCTCTTCGGGTACTGCCGCCACATTTACAGCTTTACTTAGTATATTAAAAGCAGGAGACCATATTGTGGCTTCAAATAGCCTGTATGGCGGAACTTATAATTTTTTAAACGTAACATTGCCTAGATTAGGTATAAATACATCCTTTGTAGATCCCTCTGACCCGGAAAATTTCAGAAAAGCCATCGCAGATAATACAAGGGTGGTGTTTGCTGAATCCTTAGGGAATCCAAAATTGGACGTTCTGGATTTAAAGGCTATAGGAGAGGTGGCCCGGGAAGCTGAGGTTCCTTTTATTGTAGATAATACCGTGCCAACCCCATATCTTCTGAATCCTATTGCATATGGAGCGAATATTGTTATTCACTCGCTTACTAAATATCTAACAGGGAATGGAACTTCTTTAGGAGGGGTTATTATCGATGCAGGGAATTTTAATTGGGCTAATGGTAAATTTCCCGAATTCACCGAGCCATCACCAGGTTACCACGGATTAGTATATCACGATGTTTTAAAGGAAGCAGCTTTTATAGCTAAGGTCAGGATAGAAGGATTGAGAGATTATGGAACCACCTTAAGTCCATATAATGCTTTTCAGACTTTGCAAGGATTGGAAACCCTCGAAATTAGGGTTAAAAAACATAGTGAAAATGCTTTGGAGTTAAGTGAATGGTTGCAAAAGCATGAAAAAGTGGAATGGGTTAATTATCCGGGATTAAAGTCTAGCTCTTATTTTGAACTGGCAAATCAATATTTGCCTAAAGGGCAAAGTGGTCTCGTGACTTTTGGCTTAAAAGGAGGTTTTGAATCTGCGAAGAAGGTGGTAGATGGTGTAAAGATATTTTCTTTGTTAGCTAATTTCGGAGATGCAAAATCTTTAATTATCCACCCGGCAAGTACAACTCACCAACAGTTGGACGAGTCAGAACAAGAGTCTACAGGAGTTACTTTAGATTTAATAAGGATATCCGTAGGCTTAGAAGATATTGAAGATCTTAAAGCAGATTTAGAACAGGCCTTTGCTCATATATAATATACCAAATAATATAACTAATGTATTGGCTATTTTAAGAATAATACGTTTCTTTGCATTTCAAAAGTTCAACGACTTACTGAGAAATGTTATCAAGAAAGGTGGAGGGATTAGACCCAAAGAAACCTTAGCAACCCTTTGACTTGTCAGAGAAGGTGCTGCATTCTACCTCAAATTACAACTTGAGGATAGATAACAATAAGAATTTTCTTTTGTGATTTTCTACACCTTTCTTTTTAACCTTTTTCGAAGTCAATAAAATATAATTGACCTTGGATAATAATTTATTACAACTTCAGATAAATAATTTTACGACCGAAAGTGGATCAAGTCAAGAGTTGACTTTGTCATATCAAATATTTGGTCAGCCATTGCATACTGCTCCTGTGGTGTTAGTAAATCATGCGCTTACAGGAAACTCTAATGTTTCCGGAAAAACGGGGTGGTGGAAAGAATTAATAGGAGAAGGTAAATGTATAGATACTAATGAGTATACCCTGCTTTCATTTAACATTCCGGGTAATGGATACGATGGATTTACGATAGATGAATATAAGGATTTCGTGGCACGGGATATCGCGAAGATCTTCTTGTCTGGTCTTGAGATTTTAGGAATTGAAAAACTTTATGCACTCATCGGAGGTTCGCTTGGAGGAGGAATCGCATGGGAAATGGCTGTTTTAAATCCAGATATAACGGAGCACCTAATCCCGGTGGCGAGTGACTGGAAATCTACGGATTGGCTGATCGCGAATTGTCAAATTCAAGAACGTATACTGCTTAATTCTAAAGATCCGGTGCATGATGCAAGAATGCATGCAATGTTGTGTTATCGAACCCCGGAATCATTCAAAGAGCGTTTTCATAGAACAACTAATGATGAATTGCAGGTTTTTAATGTAGAAAGTTGGTTAATGCATCATGGGAAAAAGTTACAGGAAAGATTTCAGGTGTCAGCATATCTTTTGATGAATCAACTTTTAAAAACAATAGATGTTTCAAGAGGAAGAAAAGAGTTGTATCATATTTTGGAAACAATCAAAGCGAATATCCATATTATAGGGGTCGATTCAGATCAGTTTTTTACTCCTGAGGAGAATAGAGAAACCTACAAGCACTTAGCTCAGGCGAAACCAAATGTTGTATATAGTGAGATCCATTCTTTACATGGTCATGACGCTTTTCTAATTGAGCATGAGCAATTGGAAGAAATATTAAGTCCGGTTTTTCAAAAAGGTAAGAAAAGTAATGGGATAAAAGTGCTGAAATTTGGTGGTAAATCATTGGCTAATGGAGAGGGAATCAATAATGTCTTAAATATATTAGAATCCAAAATTCAAAATAATGACCGTATTGCAGTGGTGGTTTCAGCTAGAGGTAGCGCCACCGACGATTTGGAAAATATTTTGAATCGAGCAGCTCAAAATACCGATTATAAGCATCTTCTGGAGGCATTCAAAGCGTATCAAAAGGCAGATTATACTGTAGATTTTAGTAAAGAATTTTCAGAATTAGAAAAGGTCTTTGAAGGAGTAAGATTGTTAGGTGATTATAGTGATAAAATTAAAGATCATGTGCTTTCTCAGGGAGAATTATTATCAGCAAAACTCATTACACATCTTTTAAGTGAAAAGGGGATTAAAGCTGTTTTTACGGATAGCCGTGATCTAATAAAAACAGACAATAAGTTTGGTAACGCTCAACCAATACATAATGTGTCAAAAGAAAATGTAGTAGATTATTTTTCGAAGAATGGTAATTCAATACATATTGTAACAGGATTTATTGGGAGTACATTAAACAATGAAACGACAACGTTGGGGAGAAATGGCAGTAATTATTCTGCTTCCTTAATAGCCAATTTTTTAAATGCAGATGAACTGCAAAATTATACCCATGTAGACGGTATTTTTACGGCGAATCCAGATATGGTTAAAAATGCTGAGCAAATAGAGCAGCTTTCCTATAATGAAGCGAATGAACTGGCAAATTTTGGTGCAAACATCTTGCACGCCAAAACGATCATTCCATTGATAGAAAAAAATATCCCACTGAGAATATTAAATACCTTCAATAAAAATAGTAAAGGAACTTTAATAACAGCAACCCCAAGTCAAAAAGGTATTAAATCACTTTCAGTTTTAGATAATGTTGCATTATTGAATCTGGAGGGTAGAGGTCTTTTAGGGAAGTCTGGTGTTGATGCAAGGATTTTCAAGGCATTGGGAGATGCAGGAATTAGCGTAAGTATAATTGCTCAAGGCTCGTCTGAAAGAGGCATAGGTCTGGTGATAAACGCGGAAAAGGCAGAGGCTGCCAAAAATGCGCTGGAGAGAGAATTTGAAATAGATTTTCACTCGAATGATGTTAGTAAAATATCCTACACGGATGAAGTAGCAGTGATTTCTATTGTTGGACAGGATCTGAGTACTTTTCATAAGCCGTATAATACCTTGATTAAAAATAACATTGTTCCTATTTTATTTAATAATACTGTTACAGGTAAAAATGTGAGTCTTGTAGTAAGTCAAAATGATTTGCACAAAGCTATCAATGTGATGCATGGTGAAATCTTTGGTATATCCAAGAAAGTAAATATCGCTGTATTTGGTCATGGTACCGTAGGAGGAACATTGATAGATCAGGTATTAGCATCTAAAGCTTCTATCGAAGAAAGAAAAAATGTGAACTTAAACATTTTTGCAGTTGCAAATTCTCGAAAAGTTTTGTTTGCAGAAGAAGGAGTTGATGAAAATTGGGAAACAGCCTTGAAACTATCTGAGGTTCCATCGAGCGTTGATGCGATAGTCGATTTTGCCAGAGAACACCACTTAGAGAACCTAATAGCTGTTGATAATACTGCAAATAAGGATTTTGTGGGGCATTATATTGAGTTGGTAGAAAATGGTTTCGACCTGGTATCATCCAATAAAATTGCCAATACTTTAGGGTATGAGTTTTATAAGGAATTAAGAGTAAAATTAGACGAAAGACAAAAGCAGTATTTGTATGAGACAAATGTTGGAGCAGGACTTCCTTTAATTGATACCATACGAATTTTACATTTATCAGGAGAAAATATTACGCGTATAAGAGGCGTGTTCTCAGGAACTTTAAGTTTCTTGTTTAATACTTTTTCTTCTAAAGATAAACCGTTTAGCGAAGTATTAAAACAAGCGATTGATAGTGGTTTTACAGAACCGGACCCTAGAGAAGATCTTAATGGAAATGACGTGGGTAGGAAATTATTAATACTTGCCAGAGAACTTGATTTGCAAAACGAGTTTACCGATGTAAATATCCAAAATTTAGTTCCTGAAGAAATAAGAGAGGGAGGAGTTGAAGATTTCCTAGGGAATTTAAATGCTTTTGATGCTCCTTATAAAAGTATTAAAGAAAGCCAAAAAGAAGGACATGTGCTTCGATATGTAGGTGACCTGCATGGTGATCTACAGCAAGATAAAGGAGTGCTCGATGTAAAATTAACATCCGTCCCTGCAAATAGTGCTTTGGGGCAGGTGAGTGGAGCAGATTCTATTTTTGAAATTTATACAGAATCATATGGAGACCGACCTATCGTTATTCAGGGAGCAGGTGCAGGAGCCGCTGTTACAGCCCGAGGAGTGTTTGGCGATATTTTAAAACTAACCGAAAAAAATAACTCATGAGTAAGAATCATTTTGAAACAGATGCAGTAAGAACACAGCTTAATAGATCTGAATTTTTAGAGCACTCAGTGCCAATGTACGTAACTTCAAGCTTTGTTTTTGAAGATGCAGAAGATATGAGGGCTTCTTTTTCTGAAGAAAAGCAAAGAAACATTTATAGTCGTTTCACCAATCCAAATACCTCTGAGTTCGTAGAGAAGATTTGTAAGATGGAAGGAGCGGAGGCGGGTTATGCATTTGCTACGGGAATGGCTGCTGTTTTTTCTACGTTCGCTGCATTGTTGGATAGTGGTGATCATATAGTTTCTGCACGTTCGGTATTTGGTTCAACCCATACCTTGTTTACTAAATACCTTCCAAAATGGAATATAGAAACATCCTATTTTAAGGTTAATGAGCCTGATAAAATAGAAAGCTTGATTAAACCAAATACAAAGATTCTTTTCGCTGAGTCACCAACAAATCCTGCGGTTGATGTTCTTGATCTTGAGTATTTGGGTGAAATAGCTAAAAAACACAATCTAATATTAGTAATCGATAACTGTTTTGCTACGCCATACTTACAACAACCAATTGAGTTTGGTGCAGATATCGTTATACACTCGGCTACCAAGCTTATTGACGGACAGGGTAGAGTGCTTGGAGGAGTTGCCGTGGGGCGTCAGGACTTAATTCGTGAAATTTATCTTTTTAGTAGAAACACAGGACCGGCCATGTCTCCTTTTAATGCATGGGTCCTGTCAAAGAGTTTGGAAACACTGGCAGTACGTGTAGAAAAGCATTGCCAGAATGCAGTTAAACTGGCGGAATTCTTGGATAAACATGATAAAGTAAACTTTGTTAAGTATCCATTTCTTAAATCACATCCGCAGTATGAGGTTGCCAGGAAACAAATGAAGCTTGGAGGGAATATTGTAGCCTTTGAAATAAAAGGAGGAATTGAAGCCGGACGTAAATTTTTAAATAATATAAAAATGTGTTCGCTCTCTGCTAACCTTGGAGATACCAGAACGATTGTAACGCACCCTGCCTCAACAACGCATAGTAAGTTGAGTGAGGATGACAGAATGGAAGTCGGTATATCTGATGGTTTGGTGCGTGTTTCAGTTGGTTTGGAACATGTTGATGATGTTATAAAAGACATTTCACAGGCCCTAAGTAGTTAAATATCCAAAAAAAAGTATGCTTATCTCAAAAAAAGGTATACTTTTGCCAATAAATCTATTAACCTATAGACTAAGTAGAGTATTATGCAGAGCTTTAGAACTGAGATAGAAAACCCAATAGTGGAGAAGGATATAATCGAATTAGAAAAGAAGATTCGATTGTTTAAAGAAGGAAAAGTTGATGAAGAACGTTTCCGTAGTTTAAGATTAGCACGTGGTGTTTACGGGCAAAGACAGGAAGGGGTTCAAATGATTCGTATTAAGCTACCTTATGGAAAGGTTACAGGAGATCAGTTGCATAGAATTGCTGATGTTTCAGATGAATATTCCACAGGTCGACTGCATATAACCACACGTCAGGATATTCAAATCCATTATGTGAGTTTAGATAGAACTCCTGAACTATGGGCTGATTTAGAAAAGAGTGATGTAACTTTAAGAGAGGCATGTGGTAATACTGTCCGTAACGTAACTGCAAGTGAAGCGGCTGGTATTGATACAGATGAACCATTTGATGTATCCCCCTATGCACATGCTGTATTCCAGTTTTTCTTAAGGAATCCGGTTTGCCAGGAAATGGGACGTAAGTTTAAAATGAGTTTTTCTTCTTCTGATAAAGACACGGCATTAAGCTATATTCATGACCTTGGGTTTATTCCTAAATTGAAAGATGGAGTAAGAGGTTTTAAAGTTTTATTAGGTGGAGGATTAGGTTCTCAGCCACGTCATGCTGATGTCATTTACGATTTTATAGAAGTTGAGCAGATTGTTCCTCTGATAGAAAGTGTTTTAAGAATTTTTGATCGCCATGGAGAAAGAGCAAGAAGGATGAAGGCGAGAATGAAATTTCTTATAAAAGATATAGGGTTGGAAAGTTTTCTTCAATTAGTGGATGAAGAAAGGAAAGCCTTAGCATATCAATCCTATCCAATTGAAACTTCAGGTTTTGACTTGGATCTTTCAAAGGTTGGATTGAAGGTGCCAAATGTAAACATTGCAGATGTTGCGCCATATGAAGAATGGTTAAAAACTAATGTGATTCCTCAAAAGCAAGAAGGGTTTTATGCTATAGGAGTCAAGGTTAAATTAGGAGATTTCTATACCGATAAGGCAAGAAAGTTAGCTGATTTGGTAAAAGAATACGCAGGGGATGAAATCAGATTAACATTGCGACAGGATATTCTAATCCGTCATGTTCGGAAAGAATTACTGCCTTTCTTCTACTCTGAGCTACAAGAGCTGGGATTTACAGAGTTGGGTTATAATTCTACATTAGATATAACCGCTTGCCCCGGAACGGATACCTGTAATTTGGGAATTGCCAGTAGTACCGGTATAGCAGTTGAGTTAGAGCGTGTATTAAAAGATGAATATCCTGAATATGTAAACAATCAGGATGTAACGATTAAGATTAGTGGGTGTATGAATGCCTGTGGTCAGCACAATATGGCTCATATCGGATTTCAAGGAATGTCGATTAAGGCTAATAAACTAGTCGCTCCGGCTTTACAGATTTTGTTAGGTGGAGGAGTTCTTGGAGATGGTAAAGGACGTTTTGCTGATAAAGTAATTAAAGTTCCATCTAAGAGAGGTCCGGATGCATTGAGATTTATACTCGATAATTATAAGTCGAACGCTGAAGAAAATGAAGATTTCCTTAAGTATTACGATCGTCAAGGTGAAAAATATTTTTATGAGCTGTTAAAGCCATTATCTGATACAACCAATCTTACTGAAGATGATTTTATTGATTGGGGGCACGATGAGGAATATGTGAAAGCAGTTGGAGTAGGAGAATGTGCCGGAGTGGTTATCGATTTGGTTGCAACACTTTTATTTGAAAGTGAAGAAAAAAATAATAGCGCAGAAGAATCCTTAGCACAAGGGCGATGGGCAGATAGTATTTATCACGCCTATACAGCAATAGTTAATACTGCTAAAGCACTTTTAGTTGCGGAAGGTTTAAATACCAATTCTCAGGCAAGTATAATAAAACAGTTTGATGAAGTTTTTGTGGAAACAGGAAAGTTTGCTATTGATGGCTCATTTTCAGGATTGGCATATCAAATCAAGAAAAATGAACCAACACAACACTTTGCTGAATCATATTTAAAAGATTCAAAAGCATTTTATCATAAAGCAGATCAATTTAGAAAACATGAAGTGGAATCATAAAGTGCCAAAATTAACAGTAGTTGGGGCAGGACCAGGAGATGCAGATTTGATTACTTTAAAAGGAATTAAAGCGTTACAAAGTGCAGACGTGGTGTTATACGATGCTCTGGTGAATAAAGAATTGTTAGATCATGCACCACATGCAGAGCAAATATTTGTGGGTAAACGAAAAGGATGTTATACATACGGGCAAGATCAAATAAATGAGTTGATAGTAGCAAGAGGACATTCTCACGGACACGTGGTTCGTCTTAAAGGAGGAGATCCATTTGTTTTTGGACGTGGAGCTGAAGAAATGGAATATGCCGCCCTACATGGGTTGATTACCGAATTTGTACCTGGTATTTCGTCTTCTTTAGCGGTGCCAGGCTATCAAAATGTACCCCTGACCAAAAGAGGGAGTTCAGAAAGTTTTTGGGTAATTACCGGTACGACTAAAGATCATAAAATATCTGGAGATGTAGAGCTCGCTGCAAAATCAACTGCAACGGTGGTAATCCTTATGGGAATGGGGAAGCTGGCAGAAATTGTAAAGCTTTTTAAACAAGAGGGTAAACATGAGTTGCCAGTAGCTATTATTCAAAACGGAACAACCCCAGAAGAAAAGGTAGGTGTTGGTACTGTAAATACAATTGAAACCATTGTTAAAGATCAAAATTTGGCAAATCCGGCAATTATTGTTCTGGGTTCTGTGGTAAATCACCGTGAACAAATTTTATCCTTACAAGAGAAAATTAATATAGAATCGTCGTTTGTAGCGGCATCGTAAATCTGAGAATTATGGAAAGAAATGAATTGTATCCGGTTTTTCTTAAAGTGAACGCCTTGAACACCTTGATCGTGGGCGGTGGAAATGTAGCCTTAGAAAAATTAACTTTCATGCTAAAATCTAGCCCAAATGCTCAGATTACAATGGTTGCGCCAATATTCAGGCCGGATATTATTGCGCTTTCAGAAAAACATGGAATCAGGATTATAGAAGATGTTTATGACGCTAAATACTTGATAGGTAATCATGTCGTGATTGCGACCACCGATGATATTGATGTAAATGTTCAGGTGTATTACGATTGTAAGGAACGCAGCATTTTAGTGAATGTAGCAGATAATCCGCCTTATTGTGACTTCTATATGGGAGGTATTGTAACCAAAGGGAATGTCAAAATAGCGATTTCAACAAATGGTCAATCCCCCACAACGGCAAAAAGATTACGCCAGTTTTTTGAAGATGTAATTCCTGATGATGTTGACCAATTAGTTCAAAACCTTAACAGGTATCGGGATACCTTAAAAGGAAACTTTGAAGAGAAAGTAAAACAATTAAATGAAGTCACTAAAAGTTTAGTGTCAAGAAAAAAAATAAAAACTCAATTATAAAAATAAGCCAGAAATGATTAAAACAGATATACTAATTATAGGCGCGGGACCAACAGGATTATTTACCGTATTTGAGGCAGGATTATTAAAGTTGAAATGTCACTTAATTGATGCATTACCACAACCAGGAGGCCAATGCGCAGAGATATACCCAAAAAAGCCAATTTATGATATTCCCGCTTTTCCAGAGATTTTGGCGGGAGATTTAGTAACGAATCTTCTGGAGCAAATCAAGCCATTTGAGCCAACGTATACCCTTGGTGAACGTGCTGACACAATTGATAAATTAGACGACGGAACTTTTATTGTTACCACCAATAAAGGAACTAAGCATCATGCTCCGGTAGTGGTAATTGCGGGAGGTTTAGGGTCTTTTGAGCCTAGAAAGCCCCAGCTTGATAATATAGCAGACTTTGAAGATAAAGGAGTGGCATACATTATAAAAGACCCGGAAGTTTACAGAGATAAAAAGGTGCTAATTGCCGGAGGAGGAGATTCTGCTCTTGATTGGTCTATATTCCTTGCCGATGTAGCTTCAGAGGTGTATTTGGTGCATAGAAGAAATGAATTTAGAGGAGCTTTAGATTCCGTTGAAAAAGTTGGAGAACTTTCTAAAAGAGGAAAAATAGAAGTTATCACAGAAGCTGAGGTTACGAAATTACATGGGGATGATCAATTAGAAGCGGTGACCGTTAAGCATAAATCAAATGGTGAATCGCATATTGCCGTAGATAACTTTATTCCTTTATTCGGGCTATCACCTAAACTAGGACCAATTGCCAATTGGGGATTAGAGATAGAAAAGAATGCTATTAAAGTAGATAATGCATATGATTATGCAACGAACATTCCTGGAATTTATGCCGTAGGCGATGTTAACACCTACCCGGGAAAATTAAAATTAATATTATCAGGTTTCCATGAGGCAGCTATTATGTGTCAGAGTGCCTACCAGCGAATTTTTCCCGATAAGCGCTACGTGATGAAATATACCACTGTTGGAGGCGTTAAAGGATTCGATGGTTCAGTCAAAGAAGCCAAAAAAGAAGTAGTGAAAAGTATTGTTTAATCCACCTTTGTTTTAAATACTTGATCCGGGCGTCAATTTGTGAAATAACACTTAAAGGCGTTCGGATTTCTTTTTCTTATATGCGGAGGTTTGCAGAAAAAACAAATGTGTGTATCTTTGCACCCAAAGTTCATTAAAATGATGTTGTTATCAAGAAAGGTGAAGGGATTAGACCCGTTGAAACCTTAGCAACCCTCTATCCAAGTAGAGAAGGTGCTACGTTCTACCCATATGTTTGAAGATTCATACAGGGGAAAGATAACCAAGCAAATTCTTCGAATTAAGCTTACCTTTCTTTTAACAATCACTATAATAACTTAAAAATGCTGTTTTAATCTGAAAAATGATTAAAAACACGCTGTATTAAAGAAAAAAGGAAGCTTAAAATAGCTGGCGATGAGAGATATTAGAAAAGAACTCGAAAAAAGAATATTGGTAATGGATGGTGCTATGGGTACAATGCTCCAGCAATATAAATTTACCGAAGAAGATTTTCGAGGAGAACGATTTAAAGACTTTGCCTATCCGGTTCAGGGAAACAATGATTTGTTATCATTAACCCAACCTAAGGCGATTGCAGAGGTACATGCGGCTTATTTCGAAGTTGGAGCGGACATTGTAGAAACCAATACATTCTCATCTACAACCATAGCCATGGCAGATTATCATATGGAAGATCTGGCTTATGAACTAAATTTTGAGTCAGCTAGGATAGCCAAAGAGGTTGCAGAGGAGTTTACCCGTAAAAATCCTGAAAAGCCAAGATTTGTAGCAGGTGCTATGGGGCCTACTAATAAAACGGCAAGCATGTCACCGGATGTAAACGATCCCGGTTTTCGTGCTATTACTTTCGATCAGCTACGAATAGCTTATAAAGAACAAGCTGAAGGATTAATAGAAGGAGGATCCGATGTGTTATTGATAGAAACTGTTTTTGATACTTTAAATGCAAAAGCAGCGTTGTTTGCGATTGAAGAGGTAAAGGAAGCCAAAGGAGTAGATATACCAATTATGGTAAGTGGAACGATAACAGATGCTTCCGGAAGAACCCTATCTGGACAAACACCTGAAGCTTTTTTAGTATCAATCTCTCATATCCCACTGTTAAGTGTTGGTTTTAACTGTGCTTTGGGAGCAGATCAATTACTACCGTATGTTAAACAACTAGCACAAAATACACCATTTTATATTTCAGCTTACCCAAATGCCGGGCTACCCAACCATTTTGGAGAGTATGACCAAACAGCTGAAGAGATGCAAGCATTGATTAAAACCTATCTCGATGAGCACGTTGTGAACATTATTGGTGGGTGTTGTGGGACTACTCCCGATCATATCAAATTAATAGCAGACGCAGTAAAAGAATATAAACCTCGTAAAATAGCTGAATTAGTTTAATGGAGGCAAGCGAAAAGAGATATTTGAAACTTTCAGGACTGGAACCCTTAGTGGTTACTCCAGAAAGTAACTTTATAAATGTAGGAGAACGAACCAATGTAACAGGTTCGAGACGTTTTCTTCGTTTAATTAAAGAAGAGAAGTACGATGAAGCTTTGGAAGTGGCCCGATCTCAAGTAGAAGGAGGTGCCCAAATAGTAGATGTAAATATGGATGAAGGAATGTTGGATGGTGTTTATGCCATGACCACATTTCTGAATTTAATGGCTGCAGAACCAGATATCGCAAGAGTGCCCGTAATGATCGATAGTTCAAAATGGGAAATTATTGAGGCGGGACTAAAAGTGGTTCAGGGAAAAAGTATCGTAAACTCTATTAGCTTAAAGGAAGGAGAAGAAGAGTTTATACAAAGAGCCAAACAAATTAAAAGATACGGGGCCGCAGTAATTGTTATGGCGTTTGATGAGGTAGGACAAGCAGATACCTACGAAAGACGTATCGAAATATGTAAACGGTCGTATGATGTCCTGGTCGAAAAGGTTAACTTTCCGCCGGAAGATATCATTTTCGATCCTAATATTTTTCCTGTAGCTACAGGAATGGACGAACACCGAAAAAATGCCATTGATTTTTTTAGAGCTACTAAATGGATTCGTGAAAATTTACCGCATGCCCACGTTAGCGGAGGGGTTAGTAATGTGTCCTTTTCATTTAGAGGGAATAATGCAGTTCGGGAAGCTATGCATTCTGCATTTCTATATCATGCCATAAAAAATGGAATGGATATGGGGATTGTAAATCCACAAATGCTGGAGGTTTATGACGATATTCCTGAAGACCTTTTAGAGCGTGTTGAAGATGTTTTACTCGATAGAAGGGATGATGCTACCGAACGGTTAATGGCCTTCGCTGAAACCGTTAAAGGAAATGGTAAAGTAGCTGAAAAACAAAATCAGGAATGGCGTGATGGAGCCCTGCAAGACAGGATTACCCATGCGCTTGTTAAGGGTATTGATGAATTTATCGAAATAGATGTTGAAGAAGCCCGACAAAATGTAAACAGACCTATTGAAGTTATTGAAGGCCATTTGATGAATGGTATGAACGTCGTGGGAGATCTTTTTGGAAGTGGTAAAATGTTTTTGCCACAGGTAGTTAAATCAGCCAGAGTGATGAAGAAAGCTGTAGCTTATTTGTTGCCATATATAGAAGCCCAAAAAGATGGTAATTCACGTTCAGCCGGAAAAGTTTTAATGGCTACAGTGAAAGGAGATGTTCATGATATCGGAAAAAATATAGTGAGTGTAGTATTAGGATGTAACAATTATGAAGTTGTTGATCTGGGAGTAATGGTTCCACCAGAGAAAATCATTCAGACCGCTATTGATGAAAATGTAGATATTATAGGGCTTAGCGGATTAATAACCCCTTCTCTGGATGAGATGGTCTATCTGGCAAAAGAGCTAGAGAAACAAAATATTAGCATACCAATTATGATTGGTGGAGCTACCACCTCTCGTGCACATACCGCGGTTAAAATAGCTCCGGAATACTCGAAAACGGTTGTTCATGTTAATGACGCATCCAGAGCGGTAACCGTCGCAGGGAATTTAGTAAATCCTAGACTGTTGGCACCATATGCTGTGTCAGTTAGAGCGGAATATGATAAATTAAGAGAAGGCTTTTTAAATAGATCTAAAAAGAAAACCTTTTTAGCCATAAATGACGCCAGAAAAAATAAGTATAAAGTTGAGTGGGAAAAATATACCCCCAATAAACCCAACTTTACAGGGGTGAAAACCATTGAGGTTTCTATAGATGAATTAGAAAAATACATTGATTGGACTCCTTTTTTCCGTTCTTGGGATTTACACGGTAAATATCCTGCAATCCTGGAGGATGGAGTGGTAGGAGAACAAGCCCGTTCATTGTTCAGTGATGCTAAAGAAATGTTTGCTAAAATCAAATCAGAAAAATGGTTGAAGGCAACGGGAGTGCTGGGAATCTTTCCCGCCAATCAGATAAATGATGATGACATTGAAATTTATAATGAAAATGGAAATGTTATTGGAAAGTTTCTAACTCTTAGACAACAATCGCAAAAAACAAAGGGAGCTCCGAACATTGCATTGGCAGACTTTATTGCGCCTAAAGATTCAGGTAAAACAGATTATGTTGGGGCTTTTTGTGTTACTACAGGGTTTGGAGTCGATGAAATTGCCAAAAAATATGAGGAAGCTTTAGATGATTATAGCTCTATAATGATAAAAGCATTGGCCGACCGATGCGCCGAAGCTTTTGCAGAGTATCTTCATGAAAGAGTTAGAAAGGAAATTTGGGGATATGATGCAGGTGAAGAATTGTCGAATGAAGAACTTATTAAAGAATCCTATGCAGGGATTCGTCCTGCTCCTGGTTATCCGGCTTGTCCCGATCACCTGGAGAAAAAGACTATCTGGGAATTGCTGGATGTAGAAAAGAATACCGGGGTTATCTTAACAGATAGTTTGGCTATGTGGCCCGCCTCTTCGGTGTCAGGTTATTATTTTGCGAATCCGGAAAGTAAATATTTTGGTTTAGGAAAAATTAAGCAGGATCAGGTCGAAGATTATGCCGAACGAAGAGATATAAGTATTGAAGAAGCAAACAAATGGCTGAATCCAAATATAGCAGATTAGAAATGGAATCAAGATTTATCGAACTTAGCTTAGGAAGTCATATCATTGTTCATGGCTATGATCAGTTAAATAAAGAAATAACTGAGAATGTGGAAACTGAAGTGTTTTCAAAAAAATTAGTGGCAATATCCAGAATTAAGTCGGTAAGTGAAAAATATATTTTAACAGATTACCTTGGAGGCAGATGGATTTATTGGGAGTACGAAGAAGATTTTGAAGAGGTAAAGAAACTATTATTGCAAAAATGAAAGTTACAGAACACATAGAAAGAGCGAACGGAAAAACGCTTTTTTCATTCGAAATTATTCCCCCTCAGAAAGGGAGTAACATCAACGAATTGTATAAAAATATTGATCCCCTTATGGAGTTCAATCCTCCCTTTATAGATGTTACTACTTCCAGAGAGGAATTTGTTTATATAGATAAAGGAGATGGACTGTTAGATCGTAAAATAACCAGAAGACGACCGGGAACCCTGGGTATCTGTGCTGCGATTAAGCATAAATATGAGGTTGACACGATACCTCATTTATTATGTGGGGGGTTTACAAAAGAGGAAACAGAATACATGCTGATTGACTGCCAGTATCTGGGAATAAACAATGTAATGGCGCTAAGAGGAGATGCAATGAAACATCAGCGTTATTTCGAACCTACCGCCGGAGGACATCCTTATGCTGTCGATTTAGTGCATCAGATTCACAATTTGAGGTGCGGTCAGTATCTTCACGAAACCCTGGAAGAAGGAGACAGAGCAAATTTTTGTGTCGGAGTTGCCGGGTATCCGGAGAAACATTTAGAAGCTCCGTCAATGGATTTTGACCTCAAAAAACTTAAAGAAAAAGTAGACGCAGGTGCAGATTATGTAGTAACCCAGATGTTTTTTGACAATCAAAAGTTCTTTGAGTTTTTAGAGCGGGCTAAAGATTATGGAATCAATGTGCCTATTATACCCGGACTTAAACCAATCGCTGTAAAACGTCATTTACAACTATTACCGCAGGTATTTAAAATAGACTTGCCAGATGCGCTTATTGAAGCTGTAGATAGTTGCAAAAGCAACAAAGAGGTTCGTCAGGTCGGTATCGAATGGGCCATTCAACAATCTCGAGAATTAAAAGAAGCAGGGGTGCCTGTGCTTCACTATTATTCTATGGGTAAATCTGATAATATAAAAGCAATCGCAGAAGCTGTTTTTTAATTTAAGTCAGGGCAAAAATAATTATATCAAAGAAGTAGCGTTATCTCTGCTATGAAAGTTTTTCTTACCAAGAAAATAAAATTATTTTTGCCTCTGATTTTTAGACATGCATAAAAAAATAGTAATACTTCTTCTTTTATTTATCTCAGCCCTTAATGCTCAGGATCGTGAGCAAGAGGCTTCATTCATAGATGTAAATTACTTTACAGGGAATATAGCCCTTCATAATACCGATATCCAGCACTTAATAACAGGACATCCTGAAGGCTTTATTGTAGGATGGAACAAAAAGACCTTCGGTGAAAAAAACTGGGAACAGCACTATAACTATCCGGATTACGGAATCTCTTATTCATATCAGGATTTTAAAAATGAAAATTTGGGTCAGAGCCATGGATTGTATGCACACTATAATTTCTATTTCCTGAACCGAAATTTTATGATCCGCGTAGGACAAGGTCTGGCCTATGCCACGGATCCTTATGATAAAGAAGAAAACTTCAGAAATGTAGCCTTTGGCTCCAGGATATTGAGCAGCACTTATTTAATGCTTAATTATAAAAAAGAACGCATTTTTGATAATGTCGGACTCCAGGTAGGAGCCTCATTACTTCATCATTCAAACGCGAACATTAAGGCGCCTAATACCAGTGTAAACTCCATAGCTTTTAATGTGGGGTTAAATTATAGACTCGATAATAATTCACCTCGTTTAATTGACGATAATTTAAGTAATAAGTTTAAAGAGCGTGTGCGTGTAAATTTTGTGTTTCGAACAGGACTCAATGAAAGCGATCAGGTGCATAGTGGTCAGTTTCCGTTTTATGTATTTTCAGTATATGCCGATAAAAGACTGAACCGTAAAAGCGCTATTCAACTGGGAACCGACGTTTTTTATTCTAATTTTCTAAAACAATATATAAGATATAGGGCAGCAGCCTCTCCGCATTGGGGAATAACCGAAGACGATGATTATAAAAGAGCAGGAGTGTTTATCGGTCATGAGCTGTTTATTAATAAGATTTCAGTGCTAACCCAATTCGGTTACTATACCTACTATCCTGTTGAATTCGAAGGACGTTTGTATCAAAGAGTTGGGCTAAAATATTATCTTGGCAAAAAAATATTTGGGGCACTTACCTTAAAAACCCATGCTGCAAAAGCTGAAGCTCTGGAGTTTGGACTTGGTTATAGATTTTAATGTATTGGCTGTATGAAGAGACTTTTCGTAATTTGTTTACTAATATTCATTTCATGTAATAATGAAAATGCTTCTGATTGTTTTCAAACAGCAGGTACGCTGGTAAAAGAAATTAGAGAAGTTCCTGTTTTTGATAAAATATTGGTTTTGGAGGGAGTGACTCTTGTGGTTAAAATGGGAGATGAACATAAAGTTGAGGTCGAATCTGGCAAGAACCTGATCAATGATATTAATGTTCATGTTGACGAGGGTAAATTGATACTGGCAGATCATAACTCGTGCAATTATGTAAGAGATTATGATAAAACGAAAATTTATGTGACCGTTCCGGATTTAAAAGAAATCAGAAATGCAAGCCAGTTCACCGTTTATTCTGATGGAGTATGGGAGTTCTCAAATTTATTGTTGATATCAGAGCAGTACAGTACAGGAAATTATCAATCTGTTGGTGATTTTGATATCGATATTAATATGGAAACACTCAGATTAAATTTTTCCAATCTTTCCAACTGTTATGCAAGAGGTCATGTTCAGAATCTCGAATTGAGATACACGGCAGGAAACGGCAGATTTGAGGGGGCTGAGCTTATTGCAGAAAATGTTTCTGTTTACCATAGAGGAACGAACGATGTGCTTGTTAATCCTGTCCAAAGTTTAAAAGGACAAATCATCAGTTATGGCGATGTCAGGTCTTTTAATAAACCTCCGATTGTCGAAGTAGAGGAAGTTTTTAAAGGACGACTTATTTTCGAAGATTAGACCAGGAATCGATTGGCGATAAAATATCAGCTTCAAATTCAAGGTGAAGGGGTCAGGGTTTTTTATATACTTCAAGCTGATTTTGAAGGAAGCCATCCCAAGGGCTGTTTTTAATGGAGGCAAAGACTAATGTTAAATACTCTAGGCCCGGTGCAAAGGCATAGATAAGCCATAGATAAAGCATAGATAAGGCATGGTTAAAGTATATTCAGAACCTATTTGATAGTATGTGGTAGTTGAAAACTCTAAATCCGGATTGATTGAAAACGATATTCAGCCCGATCAGTAGAATAAGTACTTGTAATCAATTCCCTGATCAAAATATTTCTACCAGAAATTACTTTTAAAACTATCGAAGATTATACTCCAATGATTTGTTCCCTCAATGAATAGATGATGGCTAAAACATCCTTTTTAGTCGGTTCATCAATGTTGTGTTTTTCAAGAGCACCCATAATATCATCCATTACGGCTAAATATTCACCTTTGCTAATATTCATACCTTTATGAGCTTTTAACATATCCATGCCCTTGTAATCAATATTTCCACCAGCACCTGCGGCAAAAAAATCGATTAAGTGTTGACGGACTTGTTTAAAGTGATTGGGATCTTCAAGTAGTGGCGTAAACCTTGATTTTACAGTTGGATTCGTCATGTGCGCATCAACAGCGTCATCAACGATAGCTTCAATGCCTTTGAGTTCTCCTAAACGATGATAAAGAGAGTTTTTGTTTGCTGATTCCATAAGATTGATTGGTTTTTAAGGTTATAATGGAAACACAGCATAAACCCTGGCTAAGTATGAATGGTAGTATTCTAATTTCTACTCCTAAAAATACAAAAAATAAGATTATACTTTTTATTTTTAAGAGGTTAGTTCTTTGAATAACGTTTCCAAGCTTCTGTGTTTATGGTTTAATTGAAGGGTTTTTAAACCATTATCATGCGCAAAATCAAATACTACAGAACGCATGTCTCGATCTGATTTGAAATGAAGCTCATACGAAAAGCCGGCAATGTTATGAACATGTGTAATATTAGGTAATTCTTTGAGTAAAACTTCCTCCACGCGGTAATCAAACTCAACAAATATAATTTGTTGCTTGTCGTCATTTAACTGAGCTAGATTTTTATCTGCAACGATCTGTCCTTTATTAATAACGATTACCCGGTCACATATCGCCTCCACCTCTTGCATGATATGTGTAGAGAGTAAAACAGTTTTATCCTTTCCTGCACTTTTTATGAGTTCGCGAATTTCAACCAGTTGATTAGGGTCAAGTCCGGTAGTCGGTTCATCCAATATTAAAACTTCGGGGTTGTGCAACATGGCTGTAGCTAATCCCACTCTTTGTCGATACCCCTTAGAAAGCTGATCTATTTTTTTATGCGCTTCAGGAGTTAATCCGGTTAGAGAAATGATCTCATCAATACGATCTTTATTAACCTTGTAAATATCCGCATTGAAAGCAAGATATTCTTTAACATACATATCGAGATAAAGAGGATTGTGCTCAGGTAGATACCCTATACTTTTTTGAACCTTCTTTGTATCCTTATTAATATCGTATCCGTTTATTGAAGCTTCACCTTTGCTTGGTTTTAAGTAGGTGGTAAGGATCTTCATCATTGTTGACTTTCCAGCACCATTCGGACCTAGAAATCCAACGATCTCTCCTTTGTTGATGGTAAAGGAAACCTCATTAAGCGCTTTTTGCTCTCCGTACGTTTTGGTAATATTAGATACAACTATTGACATAATTTTATTTTGCTCAAAAATAATAAAATAGACCAGTTCAATAAACGAAGTCTTTTATTCTTTAGTCTTTTATTCGAAGCAATTCTTTGGCTAATGATATCATTTTTTCTTCACCAGTATGTTTATTTGGTTCGTCAGAAAGCTTTACCGTTGGAATCCATTCGTTATCATTAGTAAGCACATCAGTAAGTTTAATGACAATATTCATAGGCTTCAGTCCGACATCATTGGTAAGGTTGGTTCCTATACCAAAAGAGATGCCTATTTTACCTTTGCATGAATGAGTAATGGTTTCGACCTTTTCAGGATTTAAACTATCCGAAAAGATGATGTATTTGTACATAGGGTTGATACCATGTTTTTTGTAGTGAGCGATTGTTTTTTCTGCAAATTCGACAGGATCTCCACTATCGTGACGGACTCCATCAAACAGTTTGGCGAATTTTGTATCGAACTGTTTAAAGAAAACATCCGTAGTATAAGTGTCAGACAAAGCAACCCCCAAATCACCTCTGTAAACATCTACCCAATGTTCTAAGGAAAGTGCATTGGCCATTTTAAATCCATATTCTGCCGCATGAAACATAAACCATTCATGGGCATGCGTTCCGATTGGTTTTACCTTATAGAGCATAGCCATATGAACATTACTGCTACCTATAAAGCTCTTTCCTTTATAAGTAGATAACGTATGCATCACTTCGCGATGGGTCCGGTATGAGTGTCTCCTACGTGTTCCGAATTCAGCAAAAGTAACCCCTAACTCATTATAGAGCCTGATTTTCTCTAGCGTATTACTGATAACTCTTTCTTTCGGCCATCGTTCTTGCTCTGTTAGCTCATAATATAATTCACAGATTAAAGAAAGTAATGGCACTTCCCATAAAATAGTTCGATACCAATACCCGGAAACATAAACTTCAAGATCTTCACCTGTTTGTTTAATAGTCACTTCCGAGGGATCGAATCGATATCCTTCGAGAAAATCTATATATGCAGGGTTAAAGTAATGACATGTGTCTGTTAGAAATAACTTTTCATCTCTGGTTAGTTGTAATTTAGCCATGTTGTCCACAGCGCTCCTCAAGGCATGACCAAATCCTTTTGGAAATTTATGTTCTCCGCGATTTATGAATTTATATTTGGCCTTTACCTCAGGAAAAAGTTTCACAACCGCACATTGCATTGTAAACTTGTAGAAGTCGTTATCTAATATAGAGTTGAAAATAGCGTAATTATTTTCATCAATCATAATAGTAAGTCTTGTAATTTTTCTGAAAGGTAATTGATTAATATTATAAATGGAAGAGGTTTATTAAATAAGTACCAGCCTGTTCTTGGTAGTATGGTCCCTCAAAATATTCATTTTAAAATTCATGAATATCTGTGATATTTTATTCGAATTTCAAAAAAAAAGTAAGGAAAATATGTTTTTTTCAAAAAAATAAAGGTTAGAGGTTTTATATTTCAAATTAATATTTACATTAGCGTCAGATTTAAGACAAACAAATGATTACAACGACTTATAACTGGAACTTTTTTTATTTCTTCTTTTATTTCTTTAAGAGAGGAACGGGACTGTTATAGGTATAAGTGAAAACAATATAATATAAAGTCCCGAGCAATCGGGACTTTTTTTTTACAGAAAATTTAAATGAATAATAAGGTAGCAATACAAGGGATTAAGGGTTCTTTTCACCATTTGGTGGCACAAGAGTATTTTCATGAAGATATTGAAGTTCATGAATGTCTCTCGTTTGATAAATTGGTAGAAAGCCTTTTAGATAAGACTTGTAATATGGCTGTTATGGCTATTGAAAACTCTATAGCGGGCTCCATCATTCCTAACTATGCACTCATCGATGCGAATCAATTGCATGTAATAGGAGAATATTATATCAATATTCATCAAAACCTGATGGCATTGAATGGTCAGAGGATTGAAGATATTACAGAGGTTTATTCACATCCCATGGCATTGTTGCAAACGAAAGAATTTTTTAAACAATATCCTCATATTAAACTAATTGAGGATGCTGATACTGCCGAGGTTGCCCAACGCATTCACGAAAATCAATTAAAAGGTGTTGGTGCGGTAGCCAGCTATGCAGCCGCTAAGCTATATGACTTAAATATATTAGGATCAGAAATACAAACGATCAAGAATAATGCTACGCGCTTTGTAATAGTGCAAACAAAGAATTCGGCTATTCCCGAGGAAGATATAAATAAGGCCTCTTTAAAATTCGAACTGGATCACAAAAGAGGAAGTTTGGCTACCATATTAAATGTGATGAGTGATTGTAGAATGAATTTAACGAAGATACAATCCCTACCAATTATTGAAACTCCCTGGAAGTACTCATTTTTTGTAGATGTTACTTTCGATAAATATTCAGATTTTGTAAAAGCAAAGTCTGTTTTAGAAATAATGGCGGAGCATTTTAAGGTGCTTGGCGAATATAAAAATGCTAGAATATGATTCAGAGTGCAAAAAGACTAGAAACCGTTCAGGAGTACTATTTCTCAAAAAAATTACGAGAAGTAAATGGTCTAATAGCTGAAGGTAAACCAATTATTAACATGGGAATTGGAAGTCCTGACATGGCTCCTGCCAAAGAGGTTTTAGAGGCCTTGACCACCTCATTGACCGATCCCAAAGCGCATCAATATCAAAGCTATGTTGGATTACCTGAATTACGCAAGGCAATAGCTGATTTTTATAAGAGGCATTTTAAAGTTGATGTTGAATATAATACTGAAATTTTACCCTTATTGGGATCAAAAGAAGGTATTATGCATATTAGCATGGCCTTCTTGAATGAAGGAGATGAAGTGCTGATTCCTAATCCCGGATATCCGACGTACACTTCAGTTACGAAATTGGTGGGTGGAGTGCCAAATTATTACGATCTTAGAGAGGAAAATGATTGGCTTCCGGATATAGAAGCTTTAGAAGCTCAAGATTTATCTAAGGTGAAGTTAATGTGGTTAAATTATCCACATATGCCAACCGGTGCCAAGGGTAATTTAGAAATGTTTAAAAAATTAGTGTCTTTTGCTAAACGCAATGATATTCTTTTGGTAAATGACAATCCATATAGTTTTGTACTTAATACCGATCAAATCAGTATTTTAAATATTGAAGGAGCTAAAGACGTTGCTCTTGAATTGAATTCATTAAGTAAGACCTTTAATATGGCAGGATGGAGAATTGGATTTGTTTTAGGTAGCCAAGAACATATTCAAGCCGTGATCAAGGTAAAAAGTAATATGGATAGTGGTATGTTTTACAGTTTACAAAAAGGAGCTGTTAAAGCATTAGAGCTATCAAATGATTGGTATGATAGAATTAATGAACAATACCAGAAAAGAAGAGAGCTCATCTATGAATTAGCCGATAGGCTGGATTGCGAGTATGACAGAAATGCTGTAGGAATGTTTGTGTGGGCAAAGGTTCCGGATCATGTTGAATCAGTAGAGGCTTTTATAGATGAAGTGCTATACAATCAAAGTATATTTATCACTCCCGGAAGCATTTTTGGTAGCAATGGAGATCGATTTATTCGTTTTTCTTTATGCGTGCCTGAGGATAAAATAAAAGAGGCAATCAATAGGTTTTAGTTTTAAAACCAAAAAAGAATAAAAATGAATGTATTTATAATAGGCTTGGGACTCATAGGCGGATCAATGGCAATTGATATTAAAAAGACCAATCCATCGGTTAAGATGTTTGGGGTTGATGCTGATAAAAGCCATGTGGAACAAGCTTTAGACCTTGGCATTATTGATGAGGGCGCTGAAATGATTGACCTGACAGCGGCCGACGTGGTAATTGTTTCCATACCGGTAAATGCTGCTATTAAGGTTGTGCCTGAGGTTTTGGACATCGTAAATGATGAAACCTTGGTTTTTGATGTAGGTTCTACTAAGTCGTTAATTTGTAGTGAGGTGGCAAGTCATCCTAAGAGAAGAAATTTTTTAGCCACGCATCCAATTGCAGGTACCGAATTTTCAGGACCAACAGCCGCAATAGCAGATTTGTTTAAGGGCAAAACGAATATTGTTTGTGAGGTTGAGAAAACCGCTTTTAAGTTGCAAGAACGAGCCATGAAGATTTTTTACGAATTAGGAATGAGGATTCGCTACATGGAACCAAAAGCACACGATAAACATATAGCGTATGTTTCTCACCTATCACACATTAGTTCTTTTATGCTGGGAAAGACAGTAATAGAAAAAGAAAAGAACGAACGTGATATTTTTGACATGGCTGGGAGTGGATTTGAAAGTACGGTAAGGTTAGCCAAAAGTTCACCAGCTATGTGGACTCCTATTTTTGAACACAATAAGGAGAACGTCATTGAAACCCTGGAAGAATATATTAATAACCTCCAGAGGTTTAAAGAATTAATGGAGCAAGATAATTTTTCTTCAATTTATGAAGAGATGCAGAATACCAATAGAATTAAAGAAATATTAGCAGGAATATCAATCAAGACAAATTAAATTAGAAAATTTAAAAAATGGAAAATTCAAAGGAGTTAAGAACGTGGTTAGATGATCTCGGATTAGATCACCCACTGGTAATTGCAGGGCCATGTAGCGCAGAAACAGAAGAACAGGTGTTGAAAATAGCACATCAATTAAAAGATACTGATGTGAATTATTTTAGAGCAGGTATTTGGAAGCCACGCACACGTCCTGGAAATTTTGAAGGAGTAGGAGCTCTCGGACTTAACTGGTTGAAGAAAGTAAAAGAAGAAACTGGAATGAAAACTGCTACAGAGGTAGCAAATGCAAATCACGTTGAACTTGCTTTAGAAGCAGATGTTGATCTTTTATGGATCGGTGCAAGATCTACAGTGAGTCCTTTTATTGTTCAGGAAATAGCGGATGCTTTACAAGGAACAGATAAAGTGGTCTTGGTAAAGAATCCAGTGAATCCAGATCTTTCATTGTGGTTAGGAGGGATCGAACGTCTTTATAAAAGTGATATTAAAAGATTAGGAGTAATTCACAGAGGGTTCTCTACTTATGAAAAAACAAAGTACAGAAATATTCCGGAATGGCAATTAGCAATTGAATTACAAAATAAATTCCCAGACCTCCCACTTATTTGTGACCCTTCACATATTAGTGGTAAGAGAGATTTGATTTTTGATGTTTCTCAGACTGCATTAGATTTAAATTATGACGGCCTGATGATTGAGACTCATTTCGATCCGGATAATGCATGGAGTGATGCTGCTCAACAGGTTACTCCTGAAAGCCTGGTGCAGATTATGAAAGATCTAAAGATTAGAAAAGAAACTGATGCAGAGGCTGAATATAATAACAAGTTGAATCAACTGCGTGCACAAATTGATGTTATTGATAATTCTATTATAGATACCTTAGGTAAGCGAATGAAGGTAGCAGATGAGATTGGTGCATTGAAGAAACAAAAGAATGTTGCTGTACTTCAGTCTAAACGTTGGAATGAAATTCTTGGCAATATGATTTTAGAAGGTGAACAAAGAGGATTAAGTGAAGAATTCGTCTTAAAAATGTTTAAGGCTATTCACCAGGAATCGATCAACCATCAGGAAAAGATTTTGAAATCTTAAATAAAAGGAAGCCCTGAAAAGGGCTTTTTTTATTTTATTGGCGGAGATTTACTTATTTTGCCATAAAATAGCTTTAATGACAGGAACGGTTTATAAATCTACCGGTAGCTGGTATACAGTGAAAACTTCAACAGGAGAAGTTTATGAATGCCGTATAAAGGGGAAATTCAGGATTCAAGGGATTAAAAGTACAAATCCGGTAGCAGTAGGTGATGTGGTGGAATTTGATCTGGAGACTATCGGTGACGACAAAATTGGCGTTATCAAAGAAATCCATGACCGCGAAAACTACATCGTCCGTAAATCTGTAAACCTTTCCAAACGAACCCATGTTATTGCAGCAAATATCGATCAGGTATTTTTAATTGTTACAGTCAGTAACCCTGTTACCTATACATCATTTATAGATAGATTCTTAGTGACAGCTGAGGCCTATGATATTAAAGCCATTTTATTATTTAATAAAATAGATACCTATTCGGATGAAGATAAGGCACAAGCCGGGTATTTAACCGAAATATATCGCAAGATTGGATATGAGTGTTTAGGGGTTTCCGCCAGAACAGGGGAAAATGTCGATAAGGTTAAAGAAATGATGAACGGAAAAACTTCCATGTTCTCAGGTCATTCCGGCGTTGGGAAATCCACTTTAGTCAATAAAATTGAGTCTGGTTTAAATATAAAAACTGCAGAAATTTCAGAGTATCATCAACAAGGTCAGCACACAACCACATTTGCAGAAATGTACGACTTGAGCTTTGATGCTCGTATTATTGATACCCCTGGTATCAGAGGTTTTGGAGTGGTTGATATGGATAAGGATGAAATAGGAGATTATTTCCCTGAGTTTTTTGCTTTAAAAGGCAATTGTAAGTTCAATAATTGTTTGCATGTCGATGAACCAAAATGTGCTGTTAAAGAAGCTTTGGAGAAGGATGAAGTCTCGTGGTCTCGATATAGAAGTTATTTACAGTTGCTGGAAGGGGATGACGAACCCTA
Source organism: Zhouia amylolytica AD3 (assembly GCF_000511935.2). Taxonomy (NCBI): domain Bacteria; kingdom Pseudomonadati; phylum Bacteroidota; class Flavobacteriia; order Flavobacteriales; family Flavobacteriaceae; genus Zhouia; species Zhouia amylolytica. Next base: position 182,123 of record NZ_AYXY01000022.1, on the reverse strand, counting down.
TCGTACTGATATTTATGGGGAGGAGTAATAATAACCGTTTAAATTTTATATTGTAATGCGAGCAGTAATTCAACGTGTCAATGAAGCTAGTGTCACTATAAATGGTGCAGTGAAATCCGCAATAGATAAAGGGGTGCTCATTTTGTTAGGGATTGAGGAGGAAGATGGTAAAGATGATATAGAATGGCTTTCCAGAAAAATATCGAACCTTAGAATTTATAATGATGAGAATGGTGTAATGAATCGATCGCTAATTGATGAAGGAGGGGATGCCATTGTGGTTAGTCAGTTTACTTTGCATGCATCAACAAAAAAAGGCAACAGGCCCTCCTATATTAAAGCAGCTAAGCCTAATGTTGCAATTCCAGTTTATGAAGCTTTTGTGACTCATCTTGAAAAGGATTTGAATAAAAAAGTTGGAACAGGTGAATTTGGAGCCGATATGAAAGTGGCTCTTATTAATGACGGACCGGTAACCATAATCATAGACACCAAGAATAAAGAGTAAGGTTCAAGGCTGTAGGAATTTCTTCTTTTTTAGATAATTTTGGTTATATTTAACACGATTTTAAGATAAATCTGTTAAGTATGTTTAGGAAAATTCTTCCTTTTTGTTTTTTTATATTCGTAGGTCTTACCGCTTTATGGGCGCAACAAAGTAAGTATTATCAGGCCAGTACAATTCCGTTATCGCTTAAAAAAGAAGCCAATGCGGTCATTCGATTTTCTGAGATGAAAATAGAACTCGAATCCCAGAATTTAATGAATGTTAAAGGTAAAAGAATTGTTGCCGTTTTAAATAAATTAGGTAACAATGATTTAGGAGTGTATTTATATTATGATGATAATGTTAAAATCAAAAATATAAAAGCAGTCATTTTTGACGCATTCGGAAATGAAATTAAAACAATAAAACAAAAGCATTTTAAAGACGTAAGCGCAGTAAGTGGAGGTACCTTATATTCAGATTCCAGAGTGTTATATTTAGAATATACTCCAGTGTCATTTCCTTTTACTGTTGCCTACGAATATGAATACGAAACATCCAATACGGCTTTTATTCCAACATGGAGTCCTTTGGAAGGCTTTAGAGTAAGTACTGAATTAAGTACCATAGCAATTACGGACCCGACAGGTTTAGGATTAAGGGCAAAGGAGAAAAACTTTCCTGACTTTCCTGGAATTGAAAATCAATCTACTGAAGAAACAATTACGTATACAGCAAAAAACTTGCAAGCTGTCGAATATGAAGAATTTAGCCCGTCATTGAGGTCTTATAAACCTCAAGTGTTATTCGCAATATCTAAACTTCATTTGGAGGGAGTAGATGGAGAAGTTCACAATTGGGCAGATATGGGAAAATGGCAATATGATAATTTGCTTGTCGGAACGGATGAATTGCCGGAAGATACAGTCAATAAAATGAAGGCTCTAACGGCAGACCTGAAGGACCCGCTTGAGAAAGCCAAGGTTGTCTATCAGTATATGCAGGAGAATACAAGGTATATAAGTGTTCAAGTGGGTATTGGAGGGTGGAGGCCAATAAAGGCAGAAATAGTTGATAAGGTTAAATATGGAGACTGTAAAGGATTAACAAATTACACAAGAGCTCTTTTAAAGGCGGTAGGAGTAAAGTCTTATTATGCCGTTGTTTATGCCGGATCTGATAAGAGAGGGATGGAAGAAAATTTTGCTTCCATGCAGGGAAATCACGTCATACTCAATATTCCTTCGGACAATGGAGATGTCTGGCTTGAATGCACTAGTCAGATACATCCTTTTGGATTTTTAGGTGATTTTACAGATAACCGAGACGTTCTGGTGGTAACTGATGAAGGTGGGGTTATCAAGCGAACACATGCCTATAAGGACGATAGCAACCATCAACAGATATATGCGGAATATAAATTAGATGAAACAGGGAGTATTAGTGGTGAAGTTTTAATTAAAACTAGTGGAATACAATACGATCAGCATTTTGTTATTAACGATTATTCGAAGGACGAAATTGAAGAACATTACAAAAGTTATTGGAGTAATATCAATAATTTAAACATTGAAAGTTTTAATCTTGAAAATGAAAAAAGCAATATCAAGTTCATCGAAAAAATTCAAATATCCGCTACGAAATATGCCTCCTTGGCAGGTGAAAGGATGATTTTTGCACCAAATGCTTTCAATAAACTAAGTAATATTCCAAACAGGTATAGAAACAGAAAAATGCCGCTGGAGATTGATAGAGGATTTTTTGATGAGGATGAATTTAGTGTTCATTTACCAGAGGGATATGAAATAGAGGCAATGGCCGAAAGTAAATCAATAGAAAATGAATTTGGAATCTATAAGGTAGATCTTATAAAGAATGGCGATAATTCTATTAAATTAAAACGTAGTTTGATCATTCATGAAGGTAAGTATTCGAAAGAAAAGTATGCTGCATTTCGTGAATTTTTAATGAATATAAATAAACACGATAATGCCAAAATTGTTTTAATCAAAAGTTAACCGCTACCAAATAAATCATTATGAAATTTAAAATTACAATTGTTTTAATCTTAACCTCATTCTATTTTTCAACAGCACAGGATTTTGATTTTGGAAAAGTTTCCAAAGAGGAAATTCTGGAAAAAGTTCATCCTGGAGATTCTTCAGCTCCAGCAGCTATTTTATTTAAAAAAGGACGTTTAACCATGGAGTATGATAATGGATGGTATTATAATTTAGAAGTAGAGGCCAGAGTTAAAATATACACAAAAGAGGGGTATAGTTATGCTACAATGGCTGTGCCATTATATGCAGGTAAAAACCGTTCAAATGATGAAGAGATGAGAAGCCTGAAGGCAATTACATACAATTTGGAAAATGGCAAAGTAACGGATGAAAAAATGAAGAAAAGTGGTGAGTTTTTAGAAGAAGTTAATGATTATTGGAATCAAAAAAAGTTTACCCTGCCTAATGTTAAGGAAGGTTCGGTGATAGAATATAAATATCGAATTCGCTCTCCGTATATTCATAGTTTGCCTGAATGGAAGTTTCAGTATGATATACCTGTTAATCATATAGTGTATAAGACTGAAATTCCCGAATATTTAGGGTATAAAGAATTTAATAAAGGATATTTTGCTATTAAACGTAACACAACAGCTTTTAAGAAAACGATGAGCATGAGGTATCAGTATAGTGAGCCAGGGAAAGTGACAACGAGTGCGCATAAAACTCAAACATCTAATTTAGAGGTTTTGTGTAACATTACTGAATATGAGGGAACTTCAGTGCCAAAGTTAAAAGATGAGAATTACGTAAATAACATAGATAATTACAGAAGTGCTGTAAAACATGAGCTGGCTTATACCAAAATGCCTAGTTCACCAATTGAGTACTTTAACCAAACCTGGGAGCACGTTACAAAAACGATATATGAATCATCAAACTTTGGCGGACAGTTGGTGAAATCAGGTTATTTTGAAAATGATATTCAAGACTTGGTTAAGGAAGTTCAAAACCCTATGGAAAAGGTAGCATTAATTTACAACTATGTTAAACAAATAATGAATTGGAATCAATACACCGGCGTGTATTGTAGCGATGGAGTTAAAAAGGCATATAGTACAAAAACTGGTAATGTGGCGGAGATTAATTTAATGCTTACTGCAATGTTGCGTTCCCAGGGTGTCAATGCGAATCCGGTCTTGGTAAGTACACGAAATCATGGAGTTCCTTTTTTTCCAACGAAAGATGGATTCAACTATGTCATTTGTGCCATTGAAATAGATAACTCTTTAATTTTGTTAGACGGTACAAGTAAGTATAGTGGGCCAAATATACTCCCTGAAAAGACCTTGAATTGGTTTGGAAGATTGGTAAGAGAAAATGGTAGTTCAGCAGAGGTGAATCTCATGCCTTCGAGCCCTTCTAAATCCTTAGTGAATATGATGGTTGATTTAAATGAGGATGGTACTTTGAAAGGAAAATATAGAAGACAACTTACCAAACATAGAGCCTTGACTTATCGTCAAGTCTATTCTATTATGGCAGAAGACGAATATGTAGAAAACATTGAAAATGCTTTTGAAGGTATTGTTGTCGAAAACCATGAAGTGAAAAACATGGAAGATCTTTCTAAACCAATCGTTGAAAGTATTGATTTTAAAAAGGAAGGTTCTGCAGATGTAATAGGTGATAAAATATACTTCTCTCCACTGTTTTTCTTTACCCGTAAGGAAAACCCGTTCAAACTGGAAAAAAGAGAATTTCCAATTGATTTTTCGTACCCAAAATCAAATCGGTATATGGTAAATATAAATATCCCGGAGGGGTATAAAATTGAATCTTATCCCGAACCAATGATTTTAAAGTTGCCAGAGGATTTGGGAATGTTTAAATTCGTTACGAAAATATCTCAGAATGTAATTCAATTAAGTATTAGTACCGATATTAATAGTGCAATAATTAGTTCGGTATATTATGATACAATTAAGGAGTTTTATAAGCAATTAGTTGCAAAGCAAACGGAAAAAATAGTGTTGACTAAAGTATAATCATGAATATTAAGGATTCTCAATTAGCCGTAGATCAGTGGATAAAAAAACACGGAGTTCGTTATTTTAACGAATTGACAAATATGGCACAACTAACTGAAGAGGTGGGCGAAGTAGCAAGAATAATTGCTAGACGATATGGAGAGCAAAGTGAAAAAGAGAGCGATAAGGAAAAGGATTTAGGAGAGGAACTGGCCGATGTGGTTTTTGTGGTGCTGTGTTTGGCAAACCAAACCGGGATTGATCTTCAAGAGGCCTTTGATAAAAAAATGGATCATAAAAGCAGACGCGATCACGATCGACACCATAGTAACGAAAAGCTTAAATAATGTTATTTAAAGATTCCCGCAATTGCGGGAATCTTTTTTAAATTTACACCTTATTTAATAAATAGTTTTAAAGTGAATTTACACCTTCATTCTTCGGTAACCAAGCTAATAGAAAATATAGAGATAACGGGGTCTAAAAGCGAAAGTAACAGGGCATTACTATTACAGGCTTTATATCCGGCATTGCACATAGAAAATATATCTAATTCAGATGATTCTGAAGTAATGCAAAAGGGATTGAAAATTTTAAATGGGGAGGTAGATATTCACCATGCAGGAACAGCTATGCGCTTTTTAACTACATTTTTTGCTACCCAAGAAGGTAGAGAGGTGGTGCTTACAGGTTCTCAACGTATGAAAGAACGTCCAATTAAAATTTTAGTGGATGCCTTAAAACAATTAAATGCTTCTATCGAGTATACTGACAATGATGGTTATCCACCATTAAAAATAGTGGGAAAAAACCTTTCAGCTAATAAAGTAACCATGGCGGCCAATGTGAGCAGTCAATATATATCTTCGATATTGCTTTCAGCGCCGTTTCTTCAAAACGGTATTATTTTGGAGCTTGAAGGTAAGATAACCTCTGTGCCTTATATAAATATGACCTTAGGATTACTGAGTCAAATTGGAGTGACCTCTACTTTTGAAGGAAATGTAATCAAGGTTGAACCTATTGCTGATATAGAAAAAGCCAAGACAATTGTTGTTGAGTCTGATTGGAGTTCAGCCTCGTATTTCTATAGTATAATCGCTTTGTGTGATGTAGGATCAACCATTAAACTTTCCAGTTACAAAAAAGACAGTCTTCAGGGAGATTCGGTTTTAGCAGAGATTTATAAAGATTTTGGAGTGGCTACTACCTTTGAAGATAATACAATTAGTATAACCAAAGAGAGAGCGGTAGCCAGGGATACTTCCATTCAAATAGACTTAAGTAATGCCCCGGATATAGCACAAACAATAGCTGTGACTTCTTTTGGATTAGGGATCGCATGCGATTTAAGTGGATTGCATACCCTTAAAATTAAGGAAACAGATAGACTGGAAGCTTTAAAAGCGGAGCTTGGTAAGTTAGGCGCAGAAATTGAAGTTACGGATAAGGAGTTGCATCTTAAGCCTTCTGATTATATCAATCCTGATATAGCTATTGATACCTATAACGATCATAGAATGGCTATGGCATTTGCACCATTGGCATTAAAAACTTCTATCATTATAAACGATGCAGAAGTGGTGTCTAAATCATACCCGGATTTCTGGAATGATATGAAGAAATTACATTTTAATTTAAAGGAATTATAAGCCTAAATTAGAATTAATTGCCTATTTCCTTGACAACCCCTGTTTTAGGATTGTATATTTGCAGGCTTAAAAAATACTTTTTTAGATGAAATTATCTCATTTTAACTTTGATCTTCCGAAAGATTTGTTGGCTGAGTATCCATCAGAATCGAGAGATGAAGCTCGCTTAATGGTGGTGCACCGAGAAACAGGAGAAATTGAACATAAACTTTTCAAAGACCTTATCGACTATTTCGACGAAGGGGATGTTATGGTGCTTAATAATACCAAAGTATTTCCTGCTCGTTTGTTTGGTAATAAAGAGAAAACAGGTGCGCGTATCGAAGTGTTTTTGTTAAGAGAACTGAATGCAGATCAGCGTTTATGGGATGTTTTGGTTGACCCGGCAAGGAAAATCAGAATCGGAAATAAATTATATTTTGGTGAAGATGAAAGCCTTGTTGCAGAAGTGATTGATAATACTACATCAAGAGGTAGAACCCTTCGTTTTTTATATGATGGTTCTTATGATGAGTTTAGACAAAAGCTTAGTGAATTAGGGGAAACTCCATTGCCAAAATATATCAAAAGAGATGTTGAGCCAGAGGATGAAGAGCGTTATCAGACGATTTATGCAAAGCATGAAGGAGCAGTAGCTGCACCAACGGCTGGACTACACTTTTCAAAGCACTTGCTGAAACGTTTAGAGATTAAAGGAATTGATTTTGCGGAAGTAACCTTACATGTTGGCCTGGGAACTTTCAACCCTGTTGAGGTTGAAGATCTTTCTAAGCATAAAATGGACAGTGAAGAGCTTTATATCGATGATAAATCTGTTGATACTGTTAACAGTGCAAAAGCTAAAAAACATAAAGTATGTGCCGTTGGGACAACCGTAATGCGAGGTCTGGAAAGCTCAGTTTCTTCGGAAAGAACTTTGAATACATTTCAAGGTTGGACTAACAAGTTTATATTCCCTCCTTATGAGTTTAGCATTGCGGATTGTATGATCACAAACTTTCATACACCGAAATCAACATTGTTAATGATGGTTTCAGCATTCGCAGGGCACGACCTTATGATGAAGGCCTATAAAGAAGCGGTAAAAGAAAAATATAAATTTTATTCATACGGAGACGCAATGCTGATTTTGTAATCCCTCAGGATAATTGAAAATATCGTAGGGTCCTGCTGAAAAGCAGGACCCTATTTTATATATAAAAGGAGGTATTTTAATAATTCGTATTTTATTAGATATCTTCACTATTTTTGCAATATGATGGAAGTAACTAAAAAAGATATAAGAGCACTTACCAAAGAAGAACTAAGAGCGTTTTTTGTTTCCAACGGAGATAAGGCTTTTAGAGGAAATCAGGTATACGAGTGGTTGTGGAATAAGGCAGCTCATTCTTTTGAAGATATGACCAGTATTTCCATAGAAACTCGTAAAATGCTGAATGATAACTTCGTAATTAATCATGTGAAAGTAGATCATATGCAGCGAAGTAATGATGGTACCATTAAAAATGCTGTAAAGCTTTATGATGGATTGATCGTAGAATCGGTTCTTATTCCTGCAGCAACTCGTACCACCGCATGTGTTTCAAGTCAGGTAGGTTGTAGTTTGGATTGTAAATTCTGCGCCACAGCAAGGCTTAAACGTATGCGAAATTTAAATCCTGATGAAATATATGATCAAGTCGTAGCTATAGATAATCAGAGTCGTTTGTATTATAACAGGCCTTTGTCAAATATAGTATTCATGGGAATGGGAGAACCACTTATGAATTATAAGAATGTTATTAAGGCTATAGATAAAATCACATCCCCGGAGGGGTTAGGAATGTCACCCCGAAGAATTACGGTTTCAACCTCAGGTGTCCCCAAAATGATCAAAAAACTTGCTGATGATGAGGTTAAATTCAAATTAGCTGTTTCGTTGCATGCAGCCTTAGATGATGTTCGAACCTCTATAATGCCATTCAATGAAAAGTTTCCGCTGGATGATCTAAGGGAGGCCTTGGAATACTGGTATGCGAAAACAAAAAGTAGAATCACATATGAATACGTGATTTGGAAAGGTATTAATGATTTACGTAAGGATGCAGAAGCTTTAGTCCGTTTCTGTAGGTTTGCACCATCTAAAGTTAATTTGATCGAGTATAATCCTATTGGAGATGATCAATTTAAGCAGGCTGGTAATGATGCAATAAGTATGTATCAGGATCTGCTTGAGCGAAACGGAATAACTGTTACCGTTCGAAGATCTAGAGGTAAAGATATAGATGCTGCATGTGGGCAATTAGCGAATAAATCTTAATGAAGTTGTTCCTAATTATTCAAGCGAATTTTTTGCTAATATTTTTTTAGTAAATACTATCTTTGAAACCGCGAATGAAGATAGTAGAGCAAATTAAATCACCAATAAGAGAGGAAATGGAACTTTTCGAGAAAAAGTTCTACGATTCTATGTCCTCAAAAGTAGCCCTCCTAAACCGTATTACCCATTATATAGTTAATCGAAAAGGGAAACAAATGCGTCCAATGTTTGTTTTTCTGGTTTCCAAATTAGTTTCAGGTGGTAAGGTCAATGAACGAACCTATAGAGGTGCATCTGTTATTGAATTGATTCACACAGCTACTTTGGTACATGACGATGTTGTTGATGATGCAAATCTTAGAAGAGGTTTCTTTTCAATCAATGCTCTTTGGAAAAATAAGATTGCAGTATTGGTTGGGGACTACTTATTGTCAAAGGGGTTGTTACTTTCTATAGATAACAATGATTTTGATCTGCTCAAAATTATTTCCGTGGCCGTTCGTGAAATGAGCGAAGGTGAGTTACTTCAAATAGAGAAAGCGCGTCGACTGGATATCACAGAAGAGGTTTACTACCAAATTATTCGCCAAAAAACAGCAACGCTTATCGCAGCGTGTTGTAGTCTGGGAGCCTGCTCTGTAAAACCAGATTCTGATGACGTTGAGCGTATGCGTAAGTTTGGTGAGCTTATTGGAATGGCATTTCAGATAAAAGATGATTTGTTTGATTATACCGACGGGCCAATAGGTAAACCTACTGGCATTGATATTAAAGAGCAAAAAATGACGCTCCCCCTGATATTTGCCTTGAATAATTGTACTAAGAAGGAAAAGGACTGGTTAATTAATTCGGTAAAAAATCATAATAAGAATAAGAAAAGAGTAAAAGAGGTCATTAGCTTTGTTAAGAGTAATGGTGGACTTGAATATGCTGAAAAAAAGATGATTGAATTTAAAGAAGAAGCATTGTCTTTGTTGGAGCAATATGAAGAATCAAACTATAAAGAATCTCTTAAGCTAATGGTAAATTACGTTATAGAGCGTAAAAAATAATTTCTTTCCCCCAATTTTAAATCCTCAACCTACACTTTGGTTTTGTTTTTGAAAAAAAATAGTTGTCAGGCAACCTTTTTAATTTTAGATGCGTCTATGTAAATAGAAACACCAATGAAACAGATCTTGAAGGTCATACAGCTTCATACCAACGAAAATAAACTTATAAAACGAAGTATAAGAGGAGATAGGGAAGCGCAACATAAACTATATGTGCGTTATGCACCGAAGATGCTATCCGTTTGTCGCTTTTATATAAAAGATATTCATTTCGCTGAAGACACCATGATCCAAGCGTTTTGTAAAGTTTTTACAAATCTTGAATCATATAGGAATGAAGGAAGTTTTGAAGGCTGGATTCGTAAGATTATGGTCCGAGAGTGCCTGTCATTTTTAAGAAGTAAGAATAGGGTGTTGTTTCTTGAAAACGAAAGTATTTATTCAGACAGTGAATGTGTTCAGGATAATTATCAGCAATTAATTGATGCTGAAGATATTCAACTAATGATAGATGCATTGCCAGATGGATATAAAATGGTTTTTCTCCTTTTCGCTGTCGAAGGATACTCGCATAAAGAAATAGCTGAAAAACTGGCTATCAAAGAGAGTACTTCAAAATCTCAGTTATTTAAGGCAAGGAAAATGTTACAGGAAAGAATTAATGAATTTAAAAATCAAGAATATGAAACGCAATCATCTTGATGAACATATAAAAAAGTCGCTGGAAGAGCGATCCATTGAACCTAGTGAAAGAGCATTGAGCAGGTTGAATGAAATGTTAGACGCAGAACAAACAGTAGTTCCATCAAAGAAGAGAGCTTACTATTGGGTAGCTGCATTATTAGTAGTGGCACTTTTAAGTAGTGTGTTTTTGTTTAAACCTACAACAGAAGAAGGTGCTATAGAAGTTGTTGATGTTACTGAAGATGTACCTGCAGGAACAGATTCGGCAAATGAAAAGATGAAAGAGGTTCCCGTTAAAGAAAGTGAATTTGTGGTCGTTGACACTAAGGATGGCAAATCACCAATTGAGCGTAAAAATCAAAAATTAAAATCTAATCCAAGAGTTCCAAACAAAATAATTGACACCTCCAAAGAACTAGTTGTAGCTGTTGAATATGAACAATCTGAAGAGGATAAAAAAGTAGATGAGGTGGTTTCAAAAATTCTAGCAAAGAGTGAAAATAATGAAGTTACCGATGCAGAACTTGAAGCTTTGTTAATGCAGGCTCAGAAAGATATACGCAAAAATCATATAATAAAACATACAGATAGCCTAAGCGCAATGGCACTTCTACTTGAAGCCGAGACTGAATTAGATCAATCTTTTAAGGAGAAAGTCTTCGATGCCTTAAAAGAAAGTTTCGTGAAAGTAAAAACAGCTGTCGCTGAGCGAAATCAGTAGTTCATTCATCAATCAAAATTTTATAAATCATGAGTAGGATTATAGTTTATATCGCGATAGCGATACTAGTGAGTAGTGTTCAGAAATTATCAGGACAAGTTAAATCTGATAGTACAAAAACAGAATACATAACAAAAAAAATTGAACTGCTTGAGTTTCAAAAGGAGCAAATAGTAAAAGCAGAAAAGGAAAAGTTGAAATTAGAAGTACAGCGTATTTCTGATTTGGAAAGTAAAGGGAAGATATCTAAGGAGCTAGCGCAAAAGGAAAAAGAAGCAGCAGCTAAAACCGCAGCCTTGAATATAAAAAACAAAACTGCTATTATAGATAATAAAATTGCCTTGCTAAAAAGAGGGGAGGAGCCAACTGCTGATGTGATTAAGGAAAAAGAAGATGAGGACTACTCGGTAGTATTTAGTGTTGGAGATGATATTGATGGATATTATCAGGGATGGCTCAATATTAAGTGTAAAGAGGGGTGTGAAAGAGTTTACGATAGACGTACCTATTCTGATTTAATAGTGGCTTTTGGATTAAATCATTCATTAATCGATGGTATTTCGTTTAATGATAGTCCAAACAAAGTAGGAGGGAGTAAGTTTTTTGAATTAGGGTGGCAATGGAAAACTCGAGTGTTTAAAAATAGCAACGCGGTTCGTTTTAGTTATGGAATCTCATATCAATCTAACGGTATTAAAGCGGATGATAATCAGTACTTTGTTAAAAATGGAGATTTAACGGAATTAGAAAACTTTGATGGCGATGTAAGAAAGGCAAAATTAAGAATGGATAATCTCGTTGTGCCATTGTATTTAGAGTTTGGTCCCTCGAAGCGTATAGATCGTGAAGATTATTTTAGATATTCAACCCGTCACAAGTTTGTATTTGGTATTGGAGGATATGCAGGATTGAATTTGAGTACCCGACAAAAACTTAAATTCACTACAGATGGTGATAAATCAAAAGAGAAAATAAAGGATAATTACAATACTGAAAACTTTATATACGGTATAGCGGGGTACATTGGTGTGGGTGATATTTCTTTATACGCGAAATACGATTTGAACTCCATGTTTAAAGATCCGAATACAGATCAGCATAATATTTCACTTGGATTACGTTTAGAACTTTAGTCCTTCAGCATTATTCATTACTTTTGATTCCCGTTTTTTTAAGCGGGAATTATTATTTTTATGCAAAACAGTCAGGGATTTGATTTCTAAAGAAACCATAGATAAAGTATTTGAAACTGCTCGATTAGAGGAGGTAATAGGTGATTTTGTTCAATTGAAAAAATCGGGTGCTAATTTTAAAGGATTAAGCCCGTTCACCGATGAACGAACGCCAAGTTTTATGGTCTCTCCTGTAAAACAAATTTGGAAGGACTTTAGTAGTGGAAAAGGGGGGAATGTTGTTTCCTTTTTAATGGAGCATGAACATTTCACCTATCCGGAGGCCGTTAAATATCTTGCTAAAAAGTACAATATTGAGGTAGAAGAGACTGAACTTTCCAGTGAGGATAAGGAGCAGGCTAATGAGCGTGAAAGTATGTATTTGGTTTCTGAATTTGCACAAAAGTATTTTGCAGAAACTTTATGGGAGTCAGAATTGGGAAAAGCTATTGGCCTGACTTATTTTAAGGAAAGGGGATTTAGAAGCGATACCATTAAAAAGTTCCAGTTGGGGTACTCACTGGATGAATGGGAAGCTTTTACCAAAGAAGCCCTGGACAATGGTTATAAAATTGATTATCTCGAAAAAACGGGTCTTACAATAGTCAAAGGAGATAAGAAGTTTGATCGATTTAAGGGCAGGGTGATGTTTCCTATTCATTCGATGAGTGGAAGAGTGCTAGGATTTGGAGGTAGAATACTAACCAATGATAAAAAGGCCGCTAAGTACTTGAATTCTCCTGAGAGTGATATCTATCATAAGAGTAAGGTTCTTTATGGGTTATATCAAGCGAAACAGGCAATAGCCAAAGAAGATAATTGCTATTTGGTAGAAGGGTATACAGATGTTATTCAATTTAATCAAACGGGGATTGAAAATGTAGTATCCTCTAGTGGAACTGCATTGACCCCCGAGCAAATAAGGTTAATTAATAGATTAACTAAAAATATAACCGTTCTTTTTGATGGTGATGCTGCGGGATTAAGAGCTTCTTTAAGAGGTATTGATCTTATTTTAGAGCAGGGGATGAATGTAAAGGTCTGTACCTTCCCGGAGGGTGAAGACCCAGACAGCTTTGCTCGTAAAAATGCTTTGGAGGACCTAAGCTTATACCTTCAGGAAAATGCTCAGGATTTTATTCAATTCAAAGCTTCTATACTTGTAAAAGACGCAAAAGGAGATCCTGTTAAAAAGGCTGATACCATTCGAGACATTGTGAATAGTATCGCAAAAATCCCGGATAGAATTCAGCGAGAAGTGTATATACAGGAATGTTCACGTATTATGGATATTTCTGAAGATGTACTATTTAATACTTTGGCGCAAATTGGAAAGCATGAGTTGCGGGAAGCGGGAAAACAGCATAGGCAAAAGCAGAAACAAAAAGCTTTTGATGTTGTAAGGAACGATGAAGATAAGAATGTAAAGAAAGTTGATTTTCAACAGGAACTAGAAAGGCAAATCATTCAGTTGTTACTGTTGTATGGGACGAAGACAGAAGAGTTTGAGGATTTGTTGCTAAAAGAGAATGAGAAGGGAGAGTTAGTTTTAGAACCTGAGGTACATAGTGTAAAGGTATTTGAGAAAATATATGTCGATCTTCAGCAAGATGAAGTTGAACTTACAAATCCTATATTCAAGGTTATTTTTGAAGAATTGGTTGTTCATTTAAGTCAGGGAGAAGAAGATTTTAGTGTTGATTCTTTTATTAGTCACGCGGAGCCTCAAGTCGCTTCGGAAATCACCTCGATTTTAATGGAGGACGAAAAGTATATGTTGCACAATTGGGAGCGTAAAGATATTCTGGTGAAGGGTAAAACAGCTTCATTATCTCAGTTGGTGACAGAGACAATTCTTAACCTACGGTGCCATTTGATTGAAAAGAGGGTAGAGCAACTCCAGGATGCCACAAAACAAAAAATTGATGGTAACAATCATGATGTTTTAGAGGAAATCATGAGCTACCATCAATTAAGAATGTTACTGTCAAGAAAACTCAACAGGGTATTGTAATTAGATTAGTAGAGTTCTAATGCTTTAGCTTGTTGTAGTAAATCAACTAAGTTGTCAACATTAAGTTTACGCATTAAGCGAGCTTTATAGGTACTTACCGTCTTTTCATTAAGCCCCAGTTCTTGTGCGACAAATTTATTTCGCTTTCCTGCAGCTAGAAGTTTAAGTACTTCAATTTCTCGGGTAGAAAGCTTTCTGAAAAACCTTCTTGGTTTGTTGGTGCTCTCGTCAAAAGCCAGTCTTTGCGCAAGTTCGTTGGTGATGAACATACCGTTATTAGAAACTTTTGAAATAGCCTCATAAAGCAAATCTGTATCAGCATCTTTTGATAAGTATCCATAGGCACCTGCCTTAATAGTGCTCAAAGCATATACATCTTCTGGTTGAGAGCTAAACATTAAGGTTTTTGTGTTCGGATACTCCTGTTTGATTTTTCTGAGGGCTGTTATACCATTTACTTCTGGTATATCCATCTCCATCAGAACAATATCTGCTTGCTTTTTAGACAAGAATTCAAAAAGCTCGCTGGTCGAGCTAACATTGCCGACGATTTTAACGTCTTTATGTTCGCCCAAAACAGCCTCAATACCTTTTTGAATGATAGGATGGTTGTCAGCCACTAAAACTTTAATCATAATAATTTTGTTTAAGGGTTAGATTTTAGCAACCGTACATAATAGGTCAAGCGTAAAGATGTAGAAAACACTTTAGCTATTGTCGGCTTGGGGGTATAATATGTAAAGATAGTTAATAAAATTCTCACTGCAAAATTTACACTTGAAACAATCTTCGAAATGACTATTCTTTTAGATGAAGAGGTATTTCGCAAACTGGAATAGGAATCATTTTGTGTTTATTAGTAGTGTTATACTTAATATAGATTTCAAAAACTTCTCGCTGTCTACCTTCAAATTCTGATGGATTCCTACCTTCTTTATCCATTTTCATTGCCCATTCAAGTTCGGGGTATGAAGCGCCTATCTGATCTTCATCTGTTCGGTTGTCGCCCCATAGTCCATCAGTAGGTGCAGCGTCTATAATTTCTTGATTAATTCCCAGTTCTTTGGCAATTGCATATACCTCAGTTTTTAATAGATCAGCAATTGGACTTAGGTCTACACCTCCATCACCATATTTTGTGAAAAATCCGACGCCAAAATCTTCAACCTTATTACCGGTACCTGCAACTAACAGTTTTTCCAACGCTGCGAAGTAATAAAGGGCTGACATTCGAAGGCGAGCTCTCGTGTTGGCAAGTGCTAAAAACCTTTCCTCCTCCTCTTCCACTTGTGGGAAAGCATTAACCATTGAGTCAAAGACGTTAGTTAAATTAACTTGCTCCATCTTAATGTGGTCAAAGTTAGCCTTTAGCCAATCAATATGATTTAATGCTCGGGTAACTTGTTTAGGGGATTGATGAATCGGCATTTCAAGACATAGTACCTTTAAACCTGTTTTAGCACATAGGGTTGAAGTGACAGCAGAATCGATCCCTCCCGATATCCCTATGACAAATCCATTCATTCCTGAATTATCGGCATATGTTTTAAGCCAATTTACTATGTAATCAATCACCTCCTGGGTTTTCATAATATCAAGTTTACATTAACTTTGCACGCAAATTTAACTTATTCACGCAATTATCAAAATATATTGTAGCTTAAGCTCGTTAATTTGTATCAATGAAGAAATTTTTAAGCGTTTTTTTTGCAATTTATGCAGTAGGTTGCAGCCCGGAGAATAATAAAGAGGCAGAAATATCGAAGATAGATGTTTCGTTTGAGGTGGAAAGGTTTGATAAAGTACTTTCCAAATCAGATCTTTCCGATCTTCCAGAATTGAAGAAGGAGTACCCGATGTTTTTTCCTGATAGTTACCCTGATAGTGTCTGGCAACAACGTTTTAAGGATGCGTTGCAGAGGGATCTTATAGTTGAAACGGTGAAGATTTATGAGAATTTCGATAAGGAAGCATTAGCTTTAAAATCGTTATTCCAACATGCTAAATATTATTTTGATGATTTTATCGTTCCCAAGATAATTACCCTGACCACTGAAGTTGATTATCGCAACAGTATAATTTATTCTGATACGTTATTGCTGATTGGTTTAGATAATTATTTGGGTAGTGAACATAAGTTTTATCAAGGAATCCAAGCGTACATAAAGGATGATTTTGATAGAAGTGCTATTGTGGTAGATGCCGCGTCAAAAATTGCCCGAAGTCAGCTGGCCTTACCTTCTGATCGAACCTTCTTATCGACGATGATCCTGTATGGAAAAGAACTGTTTTTAAAGGATCTTTTAATTCCTTCAAAAACAGATGCTGAAAAAATAAAATATTCTCCAGCAGAATTTAATTGGGCTAAAGAAAACGAGGAATACATTTGGAGGCATTTTGTAGAGAATAATATGCTGTTCTCCGCAGATCAATCGTTAAAAATTCGATTTATAGAACCAGCGCCATTTTCTAAGTTTTATTTATCATTTGATGCTGAATCTCCAGGTCGAATAGGTCAATTTATTGGTTGGCAAATTGTTCGTTCGTATATGGAAAACAATGACGTATCTTTGCAGCGAATGTTGCAGGCATCAACTGAAGAAATTTTTAATAATTCAAGATATAAACCAGGTAAATAATGGGAAAAAATCACACATCTAATATAAATTTAAAAGTAGAATTAGACGAAAACAGAATTCCTGAAAAGCTGCAGTGGACCGCTGAAGATGGAGGTGTTTCAGAGGAAGAAGCAAAAGCTTTATTATTGTCGGTATGGGATAGTGAAAAGAAGGAAACCTTAAGAATAGATTTGTGGACGAAAGAAATGACCGTTGACGAAATGAAAATATTCTTTCATCAAACTCTTTTGGGGATGTCTGACACTTTTTATCGCGCAACTCAAGATGAGAAAATGACAGCAACCATGAAGGATTTTTGTGAGTATTTTGCAGAGAAGTTGGAAATAAAAAAATAAAACTGTTACAAAATCAGCTTTGACTCGTCTTTTATGTAGAACCAATTATAAAAGAATTATGAGAAAGCTGATTTTTGTTTTTGTTGTCCTGATCGTTTTTGCTTCTTGCGGTGTAAAGACACCATATGATACCTTCAGGGAGGAAAATCAAGACGACGTTGTGTTTTCCTTAGGGGCATCCAGATTTTTGACACATCTTTTTATGGATAAAGATGATTTGGATGAATATAAGCAGATAGTAGATGGTGTGTCTAAATATAGAGTAATGGTGTTCGATAGAAGGGCAAAAGGTCTTAATAAGCGTTTTGATGATTTTGTTTCTAAAAAAGGGTATGAACAACTGTTTTATTTAAAAGATGACGGAACCCTGGTTAACTTATACCTGTACAATCGATTTGGCAAAACCAAAGAGGTGATTTTCAGAGTTCATGATGGAGACGATTTGGTGGTCATCAGCGCAGAAGGAAAAGATATTAAAATAGGGAATATTCAAAAAGAACTCAATAAGGTAGTTCGGAATTAAGAGCCTTTAAGTTCGTTGTTTATGTTTTCTATGTAGTTTAAAACATCATCTCTTCCCGCACCTGAAGAAGAAGAGGTGATGAAATGATTTGGGGCTTCTTCCCAAGCATCTTCTGTGAGTTTTTGAAGATAATTTTCAGCATTTCTTTTGATGGCTCCGGGTTTTAATTTATCAGCTTTTGTGAAAATAATGGAGAACGGAATGCCATGTTCTCCAAGCCATTGCATGAACTCTACATCTACCTTTTGTGGTGAATGTCTAACATCAATTAAAACAAAAGCCGAGACCAGTTGTTTTCTCTTTTCGAAATACTCCACTATGAATTTCTGAAACTTACTTTTGACGGATTTCGAAACTTTTGCATAACCATATCCGGGAAGGTCAACCAAAAACCATGAATTGTTAATTTTGAAATGGTTGATGAGTTGAGTTTTCCCAGGTTTCCCCGATGTTTTTGCCAGGCTCTTTCGTTGTACTAACATGTTGATTAGTGACGATTTACCTACATTGGAACGGCCAATAAATGCATATTCCGGGATGAGGTCCTTTGGGCATTTATCAACATTAGTATTGCTAATAACAAACTCAGCCGATTTGATATCCATTATCTAAAAGTTTCTTTTTTGTAACCAGTGTTCCAGTATATCGTTAAAGTCATTTGGATGTTCCATCATTGGAGCATGACCACATTCGTCAATCCAATAGAGGTCGGAATCAGGTAATAACTCATGAAATTCAACGGCTACATTTGGAGGTGTAACATTGTCCTGCTTTCCCCAAATTATACAAGTTGGTGTATGCATGTGAGGTAAGTCCTTGGCCATGTTGTGTCTTATGGCGCTTTTGGCAATAGCCAGAGTCTTAATAAGTTTGTTACGATCATTAACGGTTTCGAAAACTTCATCAACGATTTCCTTGGTAGCTACCTTTGGATCGTAAAAAACATCTTCGCTTTTCTTCTTGATAAACTCATAGTCACCTCTTTTAGGGTAACCATCACCCATTGCGTTTTCATATAATCCTGAGCTGCCGGTAATGACAAGGGCTTTCACTTTTTGAGGGTAAAGTTTGGTGTGTAGAAGGCCAATATGACCTCCTAGGGAGTTTCCAAGTAATATAACCTCGTCAAGTTGTTTAAATTCAATGAATTGTTCTAAATATTTTGCAAAGCTCTTAACGTTAGTTTTTATAAGAGACATGCTGTAAATGGGTAATTCCGGGATAAGAACCTTGTATCCTCTTTTTGAAAAATATTCTGTAACGCCATTGAAGTTGCTTAGCCCTCCCATTAAACCATGTAGAATAATCATTGGGGTGCCTTCGCCAACCTCTAAATAACTGAATTTTCCTTCTTTCTTAATATCGTGAACCATAGTGGTTATTTGCATTTCCTGAGAAACAAATATAGGGATTTCGATATTATATCAATCAAAAATTAAAAATAGCTGTAAAATCAGATTTTAAGAGGAAAAATATTAAAGAAAAATCTTGTTAAATAGTGTCTTTGTCGACTTTTTAATGTGTTGATAGTCTATGTTTTAGTGCGTTTTATCTAGTATTGGACAAAATTTATTAACAAAGTGGTAGAAAGTGGTAAAAAGTGGTAAATAAATCTTTATATTTGAACATTGAAGGGAAAACTGTATTCAGTAATGATCAATTTCATCGGAACATATGAGTGTAAGGCAGATGCAAAAGGAAGAGTGATGCTTCCTGTTGCATTAAAGGGACAATTGTCTCCCGTCTTACAGCAGGGTTTTGTGTTGAAGCGATCCGTTTTTCAGCCTTGTCTTGAGTTGTATCCGATGGAGCAGTGGAATTTACTGATGCAAAAAATGAACAAACTTAATCGCTTCGTTAAGAAAAACAATGATTTTATAAGACGTTTTACTGCCGGTGTAAAGATGGTAGAAGTAGATAACACAGGTAGGTTGCTGATCCCGAAAGACTTGGTTGGATTTGCAGAAATTCAGAAAGAAGTTGTGCTTTCTTCTGCTATCAACATAGTTGAGATTTGGGATAAAAATAAGTATGAACAGGCTATTGATGATGCTGCAATTGATTTTGCTGATTTGGCCGAAGAAGTTATGGGAGGAGACAATGAACAAGAGTTATCATAATCCGGTTTTATTAAATGAGACTGTTGACGGTCTGGCTATCAGAGAGGATGGCGTTTATGTGGATGTCACTTTTGGTGGTGGAGGTCATTCCTGTGAGATATTGAAAAGGTTGGGGCCGAATGGAAAGCTGTATGCTTTTGATCAGGATGAGGATGCTTTAGCAAATGCCATTGATGATGATAGATTTGTATTGATCAATGAGAATTTTAGATATATAAAAAGGTTCTTAAGGTTTTATGGAGTTAAACAGGTAGACGGGATTCTTGGAGATTTTGGGGTTTCATCACATCAGTTCGATGAAGCCGAAAGAGGTTTTTCTACTCGCTTTGATGCTGATTTGGATATGAGGATGAGTAAAAAGAATGCCTTGTCAGCATATGATGTGGTTAATGAATATGAGCAAAAAGAACTAAGGATGGTTTTGAGTTTATATGGAGAATTAAGGAATGCTCCTAAGATAGCCAGGTTAATTGCAGAGGCAAGAGAAAAATCACCTATCGAAACAACAAGTCAGTTAAAAGAGGTTTTAAAAAGTTTGTTGCCTAAGCATAAAGAACAAAAGATTTTGGCTCAGATTTATCAGGCGATACGAATTGAGGTTAATCAGGAGGTTGAGGTGTTGAAGGAATTTTTATTGCAAACACCAGAATTACTACCTGAGGGCGGAAGGCTTAGTTTGATCAGTTATCATTCATTAGAAGATAGGTTGGTGAAACGATTTATAAGAAGTGGGATGTTTGAAGGAGAGCCGGAAAAGGATATGTATGGTAATATAGATGTGCCATTTAAAAAGGTTGGAAAGCTGATTATTCCATCAGCCGATGAGATTAAAGAAAATAACAGGGCAAGAAGCGCAAAATTGAGAATTGCTGAACGCATATGAAGAAAAAAATTCAGGAAATATTAAAAGGTGAATTTTTAGTGAGCGATGATGCCGCTAAGAACTGGAAGTTTATTCTTTTTGCTTCTATTCTTGCTGTGGTCATGATTACAAGTTCACACAATGCCGACAAGAAGGTTTTTGCTTTAAACGAATTAAGTAAAGAGGTTCTTGAACTTAGAAGCGAGTTTGTTGACGTAAGAGAAAAAGTTCAGCAAATGCGTTTAGAGAGTAATGTGACGCAACAATTAAGTGAGAAAGGTTTGTATCCATCAACTATCGCCCCTAAAAAAATAAAAGTAGTTAGTCAATAATATGCCAACAACAGAGAAGCACATATTAAATAGGTTATATGTTATAGCAGGGCTCATTTTTGTCTTTGCTGTTGCGGTTGTTGTAAAGTTGGTTTCGATTCAAACTGTCGATGGGGATAAGTATCGTGAACTAGCCAGTGAACGAACGGTAAAGAATTTTACCATTGAGCCTAATCGAGGGAATTTGTATTCTGATGACGGTAGTTTGTTGGCGACCTCGGTAGCTAAATATGATATAAGGTTTGATGCCCTGGCTCCAAATTCTGAAAATTTCGAGAAACACATTAAGCCGTTGTCTGATTCTATGTCTGTTATGTTTGGTAAAAGTTCGAGTTATTACCAGAATTTATTCAGAAAAGCGAGGGCCACTAAGAACAGGTACATGTTATTATCAAGAAACCTTGGGTATACAGATTACATAAGAGTAAAAAGTTTTCCATTATTTAATCTGGGGCCTTATAAGGGAGGTATTATAGTTGAGCAAGAAACAAAAAGAGAATATCCGTTAGGTAAAATAGCTAAACGAAGTATTGGTTATGACCGTTTGTCTAATCCAGTTGGGCTTGAGGGTGCTTTCAATCAATACCTCGAAGGTAAAGAAGGGCACCGTCTTAAGCAAAAGATAGCCAAAGGGCAGTGGAAACCAATTACTGATTATAATGAAGTGGAACCGCAGGATGGTTATGATGTGGTTTCTACCATTGATGTGAATATACAAGATATAGCCCATCACGCTTTATTGGCGCAATTGGAAAAATATAAGGCCGATCATGGGTGTGTGGTGGTGATGGATGTTGAAAGTGGTGAGGTGAAGGCTATTTCAAATTTAGGCCGTACCGAAAATGGAAAGTATTATGAAAAGCTAAATTATGCTGTCGGAGAATCACATGAGCCAGGTTCAACATTCAAATTGATGTCAGTAATTGCTGCTTTGGAAGATAAAGTGGTAGATACAAATTATGTCGTGGATACGGAAAAAGGAATACTAACCTTTTACAATCGATATAAAGTAAGAGATTCGAAATGGGGAGGGTACGGAAAGATTAGTCTTTCAGAGGCCTTTGAGCGTTCTTCTAACACGGGAATTGTTAAGGTTATTGATAAGTTTTATGGGGATGATCCTAAGCGTTTTGTAAATCGTCTTTATAATATGAGGCTTAATGAGCCTTTAGGTTTGGCAATTAAGGGGGAAGGAGAACCGTTTATTCCGCATCCAAATGATAAGGAACGATGGAGTGGTATTGCCTTACCATGGATGGCTTATGGTTATGGGGTTCAAATGACACCTTTGCAAATTTTAACTTTTTATAATGCAATCGCTAACAATGGAGTGATGGTAAAGCCGCGTTTGATCAAGGAAGTTAAGGAGTGGAATCGTACGGTGATGAAGTTTGATAAAGAGGTGATCAATTCTTCTATATGTTCTCAGGAAACTATCGACAAGGTGAAGGCTTTATTGAAAAACGTGGTCGAGAAGGATCATGGAACAGGTCATAAGTTATACTCACCAAACTTTTCTATGGCGGGAAAAACGGGTACGGCTCAAAAGAATTATGCAGCAAAGGATCGTCAGAAACTGCAGTACATTTCAAGTTTTGCTGGTTTCTTCCCGGCTGATGGCCCAAAATACTCTTGTATTGTAGTAATTCATGAGCCTGATAAAAGTGTTGGTATATACGGAGCGGATGTATCCGGGCCTGTGTTTAAAAGAGTAGCTCAGAAGATTTATACGGATTCGCCAGTAATTGATACGGTAAAGGATTTAGAGAAACCCAATCCTTCGGTGGAGGAAAAGTACCGTGCTTATTATTCGAAAGTACAGAATCATAGCAATATTATTCCTGATGTTGAGGGAATGAGCGGTATGGATGCGGTTTCAATACTTGAAAACCTGGGAGTTAAAGTGAAGGTGGTAGGGAACGGTAAAGTAAGAAAACAATCCGTTAAGAGCGGATCGAAAATAAATAAAGGACAAACTATAGTATTGCAACTTTCATGATGCAGTTAAAAGACATATTGTATAAAGTAAACTTGAATGCGGTTACTGGTAATACTACTGTAGCCATTAATCAGGTGCATTTTGATTCCCGAAAGGTATCTCTTAACGATGTGTTTGTGGCCGTAAAAGGAACTGTCGTTGATGGGCATGATTATATAGAACAGGCTACCAATAATGGGGCTATTGCTATAGTGTGTGAAAAACTGCCAAAAAGCGTAGTTAACGGAGTAACCTATATTGAGGTAGATGATGCACAAAGTGCACTGGCGTTAATTGCTGCTAATTTTTATGGTAATCCTTCACACGATTTAAAATTAGTTGGAATTACCGGCACCAATGGTAAGACAACGATATCAACCTTGTTATATCAGTTGTTTAAGAAAGCCGGTTATAAGGTGGGCTTGCTTTCTACGGTTAAGATTTTAGTCGATAATAAGGAGTTTAAGGCGACGCATACTACACCAGATTCATTGACCATCAATAGCTATTTAAAAATGATGGCTGATGCCGGAGTTGAGTTTTGTTTTATGGAAGTGAGTTCCCATGGAATTCATCAGAAAAGGACAGAAGGGCTTGAGTTTGCCGGTGGTGTGTTTACCAACTTGTCACATGATCATTTGGATTATCACAGTTCATTTGCGGAATACAGGGATGTTAAAAAGACATTTTTTGATCAGTTGTCTAAATCAGCATTCGCTATAACGAATGTAGATGATAAGAACGGACTGGTAATGTTGCAAAATACAAAGGCTGAAAAGTTCACCTATGCCCTTAAAAATTATGCGGATTATAAAGCTCAGATTTTAGAGAATCAGTTCGATGGATTGTTGTTGAAAATTGAGGGTAATGAAGTGTGGACAAAATTAATAGGAAACTTTAATGCCTATAATCTATTGGCGATTTACGCAACGGCCAGGCAATTAGGTCTTGAGCAAATAGATATTTTGCGTTACCTGAGCGAGCTGGAAAGTGTTAGTGGAAGGTTCCAATATGTTGTATCTCCTTCAAAAATAACAGCTATTGTTGATTATGCTCATACCCCGGATGCCTTGAAAAATGTATTGGAAACCATCAATAGTATACGAACCAAGAATGAAGAATTAATTACGGTTGTTGGTTGTGGCGGTGATAGAGATAAAACCAAGCGTCCGGTGATGGCGAATATTGCGTCAACCCTCAGTAGTAAGGTGATTTTTACTTCAGATAATCCTCGTACGGAAGATCCTGTGCTTATTATTGAGGATATGGAAAAGGGAGTTTCTCCAGAGAATTATAAAAAGACAATGTCAATTACAGATAGGAAACAAGCTATAAAAACAGCATGTCAACTGGCCAATTCGAAAGATATTATTCTAATAGCAG
Organism: Zhouia amylolytica AD3; assembly: GCF_000511935.2. Taxonomy (NCBI): domain Bacteria; kingdom Pseudomonadati; phylum Bacteroidota; class Flavobacteriia; order Flavobacteriales; family Flavobacteriaceae; genus Zhouia; species Zhouia amylolytica. The sequence continues at coordinate 157,837 of NZ_AYXY01000022.1, read as the reverse complement.
GAAAAGGGCATGAAACCTATCAAGAGGTAAACGGAAAGCGAACGGATTTCGACGATTTTAAAATTGTAAAAGAACTATTAAACCAATTAAATAAATAACATAAATGCTTTATTACCTGTTTCAATTCTTAGAAGATAATTACCAGATACCTGGGGCTGGACTATTTCAGTTTATAACCTTCAGGGCAGCCATGGCGGTTATCTTGTCATTATTGATATCAACAATATATGGTAAGCGCATTATCAACTATTTAAGAAGAAAGCAAGTTGGGGAAACCGTTAGAGAGCTTGGTTTAGAAGGTCAGACAGAGAAGGCTGGGACACCAACAATGGGTGGTATTATAATTATTTTGGCAACCTTAATACCGGTGTTATTATTCGCAGCTTTAGATAATATATATATCATTTTACTCATTGTTGCCACAGTTTGGATGGGTGCAATTGGTTTCGTGGATGATTACATTAAAATCTTTAAAAAAGATAAGGAAGGGTTAAAAGGCCGGTTTAAGATTCTGGGTCAGATAGGCTTGGGTATTATAGTAGGGGTTACCCTGTATTTTCATCCCGATGTAACCATTAAGGAGAAGTTAAAAGATATGCAGCCAACGCGACCTGAGTTTGTGGTTCAGGAAGACCAGCAGCATTTCTTCAAAGAGGAAGAGAAGTCTACAAAAACTACGATTCCTATGTTTAAGAATAATGAGTTTGACTATTCTGAATTGATTGCCTGGGCAGGAGATAATTATAAGAGTTATGCATGGATCATTTTTATTCCGTTGGTGATCTTAATTGTAACCGCAGTGTCAAACGGGGCAAACCTTACCGATGGAATTGATGGTTTGGCAGCGGGTTCATCGGCAATAATAGTACTCACCTTAGGAATATTTGCCTGGGTTTCTGGTAATATAATATTCTCAGATTATCTGAATATTATGTACATCCCCAGGGCAGGAGAAATTACGGTCTTTATAGCTGCCTTTGTTGGTGGGCTTGTAGGATTCTTGTGGTATAATGCCTATCCAGCTCAAGTTTTTATGGGTGACACAGGTAGTTTAACCATTGGAGGAATCATTGCTGTTATAGCCATTGCCATTAGAAAAGAGTTATTGATACCGATTTTATGTGGGATTTTTTTAGCGGAAAATCTTTCGGTGGTCTTGCAGGTTAGTTATTTCAAGTTTACCAAAAAGAAATATGGAGAGGGAAGAAGGATTTTTCTAATGTCTCCTTTGCATCATCATTATCAAAAGAAGGGGTATCATGAGAGTAAGATAGTGACCAGATTTTGGATTGTTGGAATTGTATTGGCGATCGTTACCATTGTAACGTTAAAGGTGAGATAGTATGAAGCGATTGGTTGTTTTAGGAGGAGGTGAAAGTGGTGTTGGAACAGCCATCTTGGGTGTAAAAGAAAATTATGAAGTTTTTGTTTCTGATAGCGGAAACATCAAAGAGAAATATAAAAACGTTCTTAGAAATCTTGAGATAGACTGGGAAGAAGGTCAGCATACAGAAAGTAAGATTTTAAATGCTGATTTGGTAATGAAGAGTCCGGGTATTCCTGATCATGTCCCATTGGTTAAGAAGTTGAAACAAAAAGGGATTTCTGTAATCTCAGAAATTGAATTTGCATCAGCATACACCAGGGGAGTGGTGGTTGCTATTACAGGTAGCAACGGTAAAACAACAACCACCGAACTCACGTATCACGTGCTTCATAATGGTGGGTTAGATGTAATAAAAGCCGGGAATATAGGTGATAGCTTTGCTCAGATCGTGGCAGAAAATGATCATAAACATTACGTGTTGGAAGTGAGTAGTTTTCAGCTCGATGGAATTAGCAATTTTAAGCCACACATTGCTGTAATTACCAATATTACTCCAGACCATTTAGATCGATATGATTATCAATTCGAAAATTACATTGCCTCAAAATTTAGAATAGCAATGAATCAGACGGAAGATGATTATCTGATTTACGATGCAGACGATGAGGTAATCATAGGGTGGTTAGAGAAACATCCGGTAAAATCAAGATTGTTGCCATTTTCACTTGAGAAAGAATTCGAAAATGGCGCTTATATAAAGAATAACGAATTAGTAGTAACAATAGATAATAACCTATTTAGTATGTCAACAGATACTTTAGCCCTAGAAGGTAAACATAATGTAAAGAATACCATGGCAGCATCAGCTGTAGCACAATTGTTAAAAATAAGAAAGACGACCATAAGAGAGAGTATGCAAAACTTTCAGGGGGTTGAACATCGATTGGAAAAGGTTTTAAAAATAGGAAACGTTCAGTATATCAATGATTCCAAGGCTACTAATGTGAACTCTACATTTTATGCATTAGATAGTGTAAAGTCACCGGTGGTTTGGATTGTTGGAGGACAGGATAAAGGAAATGATTATACCCCATTAATGCCTTTGGTTCGTGAAAAAGTAAAGGCCATTGTGTGTTTAGGGGTTGATAATACTAAAATCAAGGATTTCTTTGGGAATGTTGTAGAGGTTATGGTGGAAACCACTGCTATGGAAGAGGCTGTAAAGATTGCAAATAAGATATCGGAGCAGGGTGATGCTGTTCTATTGTCTCCTGCTTGTGCGAGTTTTGACTTGTTTGAAAGCTACGAAGACAGAGGAAGACAATTTAAAGAAGCCGTAAGAAAACTATAGAAGAGATTTATACGTACAAAGTAAGGAAGTTTATTTATGCAGCAATTGTTTAAAAATATAAAAGGTGATAAAGCTATATGGGCAGTAGTATGTCTTTTGGCGTTATTTTCTTTCTTGCCAATTTATAGTGCAAGTACCAACCTGGTTTACGTTGTGGGTAATGGTACCACTATAGGGCATTTGATTAAGCATGCTGCTCTGTTGTTTATCGGGTTGTTTATAATCTACGGTGTTCATAAAATTCCTTACAGGTATTTTAGGGCTTTGTCGATTATTGCTATGCCGGTAGTGATTTTGTTGTTACTGATTACCCTTGCCCAGGGAACTACTATAGGAGGGGCAAATGCCAGTAGATGGATTCGAATTCCGTTCGTAGGTATTAGTTTTCAGACATCTACATTAGCTGCCCTTGTGTTGCTAATACATGTGGCTCGATACCTTACCAAAATAAAAGATAAAAAAGTTGCTTTTAAGGAGACATTATTGCCTTTATGGTTGCCGGTATTTGTTGTTTTAAGCTTAATTTTGCCGGCCAATTTTTCGACCACTGCTATCATTTTCGGAATGGTGATGTTGTTGTGTTTTATAGGAGGGTATCCTTTAAAGTATTTGATGAGTATTATTGGTGCAGGCGTAGTGTGTCTGGCATTGTTTGTTTTAACAGCAAAGGCTTTCCCCGGATTATTTCCTAATCGTGTTGACACCTGGATTAGTCGTGTGGAGAGTTTTATGGATGATGCGGATACCGAGTCTGATTATCAAATTGAAAAAGCTAAAATAGCCATTGCTACAGGAGGTGTTGTTGGATTAGGAGCAGGAAAAAGTGTTATGAAAAACTTTTTGCCTCAAAGTACATCCGACTTTATTTATGCCATCATTGTCGAAGAGTATGGATTGGTCGGGGCATTGACTTTAGTGTTTTTGTATTTGCTCTTGTTGTTTAGGATTGTGGTTGTAGCCCATAAGGCTGAAGATGTTTTTGGAAAATTGTTGGTTTTAGCCGTCGGCCTGCCAATTATATTTCAGGCGTTTATTAACATGGCAGTAGCGGTTGAGTTATTTCCTGTTACCGGGCAAACGCTTCCGCTGATCAGTAGTGGGGGTACATCAATTTGGATGACCTGTCTGGCTATAGGTGTCATTTTAAGTGTAAGTGCGAAGAGAGAAGAAGAAGTTGTTGAAGCAAGTGCGAAAGCAACTCAAAAAAATAAAGTAGAAGAAAACCCATTAGAAGTATTAAGTGAGCAATTATAAGTTCATATTATCCGGAGGAGGAACAGGAGGACATATTTATCCTGCCATTGCCATTGCTAACGAACTAAAAAGTCGTTATCCCAATGCAGAATTTCTGTTTGTTGGTGCAAAAGATAAAATGGAAATGGAAAAAGTTCCTCAGGCTGGTTATAAAATTAAGGGCTTGTGGATATCAGGGCTTCAGCGAAAATTGACTTTTAAAAACCTGATGTTTCCAATCAAGTTAATCAATAGTATGATTGAGGCCAGAAAAATAGTCAGGACTTTTAAGCCGGATATGGCTATTGGAACCGGAGGGTTTGCCAGCGGTCCTTTGCTTAAAGTGGCTTCTTCAGAAGGGGTGAAATGTGTTATTCAAGAGCAGAATTCCTATCCGGGAATTACAAATAAATTGTTAGCTCCGAAAGTGGAGAAGGTGTTTGTGGCATATGATGACCTTGATCGATTTTTTCCTAAAGATAAAATTGTAAAAACAGGAAACCCGGTAAGGCAAGACCTTTTGGGTGTTGATGATAATAAGGAAGCCGGATTAAAGTTGTTTGATCTGGATGCACATAAAAAGACCTTGTTGGTTTTAGGTGGAAGTTTAGGAGCTCGAAGAATCAATCAGTTGATAGAACGAGAACTGGAATTCTTCAAAGCTCATGATATTCAGGTTATTTGGCAATGCGGAAGGTTTTATTATGAAGAATACAAGCATTATGAGAGTGAAAGTGTAAAGGTGTTGGCTTTTTTAAATGAAATGGATAAGGCCTATGGTGCAGCCGATGTTATCATATCGAGAGCAGGGGCAAGTTCTGTTTCTGAACTATGTATTGTAGGGAAGCCGGTCATTTTTATTCCTTCTCCCAATGTGGCTGAAGATCATCAAACAAAGAATGCAAAATCGGTAGCTGATAAAGGAGGGGCGTTACTTATCAATGAGAAGGATTTAGATAACGAATTTCAACAGGGGTTTAAGGCACTGATTACGTCTAAGGATCGAATGGAGGAGTTAGGGGTGAATATAAAGAAATTGGCTTTGCCAGATGCTACAAAGCATATAGTAGACGAGATTGAAATTATTTTGAATAAAAATTAATAGCTCTTTTTAGGGAGAAATGAATATAAATAATATACATAACATCTATTTTCTGGGTATCGGAGGTATCGGTATGTCTGGGTTGGCTCGTTATTTCAAAGTTTTAGGGAAAAACGTGGCAGGTTACGACAAAACACCGAGTAAGATAACTGATGGTCTCAGAGAGGTTGGTATAGCTGTTTATTTTGAAGATGAACTAAGTAAGATTCCTGAGGCATTCAAAGAGGTTGAAAATACTTTGGTGGTGTATACACCTGCAGTTCCAAAGGACAATGTACAATATCAGTTTTTTGAAACATCGGGTATAGCTATAAAAAAGCGAGCAGAAGTGTTAGGGATTATCACTAAGGATACATTTTGTTATGCAGTGGCAGGCACGCATGGTAAGACTACGACCTCTGCTATATTGGCTCATATTTTGAAAGAATCAGGTCAGGATATAACGGCTTTTTTAGGAGGTGTCTCGGAAAATTTCAATAGTAATTTTATAATTGACGGTACAGATGTAAGCGTTGTTGAAGCTGATGAATTTGACCGATCGTTTTTGAGTCTCTCTCCCGACGTAGCCTGCATTACCTCAATCGATGCAGATCATTTGGATATATATGGCGAGGCTGCAGAATTGGAAAGGACTTTTAAGGAGTTTACAACAAAATTAAAGCCTGGAGGTAAGCTTATTGTAAGGAATGGATTGTCATTGCAAGGACTTACCTATGGTATAGAAGACGAATCAGATTATTGTATACGAAATATAAGAATTCAAAACGCGACCTACTGTTTTGATATGGTGACTCCTAAGGGAGAATTTTTTGATGTAAAGTTTAACAAGCCAGGACAACACAACTTGTTGAACGCATTAGCAGCTTTCGCGATGGCGGTCGAATCTGGTAACCCCACCAGCCGCCTCGTTGAAGCGCTAAGTACTTTTAAAGGTGTTGAAAGAAGGTTTTCATATCAGATTAAGAGCGAGAACCTGGTTTATGTTGATGACTATGCGCATCATCCTACAGAAATTGAGGCTGTATTTCAGGCCGTAAAGGAAATGTATCCAAATGAAGAGACTTTGGTCATTTTTCAGCCTCATTTATTCAGTAGGACTAAAGATTTTGCAGATGATTTTGGAAGGGTGCTTTCGAAATTCAGTGAAGTCGCATTATTGGATATTTATCCAGCCAGAGAAAAGCCAATCGATGGAGTGACATCAGACTGGTTGCTTGGGAAAATAGCTAATAAAAACAAAAAGAAAATTACAAAAGAAGAAATTATAGGTACCGTAAAAGCTTCTAAAGCAAAGGTTGTTTTAACGCTGGGAGCTGGCGATATAGGGCAAGAAGTAGCAAATTTAAAAGCTGCATTATTAGTATGAAAGTAAAGTGGATACATATCAAATTACCACTGCTGCTATTATTGGTGGTGTTTCTGTTCAGTTTTACTGCCAATCGAAATGCTGCCAGAAAAATGTCTGGAGTAGAAATAGAATTTGCCGATTCCAATCAGCTTTTTATAACCTATGAAATGGTTAATAAGTTGTTAATACAAAATCGGGCAGACACTTCGGGTGTACGAAAAGATGAACTAGATTTGAATATATTGGAGCAAGCCCTAATCTCCAATGACATGATTCAAAACGCTCATGTATATCTTACTGTGAACGGGCAACTTGGTGCTAAAGTTAAGCAACGAAAACCAATTGCTCGCGTAAATACCACTGTGCCCTTTTATATCGATTCAGAAGGAAAACCGATGCCATTATCCGGCGTGTTTTCGGCAAGAGTTCCGATTATAACAGGCGATGTTAATAAAAATGATTTAGACGAAACCTTTGAGTTGAGCGAATATATACAGAATGATACATTTTTAAAGAAGCATGTTGTAGGTATTCATAAAACAGGAAAGAGTTTTGAATTGGAACTGAGGGTAGATGAATTTGTGGTAAAGTTAGGAGACTTAGAGAATTTGGATAAAAAGTTTTTCAATTTCAAGGCGTTTTATCAGAAAGCAATAAAAGACAAATCATTGTCAGAGTATGAGGCAGTGAATTTGAAGTTTAATAATCAGGTAGTGTGCACCAAAAAGTAGGATATGGAAGTTACTAGATACGCTGTAGGACTGGATATAGGGACCACTAAGATAGTTGCCATGGTTGGACGATTAAACGACTATGGTAAGGTAGAGATATTGGGTATAGGAAGATCTAAAAGCTTGGGAGTACACAGAGGTGTAGTGAATAATATAACGCAGACCATTCAGTCTATACAACAAGCCGTACATGAGGCAGAAAGTGCCTCCGGGGTTAAGATTGGTGAAGTGGTTGTGGGTATTGCAGGACAGCATATAAGAAGTTTACAACACAGTGATTATATCACCAGGGCTGATGCAGAAGAGGTTATCAAAGATGAGGATTTAGACAGACTGTGTAACCAGGTTTATAAGCTGGTTATGTTGCCGGGAGAAGAGATTATTCATGTGCTTCCTCAAGAATACAAGGTTGACGGACAGAGTGAGATAAAGGAGCCGATCGGAATGTATGGAGGCAGGCTGGAAGCTAATTTCCATGTCGTTGTAGGTCAGGTATCTTCGATTCGGAATATTGGCAGATGTGTGAAGAATGCCGGTTTAGAGCTGGGAGGAATAACTCTTGAACCAATGGCTTCGGCTGATGCTGTATTGAGTCAGGAAGAAAAAGAAGCTGGGGTAGCCTTGATCGATATTGGTGGAGGTACGACCGATTTGGCCATTTTTAAAGATGGCATTATTCGTCATACAGCAGTAATACCTTTTGGTGGTAATGTAATCACTGAAGATATAAAGGAAGGTTGTTCGATCATAGAGAAACAGGCGGAGTTACTTAAAATAAAGTTTGGTTCTGCATGGCCGGGAGAGAATAAGGACAATGAAATTGTTTCCATTCCGGGCTTAAGAGGCAGAGAGCCAAAAGAGATCACTCTAAAGAACCTTTCAAAAATAATTCATGCCCGTGTAGTTGAAATCGTAGAGCAGATTTATGCTGAGATAAAGAGCTATGGTCATGAAGAACAGAAGAAGAAATTAATAGCCGGTATAGTTTTAACCGGAGGAGGAAGCCAATTAAAGCATTTGAAGCAATTGGTGGAATATATAACAGGAATGGATACCCGAATCGGATATCCAAACGAACACTTAGCTGGTGATTCAGATGCCGAAGTCGCAAGTCCGGTATATGCAACTGCTGTTGGTTTAGTTATGAATGCATTAAAACAACAGCAAAGAAGAATTATACCTGAGGCAGCTCCGGAAGTTAAGGAAGTACTATCTGAAACGCCAGAAGAAGAAAACAACGAACAGACCGAACCAAGCGAACCGCAAGTTTCGACCCCTTCGAGTCCTAAGAAGTCATTTTTAGAGAAGTGGTCAGAAAAGTTAAAAGATTTTTTAGACAACGCAGAGTAAACAAACCAGTAAAAGAGTATTATGAGCAACAATAAAGATTTTGGAAACATTTCATTCGATTTGCCAAAAAATCAGAGCAACGTTATAAAAGTGATCGGTGTTGGTGGTGGTGGAAGCAACGCAATTAATTACATGTTCCAGCAAGGGATTAATGGGGTTGATTTCGTAGTGTGTAATACCGATTCACAGGCCCTGGAAAACAGTTCAGTCCCTAATAGAATTCAATTAGGAGTCTCTTTAACTGAAGGCTTGGGAGCTGGTGCGAATCCTGAAATTGGAGAACAAGCGGCTATTGAAAGCCTTGAAGATATTAAGACCATGTTGGATAAGAATACCAAAATGGTTTTTATTACCGCCGGAATGGGTGGTGGAACGGGTACTGGAGCAGCTCCAATCATTGCTAAAATGGCAAAGGATATGGATGTGCTTACCGTAGGAATTGTGACTATTCCTTTTCAGTTTGAAGGAAAGATGCGTAATGAACAGGCTCATAGAGGTGTAGAGAATTTACGTGCGAGTGTTGATTCACTTATTGTGATCAATAATAACAAACTAAGAGAGGTCTATGGAAACCTTGGTTTCAAAGCTGGTTTCTCAAAGGCAGATGAAGTCTTGGCAACTGCTGCCCGAGGTATAGCCGAGGTAATTACTCATCACTATACACAAAATATTGACCTACGTGATGCTAAAACCGTGTTGGCTAATAGTGGATCTGCGATCATGGGATCAGCTACCGCAGTCGGAGGTAACCGTGCTCAGGATGCCATCATGAATGCGCTGGACTCTCCGTTATTAAATGATAATAAGATTACAGGTGCAAAGAATGTATTGTTGCTTATTGTTTCTGGTTCTGAAGAGATTACTCTTGATGAAATAGGAGAGATCAATGATCATATTCAGGCTGAAGCTGGAAACAGTGCAAATATTATTATGGGTGTCGGTGAAGATGATGCATTGGGTGATTCAATCTCTGTTACTGTTATTGCCACTGGTTTTAATGCAGAACAACAACATGAGATTGTAAATGTAGAAGCCAAGAAAATTATTCACACCTTGGAAGATGAGCAAAAGGCTGAGCAAAACCTTTCTGCAAAGTCAACAATGGCATCTGTAGCGAAGCTTCCTTTAAACGAAGAGCTTAAGAGCGAAGTCCCAAAAGAAAAGAAGGTGGTTCGTCACACTTTAGTCGATGAGGAAGCCGAAATGGAGTTAATCCCGACGTCAGAACTCATTAAAAATATTGATGTTTCATACGAAGAGGTAAAGGCAGAAGAGGAGGACTTTGTAATTATCGATACTACAGCTAAAATAAGAGATATTGAGGTTATAGACCCTGAAGTTTTAAAAGTTGAAGATGAAAAACAGCAAACTACGTTGTTGTTTGATATGCCGGTAGAGGAAGAAGAGGTAAGTTCAACGCAGGAGAATGTGGTTACCTTTAATTTGGATGACGAGATTTCGGATGATGTCAGAGATTATGAGGTGAAGGATTACGTAGAGGTAGTTCCTGTAACCGAACATTCAGAAAATGGTGAAAAGCGTTATAGTCTGGATGATTACATGCAGATGGAGGACAAGTTAAACAAGGCAAAACCTCAAAATGAAAAAGCAGTAGTAAAAGAAGAAGAACTGATTATTGAGAAAAAGGTTGTTGTTAACAAGGAGGTAAAAGAGCAACCGGTGGAAGATAAACCTGCCACCAATGTCGATCCTTTTAACAGTCCGATTGAGGAAACTTTGAAAAAACGTGTTGAGGAGCGCAAGAAGAAACTAAAAGATTTTAATTATAAGTTTCACCATAATAATTCTAAGATTGAAGAGATCGAGAAAGAACCTGCGTATAAGCGTATGGGTGTTGAGTTAGAAGATAAGCAACACGAAGATCCTTCCCGTATGTCAATCGGTGTAGATAGTAATGATGAGACACAATTAAGGTCTAATAATTCATTTTTACATGATAATGTAGATTAAAGAATAACACAACCCGTAGTCTATATTGATTAATAGCATATTCATACTTAGCCTACGTTTTGTTAAATTACCCGGAACCATAGTCAATGGTTTCGGGTTATTTTTTTATATTCGCATACCTTTTTTAAATGGGATACTGTTATGAGTTTACAAAGTAACATAATGACTGAAATGAAGGCTGCCATGAAAGCGAAAGATCAGGTGGCTTTAGAAGCTTTAAGAGCTGTTAAATCTGCTTTATTATTAGCGAAGACAGAAGCAGGAGCAGGGGATGAATTATCGGAAGATGAGGAGATAAAGCTTTTGCAGAAATTAGTAAAACAACGTAAGGACAGTGCTGCTATTTTTATTGAGCAGGGCAGAGAAGATCTTGCTGAACCGGAATTAGCGCAAGCGGCTGTGATAGAGAAGTTTTTACCAGAGCAATTATCAACCGACGAAATTGCTAAGATTGTTGACGATATTATTGCTAAAACCGGAGCTGAAGGCATGAAAGACATGGGGAAAGTAATGGGAATGGCGTCAAAAGAAATGGCTGGTAAAGCTGATGGAAAGGCAATTTCAACGATAGTTAAACAAAAATTAGCCTAATAAAAGAATTAGAATCCTGTAAACACAGGAATTCTTGGCCCCGTAGTTCAACTGGATAGAATATCAGATTTCGGCTCTGAGGGTTGGGGGTTCGAATCCTCCCGGGGTCACTACAAGCAACAGGTCCGGTAACGCAAGTTACCGGATTTTTTATTTCCGGATAAATCCAAACGAAGTTTGGGGATTAAGCAGGAAATGAAAAAGGTAAAGCGCCAGCTTTGCCGACCTGTTATTTGCAAAGGGGAGCGTTATGAGGATCACGGAGTAATCCATTTGAAGTTTGGAGATTTAGCAGGAAATGAAAAAAGTAAAGCGCCAGCTTTGCCGACCTGTTATTTGCAAAGGGGAGCGTTATGAGGATCACGGAGTAATGCATTTGAAGTTTGGAGATTTAGCAGGAAATGAAAAAGGTAAAGCGCCAGCTTTGCCGACCTGTTATTTGCGAAGGGGAGGATAAAGAGGATCACGGAGTAATGCATTTGAAGTTCGGAGATTTAGCAGGAAATGAAAAAAGTAAAGCGCCAGCTTTGCCGACCTGTTATTTGCGAAGGGGAGCGTTATGAGGATCACGGAGTAATGCATTTGAAGTTCGGAGATTTAGCAGGAAATGAAAAAAGTAAAGCGCCAGCTTTGCCGACCTGTTATTTGCAAAGGGGAGCGTTATGAGGATCACGGAGTAATCCATTTGAAGTTTAGGGATTTAGCAGGAAATGAAAAAGGTAAAGCGCGAGCTTTGCCGACCTGTTATTTGCAAAGGGGAGCGTTATGAGGATCACGGAGTAATCCGAATTGTTGCCGTGTGAATAATCGATATCAATTATAATTACCTTGTTTGATCAAACCTCCTGAAACAAAACGTACTAAAATATATTGATTTAGACCTGCTCATACTTTATCCATACTTTAACCATGCCTCAACCATACTTAAACTATGGGCTATCTGAGGGGTAAATAGGAAGTTTTTAGGTGTCGAGTCGCAATAGAATAACTCTTTTATATCATTTTGTACCCATTTGTACGACGCGGCAAAAAGTTGCAAAAACGGCTAAAAAAGACCTTTGTTCTCGAAGTTCTTGGGAGAAATCAGAAGTGCAATCAGAGTATTTATAACATTTAGATTTATAAGGTAAATCACTACTAATCAAGTTTAAATTTTCTAAAATCACTCACTTCGCTCCACTCTCACTTTTATAGATTTGCTAATATGCTGTCTACTCCTCGGATCAAATTCGTCATGTGGTATTAAAACATTGGTTTCGGGATAATAGGCGCCAATATTTCCTTTAGGTATTTTATAAGGAACCACCAAAAACTGTTTAGCAGTCCTTGTTTTACCATGGTAGGTACTGTAAATATTTATAATGTCTTGAGCCTTAAGGTTTTTTTCAAGCATGTCTTCCTGATTCATGAAAACCACACGGCGTTCATTGTAAATGCCTCGATAACGATCGTTTAAACCGTAAATAGTGGTGTTGAATTGATCGTGAGCCCGGAAGGTCATCAGTAATAATTCGTCTTTTTCTAATCGATGTTCCGACAATGTGTTTATCGTGAGTTTGGCCTTTCCCTGTGGTAACATACTGAAATCGCGAATACGTGCATTATTGGGCAGGTAGTATCCAAAGCCTTTAGAACGTTCACTTGTGTTTTCAAAGCCCTTTACAGTTTTATCAATAGCATCACGTATGAGGTTATAGTCCTGTCCCATGGCCTTCCAATTCACGGCATGATTCCCATTAAAATAGGTGTGCGCTATGGAAGCGATAATTTCCGGTTCACTTTTTATAGCCCCCGAAGCAGGCTTCAGTAGGCCTCTGCTTTGTCGGACCTTTCCGGTGCTGCTTTCCATAGTAAGGAATTGGAGTTGACCATTCTGATAGTCTTTTTCAGACCTTCCATAGGTAGGTAAGATTAATGCTGTCTGTCCGGTAATCAAATGACTTCGGTTTAATTTAGTGCTTATTTGTACCGTCAGCTGGCAATTTTGAATGGCCTGTGCGGTATATTCCGTGTCGGCGGCAGCCATGGCGAAGTTACCTCCCAAACACATAAAAACCTTTGCTTCTTTACGATGCATGGCGCTGATGGCAGCGGCTACATCATAGCCTTTTGTTGTTGGTGGAGCGAACCCCAGATGCTTTTGAATCCGCTGATTAAATTCTCTATTAACAAAGTGCATGATGCCGACACTGCGGTCTCCCTGAACATTACTATGTCCCCGAACCGGAAAAGTACCTGCTGAAGGTTTTCCGATAGCACCTTTGAGGAGAAGGAGGTTGACGAACTCCTGTATGGTTTCCACTCCATTTTTGTGCTGGGTAAGACCCATCGCCCAGCAAACTATAATTTTTGATTTTGAAGCCAGGAGGGCTACGGTTTTATCTATATCGTTTTCTGAAACTCCTGTACGAGCAAGTAGTTTTGAGGAGTCGTATTTGTTCAGGTCCTCCATAAGTTCCTGATAACCGTTTGTGTATTGCTCGATAAATTCCAGATCAAATACATTACCTTTCAGTGTTTCAATGGCCACTAGTTTTTTTAGAATCAGTTTTACCAGGGCGATATCTTCATTGACTTTAACCGGGAGGTGGATATCCGCAATGGGAGTTCCGCTTCCCAACATGTCACTAATGTTTTGAGGGTTTTTAAAGTTTACCAAGCCTAATTCTTCTAACGGATTAATACTTATAACTGATCCCCCGTTATTTTTACATTTTTCAAGAGCGGCTAACATTCTCGGATGGTTGGTGCCCGGGTTTTGTCCGACTGTTAAAACGACTTCTGCCTCGTGCAGATCTTCGAGGGTTGTCGATCCTTTACCGATACCCAGGGTATTGGAAAGTGCGACTCCTGAAGCTTCGTGGCACATATTAGAGCAGTCAGGCATATTATTAGTGCCAAAAGCGCGAGCGAACATTCCATAAAGAAAAGCTGCTTCGTTGCTCGAGCGACCGGAGGTATAAAAAATGGCTTCATCCGGATTGTTTAATTCATGCAGTTCTTTTGCTATGATTTTATAGGCATTTTCCCAGCTTATGCTTTCGTAATGCAAAGAATCAGGGCGAAGTAGTAAAGGTTCTGTAATACGGCCTAATTTATTGAGTTCAAAATCTGTTAGTTGAGATAATTCTTCAACCGAGTGGGATGCGAAAAAATCGGCATTTATGTGTTGTGTGGTCGCTTCATCCGCTAATGCTTTTGCGCCATTTTCGCAATATTCAGCTACTTTCGAAGGTTTTAATGGTACTGGCCAGGCACAACTCGGACAGCGAAAACCATCTTCCTGGTTCATTTTCATTAGGGCCGTAGTGGCACGAATAATACCCATCTCCTTAAAAGTGTGATTTAATGCTTCTTTAACTCCTAAAAATCCAGCGGAAGAACTAAGAGGTTCTTTGATTTGTATGCCTGAAAATTTGATTTTTCCTGTATAAGAAATATTTCTTTTAACCCCATTTTTCATGACCTTGATAAGTTTCTTTGTTGCTTTTAAATTTTTAAACATGCCGAAATAAGTGCATGATTTAGTAGGTGAATTGTTTTACTTAACACCTTAAATTACCACTTTTTTAGATAACAATATAAAAATTGCGATCTCTTATCCCGGTACGCTTTGATTATGATGTAGGGGTAGTTTAGTGAATATACCCCATAACGATGCCTCAAGGTTTATTTTTCCAGAAGGATTTCATCTCCCCGATAGGTGTGGTTTTTATCTCTGTACAATAAAGAATGTTTGTTTTCTGAGGGGCCAAAAGTTGTTACGTCAGCTTCCTTCAGTGGCTTTCCGTAAGCGAAAATTTGGTCTTTATCCTTTGCGTATATTTTGTTTTCAAAAACTTCAAAGGTGTTAGTGTCAGCTGACTCCATAAGAGTTCCATAGTAAAAAACGTGGTTTTTGTCTTTGGTATATGGATGTTCGATAATTTCAAATGTGCCTGCATCCGCCTTGTCAATAAGAACACCATCGTACACCACTTTTGAGTCAAATATCAGATATTGATCCATTAAAATTCTCAAGTCCTTAAGGCTTTGATATGGGATAGTGCTAAGGGAATCGGTGATTTTCTGATTTTGATATTCCTGAAAGTCATAAACAGCATTTTTATCAGCTATATATCTGTCATTGATGACAATGGTTGAAGCAGGATCTGCCGAGGTAATCGATAAGAGTTGATAGCTTTTTAGTGCATATACACTGTCTTTGTCCTTAGCAAAATTGCTGTTAAGGATGGTGAAAGTAGGATAATCTACTGCTACCGGCTTGTGATTGTAGAAATAATGTGCATTATCTTTTGCCCAATTGTGATCTATCCGAGTGAATGTTTTTGGATCGGCATCGGTTATTTTCCACAGATGTTTATTTTCTTGATTCGCATCTCTGAAAGCAAAGGATGAATAACTGAAGGCAACATAAACATTGTTTTTGTCAAAGCACAAGTAATCGTCATCGCTTACCCGGAAGGAGGCTGTATCCACTTCGTTATCAATGATGTGGTACTTAAAATATAAATGATTTTTGTCCTTGCCAAAATCCCGGCCAATAACGCTGAAGCTGTTAACATCGGCATTCAGTTTAGTGTTGCCCAATTCGAACCAATTTCCCATCGGACTATAACAGATATCCTTTTTCGTCTTTGAATAGTAATAAGAGTCGGAAACAGATTTGTCAACGGGGCCGGAGAAAGGACTGCAAGCTTGCGCCAGAATTGAAATGCAAAATAGCCATAACTGTGCAAGAGGTGTATGTTGGGAGCGTGTAAACTTTTTAATTGCAAAATTCAAAATAAGAATGAATGCAGTTAATGATAAATACGGGTGGTTTGTTATGAAAGTCATATCGCAAATATAATAAGTAATCTTAATCTTACGTATGTGCTAGATTAAATCTTAAGAAGGTGTTTGATTAAAATTATTTAATGCCGAGGTATGTCTTGTTATTATAGTTTGGGGATTAGGCTGTTGAATTAATAAAAACGTTAAATAAATGTCAAAATGATATTTTGGTTACACCCTTTTTAGCATTTATATTGTTCTATAGGTATTAAAAACATTAAAACTTATGAGAACATTTACCTTAGGATTATTCATGCTATTCATTGTGTTTAGTATTCCTGTTCAATCCCAGGATGTTGTTCCGTTTGATACTTCGATACGTAAAGGAGTGTTGTCTAACGGAATGCATTATTATATTAAGCATAATGAAGAGCCAAAAGAGCGGGCCTCTTTTTATTTTGCACAGAATGTAGGATCGGTATTGGAGAAAGAGACGCAACGTGGATTAGCGCATTTTTTAGAGCATATGGCTTTTAATGGAACGGAACATTATCCGGAAAAAACCATGCTTGAATATTTAGAGAAGAATGGTATAAAATTCGGATCTGAAATTAATGCATTTACTTCATTTGATAAAACCGTTTATAATATAAGCAAGGTACCAGTAACCAACCCCAGGCTCATCGATTCTACATTATTGGTTTTGCATGATTGGTCTGGAAATTTGTCGTTGACTGATGAAGAAATAGATGCTGAAAGAGGTGTTATTAATGAAGAGTGGAGAACCAGAAACACACCAGGTTTTAGAGTTTCTGAGCGCATCTGGACCGAGGCCGTTCTGGCTGGGTCGGTATATAGCAAGAGAATGCCGATAGGATTAATGTCGGTTGTAAATAATTTTGAGTATGATGAATTGAGAGATTATTACAAGCGATGGTATCGACCAGATCAGCAAGCGGTTATTGTTGTAGGAGATATCGATGTGGATGAAATGGAAGCCAGGATAAAGACATTATTTTCTACCATTCCACTTAAAAAGAACTTGCCGGTACGACCTGAATTTGATATTGAATTTGATGGTGGAACAAAATTTATGACCTCTACAGATAAGGAAATAGGCACTGTTGGGATTCAGTTTTACGTTCGAAATAAAGCTAAAGACCTGAAGGAGTTTGAATATGTCGATAACGGAATTAAAAAAAGTCTTGTATCATATATATTGAATAACAGGTATAGAGAAATGACGGTTAAACCTGAATGTCCTGCATTAAGTGCAGGTTATTCATATTCGAATTTCGTAAGACCTTTGGATATTCTAGGCTTGAGTATACAGCCAAAAACCGGAAAGGAGCTCGAAAGCTTTGAATTCGCACTCACAGAATTGTTAAGGTTTGTAAAGTTTGGAGCAACGGAGAGCGAATTGGAAAGAGCTAAAAAATCTATAAAGAACAGCCAGTTATCGAGATTAAAAAATAAGGATAAAATTAGTAGTGATTCTTATGCTAATAGTATTTACAGCTATTTCTTCAGCAAAGATCCAATGCCGGATATTGATTGGAGTGTTAATTATTTGGTGGAACGGTTAGCGACTATTTCTAATGAAGATCTTATTAATCATGTGGCTTCTCAATATAAAAAGGAAGATCTTGTTATAGCGGTTACCGGTCCGGAAGATAAAGAATACCCGACCAGAGAAGCCTTTCTTGAAGTTTATGAAAAGGTGCATAAGTCTGATTTAAGTCCTTTTAAGGATACAACTTCAGATGAACCTTTAATAGCAGAAGATTTAAAAGAACAAGCGGTTGTAAAAACTGAAAAGCTTTCAGGAATTGATGCTAATATGTACACCCTTTCAAATGGGGCGAAGGTGGTAATTTATCCTACCACTTATGATAAAGATGTCATTTACATTAAAGGGTATAGTCCTGGAGGAACGTCGTTGTTAGATAAGGAAATGCTTCCTTCTTCTAACGCAGTAACCTACGTGGCTTCTCAATCCGGATTAGGAAACTTCAATAAAATAGATTTAGGTAAGAAATTGGCCGGTACCAATACATCTCTGGGCATGGGCTTGGGTGAGTTGTCAGAATCAGTATCCGGACGTAGTACCAAATCAGATATTGAAGTGTTATTTAAGAAGTTGTATTTAAGTTTTGAAGCACCTCGGTTTGAGCAAGAAGCTTTTGACCTGGCGATAGAAAGATTTAAAAAAGGGATTGAGCAAAAGAAAAAGAATAAGAAGAGTACTTTGCAGGATTCAATTTCTTTGGCATTATCAAACCACAATGAGAGAACATTGATTTTCGATGAAGAACTTTTAACTGAAATTAACTTCAATAAAATACAGGAGATATATAAGGACCGATTTAATGGTGTCGACGATTTTACCTTTGTTTTTGTTGGAGATATAGATGAAGCTCATGTTTTAAAACTAGCACAAAAATATATCGGTAATATTAAAGCTTCGGGAGCAAAAGAATCTTATGTAGATCATGAATATAATCCTGCAAAAGGAAAAACCACTGTTAGAGTGAAGGAAGATATGGAGACTCCACAAACCACAGTAAGGGTTATTTTTAACGGAGAACTTTCTTATAATCTTAAAAATGGATTGGTCGTGAATATGGTAGGTGAATTATTAAAGAAAAGCTGTCATGAAGTCATTAGAGAAGAAGAGGGAGGCAGTTATGGAGTTGGAGCCTCGGGAAGTTTAACAGATATTCCGGATGAAAGGTATACCGTAAGTGTAGGTTTTGATTGTAACCCTGATAAGACTGATCAGTTAATAGCAGTCGTTTACGATGAATTAGAAAAAATGACTACTGCAGTGAATTTGGACGACCTGAATGAGGTTAAAAAGTCTTTGATCAAATCAAGAACAGAGGCGGTTAATAATAATGGATACTGGATGAATGTGATCACTTCTAATGTCTTTTATGGAAGAAAAGTATATTCACTTGATGAATATATTGCTTTGGTCAATGCTATAACCGAAAAGGATATTAAGAAAGCGGCTGGAACCATTGTTAAAAAATCTGATATTGTGGAAGGGGTATTGGTGCCTAAAAATTAAATCTTAAAAAATGAAAAAGTATATATTTCTATTGCTTGTATTTATTGGGCTGGGGGCTCAGGCTCAAATACATGAACCGGTAAAATGGTCTGCATCGATCGAAAAAATAAGTAATACTGAAGCCTATTTAGTTGCTACAGCAACTATTGAAAAAGGGTGGCATTTATATTCACAGGATGTACCTGATGGTGGACCGGTTGCAACAAGCTTTGAGTTTGATACTTCATCAAAGAAATTTAAGTTAATTGGTGAGACCGAAGAAGGAGAGGGTCATGTTGTAGATGATAAGATCTTCGAAATGAAAATTAAATACTTTGATAACAAAGCTGTTTTCAAACAAAAAATTAAGTTTCCCCCAAACCTTAAAATTAAAATCACCGGAGGGGTGGCGTTTATGGTATGTGATGATGCTAATTGTTTACCACCAACTACTGAAGAATTAGAGTTTAGTTTATAGTTTTTTTGATTAGTTAATGAGGCCCGGATGTATTCCGGGCTTTTTTTTATGAGTGCAATTTATTTAAATTAAAGTGTTGTTATGAGAATAATACAGTCGTTTGTATTTGTTTAGGTGGTGTTGGTGGGTGATGGGGTGGATTTTATATAAATAATTGTTGAATTTTAACATTTCAGCCTCGGTTTTACAAAAAGATAATTTATATTTAACGCCGTTTTAAAAAATTAGTAATCAAAGCGTTAAACAATCATTAAGCCCAAGACGGAACATATTAAGATTACTGCCGGTTCTTATAAAGAAATATTTTACAGCTTCTATCCGAGGTTGCTTTCATTTTGTGAGAAGTATGTAAAAGACACTTATGCTGCTGAAGAAATAGTAGAAGAGTGTATGCTTTATTTATGGGAACGCAAAGGAGATATGAATAAGATTGACGATTTAAAATCTTATTTATATACCATGGTGAAGCACAAGTCTTATGCTTATTTAAAGCAAACCCAAAAAGTCGTGTCTTTGGATGCTTATAAAGATGATGCTTTGAGTCAGGAAGATGCTTATATTATAGAAGAAGAAGTGCATGCGATATTAATATCAGCACTTGAAAAGCTGCCGGAAAGATGTAGAAAAGTATTTGAGTTATCTTGTTTGGAAGGGTTGAAATATAAGGATATCGCAGAAGACATGGATATTTCTGTCAATACTGTAAAATCCCAACGCGCCAGAGCTATTGAATTATTAAAAATACAATTAAAAGACCACCCAGTTCTCTTAGGATATTTGGCTTTTTTGTTAAAAAATCAAATTTTTTAAGATTTCTTTCCACCCACTTTACATGTTTTTTACTCATAGAGTTAAATGATGTGAAAATAACATGTTTTAAAAGAACTTGTTAATGCCCAATATGAATAATACATACAGATCTAATTATACCATTGCCGAACTTATCTCTAAGTCGATAACCGGAACTTTGAACCCAGATGAAGAGCAGGATTTAAACGAATGGTTAAAAACTAAAGAAAATAAAGATTTATTCGATAGAATTTCTAACGCAGATGCTATTAGTGAAAAGGAGGAGTTCTACAAGAGGATAGATCGCCATAAGGTTTATGACAGGTTATCATCTAAGATCAGTCAGAATGAACAACGCAAACGCAGAAGAAAGATCATTAATCTTGCTAAGTATGCTGCTGTTTTTGTTGGACTGATAGCGATTTCGACCCTGTGGTACAATCATAAGTTACAACAAGATATCCTTGTTACTGAGAAGACGTTGTCTGAGATAAAACCAGGTTATGAAAAAGCCACCTTAGTATTAGGAGATGGTCAAACAATTGAATTGGAGTCTTTTCAAAATCAACAGATACAATCGAGTGGAAGCGCAAAAATTCAAAACCTTAATAATGTTTTGGCTTATGAGGCTTCAGCTGTCGGATCCGGTAAAAAAGAGGTGAGAAAAAATACCCTGCATGTACCGACCGGAGGTATTTATACGCTAAAACTTCCTGATGGGACCATGGTGTGGCTCAACTCAAACTCTTCCATTACTTATCCGGAGGCTTTTGTTGAAGATAAAAGGGAAGTGGAGTTACAAGGAGAAGCCTATTTTGAGGTTGTTAAGGACGCAAAGGAGTTTATAGTGAAGACGAATCATCAGGATGTAACGGTGTTGGGTACTTCATTTAATGTGAGTGCTTATCGGGACGATGTTTTTTTTGCCACCACATTAGTAGAGGGAAGTGTTCGCTTGCAATCTGAAAAAACCAAGCCTGTACTGCTTAAGCCAAGTGAGCGAGCGGTTTATCATTTTGATGAAGAAAAAGAGATTGAGGTACAGCGGGTTGATGTACGATATTATACCTCCTGGAAGAATGGTAAGTTCTATTTTGAGCACCAGTCTTTGGGTGAGATTCTTAAAAAGGTTGGGAGATGGTATGGCTTTGATGTAAAGTTTGACGACCCTGAGTTAGAAAAAATATCTTTTACCGGCGTGGCCTTAAAAAGTAATGATGTTCAGGATCTTTTGCAAATGATAAGTAAGACCGCAAGGGTTGAGTATAGTGCAGTAAAAACAGAAAATGGAAAATATGAAATTATAATATCAAAAAAATAACAATGAAAAAACCGGCTAGTGTTGCCGCACAAACCGGTTTGTCTTGTTAGTTAACTAGTACTCTTAAATAATTAATCAACTAAACACGTAAATGTATGAAAAAAAATCTATCGTGGGAAACCCATGGGTTTCTCCAGCGGTATGAGCGACAAATTGTTTGGATTATGAAGCGATCGCTATTTATGTTCTGTATTCTTTTTTTGAATTTTACCGCTTTTGCCTTTTCGCAAAAAGTAACTATTAACTTAGGGAGTGTGACGCTCCACGAAGCATTAAAAGAGATTGGCAAGAAAACAAATGTAGACTTTTTCTATAGTGAGGAAGAGCTCGATGCCAACCGAAAAGTATATGTGAGTTTTAAGGATGAAGACCTATCGAATGTTGTTTCTACTTTAATTGGTGAGAACTTTAAATTAGAAAAACAGGGAGAAGGCCTATACTTAATTATTCCTAAAGAAGTATCTGATTTTCAAGATCAATTTATCGTAAATGGGGTGGTTACGGATGAGAATAACCAACCGATGCCCGGAGTAACTATCATGGTAAAGGGTACCAGGGTTGGTACCAGTACTGACTTTGATGGTAAATTCCGAATCAGGGTAGCCGAAGAAAATACCTTGACTTTGAGTTTTGTGGGGTATTTAAAGCAGGAAATTGTAATTAAAGACGATAAGGATCTCAAGATTCAGCTGAAACCTGATGTAGCCGAGTTAGACGCTGTTGTTGTTACGGGTATTGTGGAGCGTAAAAAGGAAACGTTTACCGGTACTGTAAATACCATTACAGGGGATGAAATCAGAGAGATCGGTAATTTGAACATTATTGAAAGCGTTAAAACTTTAGACCCTTCTTTTATTGTTTTAGAAAATAACCTTCAGGGTTCGAATCCTAATATATTACCAACCATTGAAGTTCGGGGTAAAACCAGTGTATCTACAGATGATTTAAGAGATTCTTATGGAGCAGACCCTAACAGCCCGTTATTTGTACTGGATGGTTTCGAAACGAGTCTTCGCAGAATTATGGATTTGGACATGAACCGTGTGGCTTCTATTACGATCTTAAAAGATGCAGCTTCTACAGCCTTATACGGTTCTAAAGCAGCAAACGGAGTAGTGGTTGTTGAAACGAAGCGACCTAAAGAGGGAAAGTTACAGGTGAACTATATTGGGGATTATAATATACAGTTTCCGGATCTTTCTGATTATAACCTGATGAATGCCGAGGAAAAATTGGAGTTTGAAAGGCTGTCAGGAAGATGGACTTCATCATTACCGGAATTGGAGAACCAAATTCGAATGGATACGCTGTATGCAGAGAAATTAGCTGAGGTACGCAGAGGGGTTAACACCTATTGGTTAAGTGAACCAACTCAAACAGCTATATCCCAAAAACACTCTGTTTATGTAAGTGGAGGAACTGATGAAATCAGGTTTAATACAGGGGTTAGTTACAGAGCTGCTGAAGGTGTAATGAAGGGTTCAGGGAGAGATACCTGGAATGCGAATGTGGATCTCACCTATAGAAAAGGGAAGTGGAACGTTTCTAACAGGTTATATCTTGGTGGGTATGATGCAAGAGAATCTAACTATGGTTCTTTTAGAAATTTCGCGGAAGCCAATCCTTATTACCGGAAGTATGATGAGTTTGGTGAAATCACGCGTTATTTTGAAAGTGTAAGAGTTAAGGATTTTTATGGATTTAATGTGGTGAATCCACTTTATTACTCTACGCTCAACAGTAAAGACGAAACGAATAATTTTAATATTACCAATAACTTTGGGATCAACTATGATATCAGCTCGGTATTGCGTTTTCAGGGACAACTACAGATCAATAAGGTTATGGTTGATCAGGAAGTTTTTGTAGATCCGGAAGATCCGATATTTGACGATGTTAACTTTTTTGAAAGAGGAGAATATCGAAGAAGCCAGGTGAATAGTTTTGGTTACCGAGCTAATGCCGGCGTAGTGTATCACGATCTGTGGGGTGAGAAACACATGATTAACGGGAATGTGCGATTTGATATTGAAGAGCAGAATAATGAAGCTTACAATACTACCACTGTAGGTTTCCCTGCAGGTTCTAATGGAAATCCGGGATTTGCCTTTAGTTACAAGCCAGATTCAAAACCGGGATATAATATCACAAAATACAGACGTAATAACATTTTAGGATCGGTAAACTATGCATATGATAATAGATTTTTGCTAGATGCAACATACCGTATAGATGGGTCTACTGCCTTCGGTTCTAATGAGAAATATAGTCCTTTCTGGTCTGTAGGAGCAGGTTGGAATTTGCATAATGAAATGAAGGTAAAGAGTGATGTTTTAAACTTGTTCAGAGTAAGACAAACGCTCGGATATACCGGAAATCAGAATTTGGGAAGTATTGCTTCTACCTCTATATATACGTATTTGAATAGAGTCAATGGTTTCGGAACGGGCTTAGGGTTAACAACCTTGGCTAATCCTGATTTAGAATGGCAACGTACCTATGACACCAACTTAGGGATCGACTTAGCTATGTTTAAAAATCGTTTTGATGCCCAGTTTAATATCTATACTAAAAAATCTGAACCATTGGTGGTTCCGGTCGATCTGGCTTCTTCAACAGGCTTAGTTTCATATCCTTTAAATGTAGGTCGCTTAGATGTTAATGGTCTTGAGGTAATTGCCGGATATAAGGTAATTAACGATTTGGAAAATCGTATTACCTGGAGGTTAAGAGCTACTGCCGCTATGGTTAATATGGAATATGGCGGATTTGATAATACCTTAAGAAGTTTAAATGACCAGGCGGTAGCTGATGGTGAAGAAAGTTTTCTGGAAGACAAACCATTGAATGAAGAATCTCTGAGAAGGTATAGAGATGGATACAGTCCTGATGATATTTGGGCGGTACCTTCATTAGGGATTGATCCGGCTTCTGGTCGTGAAGTGTTCCTAAAGAAAAACGGACAAACAACCTATGAATATGACAATGATGATGCAGTGGTAGTAGGAACCTCTCGTCCGGATGTGGAAGGAGTAATTTCCAGTTACTTTAACATTAAAGACTTTAGTTTTAACTTAAATGTTAGATACCGATTTGGAGGTCAGAATTTTAATAATGCACTTTATCAGAAGGTAGAGAATATATCAGTTCGCGATATCACCCTGAACCAGGATAGACGTGCATTGTATGACAGATGGCAACAGCCGGGAGATATCAGTCAGTTCAAGGCAATTGGTCTTACTGGTTATACGCCAATTTCATCGCGATTTGTTCAGGATGAAAACGTACTTATCGGAGAATCTATTAATGTAGGATACAGAGCGAGTAATAAGAAGTGGTTAAGCGCTATTGGGATTAGGACCTTACGTCTGAATGCTTATATGAATGATATTTTCAGAATATCTTCGATTCAGGCAGAAAGAGGAATTGATTATCCATTTGCTCGTAGCGTTTCATTTAGTATTAATGCAATGTTTTAAAAATTTAGTTCATGAAAAAATACATATATAATATAGCATCGATATTGTGTTTGGGACTCGCGGTAGTTTCATGTAGCGATTATCTTGATGTAGAACCGGAAGATAAACTAGTTGAAGAACAGGTGTATGGTGATGAGACCAATATAAAAAGTGTTTTGAATGGCGTTTATCTCGAATTGACAGATGGAAACTTATATGGTGAAAGCCTTACCATGTCTCATTTAGAAGTCCTGGCTCAGAATTTCAATGCTGATGATGGTCATGACTGGGCGAATGTTTACGCTACCTATCAGTACGACCAGGAAAGAGTGATGCGAAAATTTGATGTCATCTGGAGTGCCATGTACCAGGGTATTTTAAATTTAAATGACCTTATTGAGAATTTAGAAGAATATAAGACACTTGATCCCAGAAAAGAAGCCATCGTAAAAGGAGAGGCTTATGGATTAAGAGCATTATTGCATTTTGATTTACTTCGTTTATTCGGACCTGTTTATATGGAAAACCCGGAAGGAATGGCGATTCCTTATTATATGAAGGCTGAAGCAGTCAATGGAGAAATCCTGGCAGCAAACGAGGTGATTACAAAAGTAATTCAGGATTTGGCCATGGCTGAAGAATTGTTAATGAATGATGCTATTAATCCTGAGGGGGCTTCAGAAATTGAAGAGCATTTTTATGCAGGAAACAGAAACCTGAGACTCAATTATTTTGCTGTAAAAGCGCTTCAGGCCCGTGTGCATTTATATGCAGGAAATACAGCAGAAGCAAATACTGCTGCTAAGTATGTTATTGAAAATGGAGCGGCTGAATTTGAATGGGCAAAACCGGAAGAGATTTTAACCAACGATGACCCGGATAGAAACTTTTCATCAGAGGTGATTTTCGCCTTGCAGAATACGAATCTGTATTCTATTTCCAGAGATTTGTTTGGGGAGTCGAATAGAGATTCCGATATATTATTCACCAGGACTGCCAGAATCAATGAGATGTATGAGTCTAATATTAACGATTACCGATACAGATCTTTCTATGAATTAAGAGAGGAAAAAACGTATCCGATTTTTGTAAAGTATGAGGACGTAGAAGATAGCAGAATGCCATTCCGATTCATGCAACCTATGATACGTATTTCTGAAATGTATTATATCGCTGCTGAAACAGAAACCGATTCGCAACAAGCCCTTAACTATCTTAATACGGTTAGAGTGAACAGAGGGCTACCTGAGTTAGCAGAAGGGGTAGAATTAGCAGAAGAAATTAAGAAAGAATACAGAAAAGAATTCATTGGAGAGGGACAGCTATTTTATTACTATAAACGTACCAATGCAATAACGATCCCAAATGGATCTTCCGATCAGACTTCTAATACTGTTAGTATGGGGCCGGAGCAATATGTGGTGCCACTACCTTACTCAGAAATTAATTACCAGTAAAACTTAAGTGCAATGAAAACGATTTTAAATTATTTAGTAGTTATAGTTGTATTTGTGAGTGCAATCTCTTGTAGTGAAGATGCCATAGATACTTATAAAGGGAAAGATAGTATTTATTTTACCTGGGCTGTTGATGGACTCAAATCAGGTTCGATTGTTACCTATATGGATAGCACGGGTTATTCTTTTGCCTTCGACCCAATAGATGTGCAAAGTGTGGTTTATAAACTGCCAGTTTCCGTTCAGGGAAATGTGTCTGATAAAGATAGAGTTATAAATGTAAAAGTAAGTGAAGCATCTACTGCTGTGGAAGGCACGCATTTTGAGCTTCCGGAACAAGTTATATTTCACGCGAATCAGGCTGTAGATTCAATCCCATTAACCTTATTCAGATCACCAGATTTAAAGATAGATACCCTTCGGGTTGTTTTGGAATTGCTTCCAAATGAAAACTTTGATATCGATATGAAGAATAAGGTGACCGATGAATTAACTCAGGAAAAAAGGGATTTTACGGTTTTTGAGCTGGCTGCCGATGATATATTTAAAACTCCTTCGTATTGGTTTGAAACTTACCTGGGAACTTACACCCTTAAAAAAGCTGATTTGATGCAAGAGCTTTTAGGGATCCCTTACGATTTTTACGAAAGTAGGGATGCACTGCAATATATATTCTATCATGCCAAGTTTATGAAACGATATTTAGAGGAGAAGAAGGCTGCGGGTGAAACAATTTATGAAGAAGATGGAACCGAAATGCAAATGGGTAAATATGCTTAATTACAAAAAGTTATGAGAAGATATTTAAAAACAAAATACATTTTAGGCCTTGTACTAGTCTTATTTTTAAGTGCTTGTGCTGAAGATCTGGGTAATTATGATTATTCGGAGATCAATGAAGTGACCATTAACGGAATAGAAAGCGAGTATGAAGCTTTAACCGGAGAACCGTTTAAAATAACTACTGAACTTCAGTTTACCCTTGATAGTGATGTTGATGATCAGAATTATGAATATAAATGGAGTGCCATCAATCCTAGTTTAGTGCCGGCCGATCAGGAAGAATTCCTGTTAGGTGATACGAAAAACTTAGACGTAACCTCTTTAAAGCTTACTCCTGGTGAGTATAGTGGGTATTTCCGCGTCACCGACAAGGAAACAGGCGTGTATTGGGTGAAAAAGTTTAAAATTACCGTTAAGACCACGATCTATGAAGGGTGGTTGGCGATGAGTGATGTTAATGGAGCGGCAAGACTTGATATGTTGTCGTATATAGATAACCAGTATAAATTTATTCCGGATGTTTTAGATTATGTAGGTTCTGAACTTACCCTTAAAGGGGCACCTGAGAATGTGTATTGTTTCCCATACGATGCTCAAAAATACGGTATTTATCTAACCAGTAGCGAAACTGGTACGACCAAGATTGATCCGGATACATTTGGATGGGCTCTTGAAGATTACTTATCTTTTGAAATGTTGTCTAATGTTCCTACAGATTTTAAAGCAGATTTTATTGAAGAAGTGGGGAGTTGGTCAAGCTTGATGCATAGTGATGGTAATTTCTATTACTGGTTTAGAATTTACAGATGGAATTATGATCTTCCTATTAATATCGTGAACGGTGAAACGCAATATTTTGAGGCGGCACCATTCCTTGGAGCTGCAGATGGGTATGGATCTGATGTACTTTACGATAATACCAATAAGCGTTTCGTAAGACACCCGTATAATACGAAGGAATGTTATGAAATGGCTGATGGTTCATACTTTAGTTACCATACCGGTAACAAGGAGTTAGTTTACATGAAAAGGACTGATTATAATGGAGGAGAGGTTTTTGCACTTTTGAAAGATCCGGATAACAACGATCTTTTCCTTGCGAGAATGGCATCCCGACGTTGGAATTCTGTGATATCTCAGGTAGGTTATGATCAGATTCCGGCTGAAATAGCTGCTGATATGGTAAATGCAGATAATTATGCCATCGATCCTACGTTTGGATATATCTTCTATAATGTGGGGAGTAAACTCTATCAATATGACTTAGGTTTAAAAACGTCTAAACTTATGTTGGATAAGGGAGCAAACGATATTTCATTGGTTACCTATATAAAGAGGTCTCCGGTTTCGAAAAAGTTAATTGTGGCTAGCTATGATGCTGGGGCTGCTAATGGTACTATGGAAATTTATAGTGTTCCTGCAGTTAACGGTGATCTTACTTTGGAGCAGTCATATGAAGGCTTCGGAAAAATAGTGAGTCTTTCTTATCGTCAGCGATAATAGATATAAAATTAAGAGAGAAGGTAAAACCTTCTCTCTTAATTAATAATACGGTTCTTTAAAGATATCCTCGTTATTTAGGATTGTTAGTATAAGCTGCTTTTGAAAAAGTGGACAGGAACGTCCATGTCTAAATTATAACACTGAATCAAATGAAAATATTAAAGGAGTCATATGGTATTTGCTTTATAATGATGTTGTTATCATCAATGTTGAGTGCCCAAACCAAATTTTTTACCGGATCTTTTACGGAGTTAATGGCTAAAGCTCAAGATGAAAATAAGCCTGTTTTTATCGATCTGTATTTTACGGGATGTATGCCCTGTAAGCAGATGGATGAGAATGTGTTTCCAAAGGAATCTGTAGCTAAACTATTAAACGAAGATTTTATAGCTTATAAAATCAATGTGTTTAAAGAAGGTGAAAAGGAATTAGGTTTAAAAATGATGAAGAAATTTGCGATTACCGGATTTCCTAGTTTTTTAATACTGTCGCCAAAAGGTCAAACGATTAATGTGTTTGGCGGGTTTCAGGGAGAAGATAATCTGACCGGATTTTTAAATCAAGCTTTGATAGATTATCATGCAGGTAAATACCTGGTCTATTCAAATTCTTTCGAAATAAATTATCCTTCATTTTATAAGGGGTTTTTTGAAACAAAAAAGCTGACAGTTTCTCAGGCAGAATTAAATCAATTCCTCGAAGAACATGAAGATCATATGGATGAGATTTCTTTTTTGATCATGATGAAGTTTGTAAGAGAAGGGGCTTTCGCCAAGTTTTACCTCGATCATTTAATCGAATTTGCAGCCATGTATGGAAATACCAGGGTAGGAATGAGTACCCTGCAAAAGGTGTCTTATGCGAAAACTTATGCTGCCAACTCAGGGGATATGAAGTTTTACGAAAACTTTTTAAGTAATGTAAAAACATTAATGCCTGAAGATAAATGGCAAGGGCTTAGTGTGAAACAATATTACCTGCCACTGTATGAAGAAACCGAAAATATAGACTGGCTATTGTTGAAGCTTCAGAATTCAGATAGCCATTGGGTGGAGATAAGTAATGCCTGCGGAGCTTTAATCAATACGTATAAAAGTGATCAAAAAGTCTTGAAAGAATTGCTAAAACTTTATCAAGGGAGTAAGGTTGATAGGTATAGTCAGGGAGATCGATATAAAATGGCTGCGATTTGGTTATATCTAGGTGATTATAAGCAAGCGAAGGAGCACTTAGAAGGTATTGAAGAGTATCGGAGTTCTTTTGGTTTAAATGAGGACAATATTGAAGAACTACGCTTGGCTATAGCTGAGAAGGCTCAGGAAACCTTTGAAGTAAAAGCTGTAAAGGATTTTAAACCGTTTAATTTTAATTAATAAGGCAATGAAAAAACAATTATTTGCACTGTTTATTTTGGTATCAGTGCTAACAGGGTGTTCGAAGAATGATAAGGTAAAGATATCAGGGGAGTATAGCACCTCAAAGGCTGATGAAGAAATTGAAGAAATCTTTATTTATGAGGTTCAGGCAGGAAAGTTTACTCCGATGGATACCATAGCACTGAAAGAAGGCAAATTCACCTACGAATATGCGCTATCGGAACCGGGGGTTTATGCAATTGGGGAGCGCTATCCAAAGGATAAGATATATTTAATGCCTGGAGATATCTTAAGTGCTCAGTTTGGAAAGGAGTTCAAAATTACAGCTTCTAATAATCCGAAGGTTCACGAACACTTTACCAAATGGCAAGAAGAAAATACAGCCGTATTTAAAACTCCTGGTTTTAGGTTGTCTTCGTTTGAGGAGAAGTTGAAGACCGTAAAAAACTTTTTCAAAACATCAGATTCTTTGAGTACAAATCTTCCGGAAAGTAAGGAATATAGCGAGTACTTTACTACGATGATGCCTTTGGAAAGGGATTGGTTTTTATTGCATATATGGATGAATCCACAAGGGATTTATCCTGCAAAAAATGAACTTCCAGAAGAGTATAATGGACTTTATAAGGACGATAAATATAAAAACGTTGTCTTGAGCAACTTTTACAATGGCCATAATCTATCATTAAATTATTTGAGGTATGCCTTTATTTACAAATATGATTATCGTAATAATCGGTCTACATTAGATTATGATACTGTTTATGCAAATGAGTTAAAGGCGCTTCATGATCCTCAAATAATTTCAGCACTGGCATTAGAGGAATTGGTAAACAGAAAGTTATTCGGAGAGATATTTTTCAATAAAGAGAAGATCTATGGTCCTTTAGTTTCATCCGAATCAGACTTGAAAACGCTGGAGCAATATAAAGAAGAGCAAATAAATCCTTACCTGCCGGGAGTAAAAGCTCCAGATTTTGTATTTATTGATAGTAGTGGTAAGGAAGCCACATTAGAAAGTTTTAAAGGAAAACCCATCCTTATCGATGTTTGGGCCACCTGGTGTAAACCATGTAAATATGAGGCTCCATTTTTTGCTAAGCTATATGATCAATATAAAGATGACTTCCACTTTATGGGAGTGTCTATTGATAAGGATAAACCAGCCTGGGAGAAATTCATAAAAGACCCAAAAAACCCACATGGTTGGTTACAACTATATGCAGGAGGAGAATGGTATACAAAGAATAAGTCCTTTTTTGATTTCTATCAAATCGCCGGAATACCGCGATTTATTTTGATCGATAGTGAAGGGAACTTATTAATGTATGATGCTTACAGGCCTTCTAGTGAAGATTTAGAGAAGAAATTAAAGAGTTTAAAGGTGTAACATTTTTTAATTATTTGAATTAGTCAGAGTTAGTAATTAGCACAATACCAGGGGTACGTTGCACCACCTTTTAAACCCCTGGTATCTTCTTAAAAAAATATCATGAAACATATATTTTGGATTTTCCTGCTTGGAATGCAATGTGCCCTTGGGCAAACCAGTGGCACAGCGCCATGGCGTCAGACCCTCAATGCATTCGAAAAGGGCTTTAAACTTAAGAGTTTTAATGAAATTAAACCCTTATTGAGTGCGGAGTTTAGTATTGGGGTATATCAAAACCCTACCACCGATCCGATGCTAAAAAGTATTGTTGAAAATTATTTTCAATTAGATTCCTTGCAGCTGATAAGCAATACGCTTTCGAATGGCTTGTATAAGGTTAAAGCGAAGTATTTCTTTAAAGGTCAAAAGGATTATGCTTCTTACATAGTTTTTGATAAAGACGGTAAAATACAATATACAGATTTGTTCGACCAGCTATACAAGGTGAATCGTTATGAGAAATCTGAGATGGTAGCCAAAGTTCCTTTTGAGATAATAAATGGAGCGATCGCTGTAAAAGCCAGATTCAATGATAGTTCGGAAGAATTCACCATGCTTTTCGATACCGGAGCTGATGGAATTGCCCTTACTGAGGAGATGGCCGAAAAAGTAAATATAAAGAATGTCGTAAATCGTTCTACTTCTGTGGTAGGAGCATCTGCCCAGGTAAAGTATTCTAAAGGTAATATTATGCAGCTTGGAGGTGTTTCCATAGACAAGCAAAACCTTGTGGTTTTTCCAACGATCAGAAAGGGATTTGATGGTTTATTCGGAGGAAATTTATTGGCAAGGTTTATTACTAAGGTGAATTTCGATACTCAGGAAATAGAACTCTATAGCCTCGGCGAATTTAATGGCCAGGGAACGGCATTAAAGATTGATTATTCCGGGATGCTTCCGGTTATTAGAACAGAAGTGTCATTAGCGAATGGCAAGGCTATAAGTGGGGAATATGTATTTGATACGGGAGCCGGGTACAACATAATCTCTTTTGGACCATTTAGTCATCAACATGGACTATATCAAGAAGTAAAAGCAGACTACTACTCAACTAATTTTAGTTTTGGACACCAATCCAGGATCAAGTTGGGGAACTTTTCTAAAATAGCGTTGGGTACATATGTATTTAATAATGTTCAGGGAGCAGTACAGGAATACGATGAAACCAATAAAGAGTGGGCTAGTCATGATGGTTCAGTAGGGTTTGAAATCATCAGAAGGTTTAATTTCACTATTGATGTTCTCCATAACCTCATTTACCTCGAACCCAACCAAGGATACCATCAGCCTTTTGGGTTTACTATATCAGGAGTCAATATCTTATTTAAGGATGAGGAGATGGTTGTGAATTCAGTAGTGCGCGGATCGAAAGCAGAAAGACAAGGAATAAAAAGCGGGGCATTGGTTCATACTATTAATGGAAATTCTGCTGCAGAATTGATGGAGGCTGATAAAATGAATGCCTTAAAAAATAGTGAGCCTAATCCTGTCACCTTTAATATTACACAGGATGATAATTCAAAACAGATAACACTTTAAACCAATAATTATGAATAGAAGAATTTTATTTACCTGGTTGTTTGCGATACTTATAACACACCTTAGCATTGCTAAAAACAAATCAGACATTGTTACTATTGAGGGGCACTTTAATTTTGACGTAAAGCAAAAGGAGGTTGTGTTAAACCATGTGGTAGACGGTCAGCCGGAAACCCATACCAGTACACTAATAAACGAAGAGGGGGTTTTTGCATTTTCGCTACCTGTTACTACCCCGGGCTTTTATTATATTGAATATGGTCAAAATAATGCTAGAAACAGAGAACAGTTAATCAGGTTGTATCTCGAACCAGGCCTGCAAATTCAAATTGCGATTGATGAGTCTGATTACGAATTAAAAGGAAAAAGAATAGGGCACAACAAACTAGTGCAAAAAGCTAATGAAATTAACGATGTCTTTGCTCAGTTTAATTTGTTATCCGTGCTTAAAACTTACAAGGATTTTTATCCTTTTGTTGAGAATGAAGGATTGAAAATGGTGAATGATTTTAAAAATAGTATCAACACCAAAGACGAAGAGTTCAATGAATTTTTGAAACTTGCTGTTCAGGTCGATTTTGAGCGAGAGTTGTTTCACTTTTTTAGATTGCCACGAGTAAGTCATCCGAAAGGTGATGAGAAACCGGAGGCTTATGCTCACATAGTTACGGATGGAGTGAAGTTTTCTGATAAAGATATTTTAAGATTAGGAAACGGATTGAGTTATATACATGATTACTTTTTCTATTACAACTTTCTTCATTTAAAGAAGCGAATTGCCAAGGTGGATATTATTAAAACCAACCTGGAAGCCATTTCGGACGCCAGGATTAAAGAAGTTTATGCTTTGGAAGAGCTTAAAAGATTAAGGTTGAATGAAGAAGAGTACAAGGTTGTTATACCGCCTTTATATCAATACTTAACTTCTGAAAAAAGTAAGGCATATTTGCTCGAATATGAGAAGGTATTGCATAAAGAAGTGGGTCAGCCAGGTTTTGAATTTACGTATCACGATATCGAAGGTAACCCGGTTTCATTCTCTGATTTCAGGGGGAAGTATGTTTACATTGATGTATGGGCTACATGGTGTGGACCTTGTAAAAAAGAAATTCCATTTCTAAAAGAAATTGAACACGATTACAAGGATAAGGATATTGTATTCATGAGTATTTCAGTAGATGCTATTAAAGACAAGCAGAAGTGGAAGGATTTCGTTAAAAACGAATCTTTAGGGGGTGTTCAATTAATGGCCGATAAAGCTTTTAAATCGGGTATTGCCCAGAATTATGAAATAAATGCCATTCCAAGATTTTTGTTGTTCGATAAAGAAGGTAAAATTATATCAACAAACGCTTCAAGACCCTCAAACCCTTTGCTTAGGAAACAATTAGATCGTCTACTTGGTGTCAGTACCAAGTAATTTCCAACCATAGCTGTTTTTGAACGCCATCTATAGTTATAGATGGCGTTCTTTATTCAATATGTTTAGTTTGAATAGTTGTTAGTCTCGGGTGAATTTGATGTGATTACCTTCCTTTAATCCCCATTGATCTACAAGACCCGCATTAACTTCTAATACGTATTGGGCAGGAGCTTTTGAAGGCAGAGAGGTTTCATCTTTAGGTTTCGCATCCTTAATAATACTGACGATTTTAAGATCTTTGTTAAGGTAAATGATGTCCAGTGAAATGAGGGTATTTCTCATATAAAAAGAACGGGGTTCTTCATCCTTAAAAATAAAGAGCATGGCTTGTTTTTCTTGCATGCTTTGTCTGTACATTAAGCCTGTTTGCCGCTCATATTCATTCTCTGCTATTTCAATATCTATATTATCTACCAAAAGGGAGTCGTTATCATAAATTTGAAGGGTTCCCTCTTTGGTGAAAGTGATTTCGTCCGAAATTATTTTTTTGTCTTCGGCCTTTTTACATTGATAGGTAATACCTCCAATGAGAAAGGAGGCAGATACAATATAAAGGGTTCTTCTGATGTTCATATTCTTAAACTATTTTTTTGTTGGCACGCATCATCATAAAGATACCAAGTGCTATAAATGGAATACTTAGCCACTGTCCTGTCGATAAAATATTTCCTAAAGAAGACTCGAATCCACCCTGACTTTCCTTAACGAATTCAACAAAGAATCGAACCGTCCATAGAAGCACTAAGAAAGTTCCGAACAAATACCCGGGCTTATCTTTTTTATCAGTTTTCCAGTAGAGGTAGTATAATATGCTGAACACAAAGATATACCCAAAAGATTCATAAAGTTGAGCAGGATGTCTTGGAAAATCTTCCCCGAGTTTTTCGAAGATGATACCGAAGTTAGAATTCGTTGGTTTCCCTACGATTTCAGAATTAAAAAAGTTTCCAAGCCTTACAAAAATAGCACCACAGGCTACAGGAATTACAACCCTGTCTAATATCCACATGATGGACTTATACTGATACTTTCTTCGGTATAAAAACATTCCTACAATGATGCCGATAGCGGCACCATGACTGGCTAATCCTCTAAACCCGGTAAATTCATAGCCTTCAATGAAACCAAATATGCTTTTGCCCGGTGCTTCCCGGATAGGGAGTAATATTTCAACCATGTGGTCTTTATAATAATCCCAGCTGTAGAAAAATACTTCACCAAGCCTTGCTCCTAGCAACGTAGCCACGACCACATAAATGAATAAGGTGTCTAAATATTCCAAAGGAACCTTTTCATTGTTATAGATCTTTTTCATT
Organism: Zhouia amylolytica AD3; assembly: GCF_000511935.2. NCBI lineage: Bacteria > Pseudomonadati > Bacteroidota > Flavobacteriia > Flavobacteriales > Flavobacteriaceae > Zhouia > Zhouia amylolytica. Next base: position 122,130 of record NZ_AYXY01000022.1, on the reverse strand, counting down.
ATATAATAGCCTAACGAAAAAGCGATCACAAACATTAAACTGTAATAGTGTATGGCAATGGGGCCAATTTGGAACAATACATCATCGGCATTCCAGGTAAAACTTAGAAAGTGCATATAGGTTAAATTTCAGTTTATGTAGTAAATATAGGTATTTTGGTTGGAAAATTTTTGGGATTTGAAATAAGTGCAGAACAAAATCTCATAGTGTTAATTTCAGTGCTTATGTTTTTTTTCCGGAACCGGATCATAACCACTTCCTCCCCAGGGATTACAACTTAATATTCTTTTGGTAGCCATCCACCCTCCTTTAAATAAACCATGGATTTTTAATGCCTCCAGGGTATATTGAGAACAGGTGGGAGTATAGCGACAGGCAGCAGGAGTTAATGGAGAAATAACTACCTGATAAAACCGTACCAAAAAAATAAAAGGTGCTATGAGAATTTTTTTCAACATAAGTATTGCCTGAAAATCGTTTGCCTAACTTTCCGGCCAACAGTCCTGTTAATTGACCGTAAAGGTTGTTCCGTCTTTACCGTCTTTCAGCTGAACTCCTAAAGCCGCTAATTCGTCTCTTATTTTATCTGAGGTAGCAAAATCCTTATTGGCGCGAGCTTCAGCTCTTAAGTTAATTAGCAAGTCTACTACTCCTGATAATTTATCAGATTGATCGTCTCCGGTTTCTGCTATATCCTGTAAGCCAAGAATATCAAATGTAAAAGCATTTATCCTTTCTTTGAAAAGCTTCAGATCTTCAGCTGTAATTTGTTCTTTCCCCTCTTTGATGAGATTAATATGCCTCACAGCCTCAAATAACTGAGCGATGAGAATAGGGGTGTTAAAATCATCATTCATGGCCTGATAGCAGGAGTCTATCCATTCCTGAACGTTTAAATCAGACTGATCACCAGTAGGCAATTGATCCAGGAAGCTGATAGCCTCCATTAAGCGGTTAAAACCTTTTTCAGAGGCAAGTAATGCGTCATTACTAAAATCCAGAATGCTTCTGTAATGCGCTTGTAATATAAAAAAGCGGGCTACAGTTGGACTAAAGGCCTTGCTAAGGATATTATTATCACCGCTAAAAATTTCATTTGGCAGGATGTTGTTACCTGTCGACTTAGCCATTTTTTTTCCGTTAAGCGTAAGCATATTGGCATGCATCCAGTAGTTTACCGGTGAGGTGCCTTTGGCTGCTTTATTTTGTGCAATTTCACATTCGTGATGCGGGAATTTTAAATCCATTCCCCCGCCATGAATGTCAAAATGTTCACCAAGATATTTGGTGCTCATGGCTGTGCATTCCAGATGCCATCCGGGGAAACCATCACTCCATGGTGAAGGCCAACGCATGATGTGCTGAGGTTCTGCCTTTTTCCATAACGCAAAGTCCTGAGGGTTCTTCTTATCCGTTTGTCCGGCAGTCTCTCTCGTGTTGTGAATAAGATCTTCGATCTTCCTGCCACTGAGTTCACCATAGTGATCGGATTCATTGAATTTTAAAACATCAAAATAAACAGAACCATTTACTTCGTAAGCAAAACCATTGTTTATAATGTCTTTAATGATTTCAATTTGTTCTATGATATGGCCGGTAGCTGTTGGTTCAATACTAGGTGGAAGGAAATTGAATTTATTCAGGATGTTATGGAAATCAACAGTATAGCGTTGTACCACTTCCATAGGCTCCAGTTGTTCCAACCGTGCTTTTTTTGCAATTCGATCTTCTCCTTCGTCTGCATCGTTTTCTAAATGTCCGGCATCGGTAATATTACGGACATAGCGTACCTTATATCCAAGATGTTTCAGGTAGCGATAGATCATGTCGAAAGACATAAAGGTTCTGACATTACCTAAGTGCACATTGCTATATACCGTTGGGCCGCACACATACATTCCAACATAACCTTCATTGATAGGCTTGAAGACTTCTTTTTTACCGGAAAGTGAATTGTATATTTTAAGCTCGTTTTTTTGGTATAATTGCATTGTTTATGTCTTTATCGGATTTGATCTGTTAAATAGCTTCTTTTAATAAATGAGACGATGAGGAGGTGAGTCCTTATCGCCTTAAGTTTATATTTTCAAGAAGTGAATTTAATTATAAAAATTAAAATTCAGTATCTAATTTGATGTAATCTAAAAATTCTCTTCGAACAGCCGGGTCTTTAAACTTACCGCCAAATTCTGCAGTAACAGTACTACTTTCAATATCTCTGATACCTCTTGAATTTACACAAAGGTGTTTTGCGTCAACAACACAGGCAACATCTTTAGTGTTCAATACTTTTTGTAGTTCCTGAACAATTTGCATGGTCATTCTTTCCTGAACTTGCGGGCGCTTTGCAAAATAGTCAACGATACGATTCATTTTAGAAAGTCCAACAACTTTCCCGTTAGAAATGTAACCGACATGGGCTCTGCCCACAATAGGGAGTAGGTGATGCTCGCAGGTAGAGTAAACGGTAATGTTTTTTTCTACCAGCATTTCACCGTACTTATATTTGTTTTCAAATGTCGATGCATTTGGCTTCTTTTGAGGATGTAATCCTCCAAATATTTCTTGAACAAACATTTTAGCTACCCTTCTTGGTGTTCCTCTAAGACTGTCATCTGTAAGGTCTAAACCAAGAGTTTCCATAATACTATAAACATCCTGTTCTATGCGTTCTATTTTTTCACTGTCTGATAGGTCAAAAGCATCATCTCTCAATGGCGTTTCTGCCGAAGACATAGCATGTTCGTTGCCAAACTCTTCATACTGCTCTTCTAGTGCTTTATCTATTTTCATTCACTAAAGTTTAATGCCTTAAAAGGCTGTTTTCTTAATTTTCAACCAGTTACTTTTATAAAGTGCTGGCAAAGATACATATTTATAGTGTTAGTAGGTAATGATTGCGAATCCTTGCAAATTATTTTAGTAATTAATTAACGGAATCATCAAAAAAGCCAGGAAAATAAACATTTTCCTGGCTTTTTTAATCCCGATTTTATGATCGGGAAATGATGTTTTAAAGTTTAATTGTTGCCGAAAGAGTTACATTTGTTGATTCTTTGTCTAACCGTGTGGTGTTGGTTAGCCCTGTATCGTAAAGCTGATAGTCATATTCTCTTTGTAGCTGACTAAACCCGGCATCAAAACTTACGGCCCCGAAATTATATCCCAAACCTAATGAATAGCCGGTTAGGTCTCCAACCGTGTTCCCGGACTTATACGGACTTTCCTCAAATTGATAACCGGCTCTTAAACTCAATCTGCTAATTCTGTATTCACCCCCCAGTCTAAAGGAAGAAACTCCTTTAAGGTTATTGGAGATTCGAGTGTTTTCATTTGCGAAATAAGGATCTTGAGTTGGTTTTAGTTTGGCACGAGACATGTCTTGATAGCTATAATCAAGGCTAAGCAAACCGTGTTTTCCAAAAACCATGGCAAGGCTTCCGGTATACTTCGAAGGAAGTTGTACATCATAATCAGGAAATACAAAAATGACTCTTGGGTCGACGGTAATATATTCGAGGTTATTATCGATGTACACATCGGTTTCTACATATTGTTGTAGTTCATCTGTAAGATTATACCAGGTAGGAGATTGGTAGCTCAGTCCGACACGCACCATGTCGTTTAGTTTGGCTATGGCACCTACGTTGAAAGAAAAAGCATTTCCAAAAGTGCGCAATAAATTTTCAAAGTAAACACTTTGTAAGTTGCTATTGGTGTTATATCCGTCTTCATACAACCAATTGTAACGCTCTCTGTCAATATTATAGAAGTTAAGATTTGCCCCCAGGTATATGTTGTCATTGAACATGGTAGCCATGTTAGCCGTGAATTTGCTGTCTGCGCTTCTTCTGCTTGAATAGTATTCCTGGTTTACATTGGTGTAATTGGCATTACTGAAATAGGAGGTGTTATTCGGGTCGTTTTCATCGACACTATTAACGATATAACCTTCATATCCTAAAAGACCTTGCAGCGCCGGATATCCCAGATTCGGATCCGAGCCAATTTCGTAATAGGCATCTGAAACGGATTCGCCAGGCAAGGCACTGATTTCATCCAGGTAAAACCCATTGGCGTTGTTCAAAAAGTATTGATCGATCGATTGATTGCTTAACCCATTTGAAAAGAACTCGGTGTCTCCGTTATTTAAGTATTCATAATTGAATGCTAATGCTAGTTTATTCCAATTGCTATTCGCCTGAGTGCTATTGAAAACCATAACACCACCGATTTGATTAAGTCTGAAATCATTTTCAGTGCTTTCGTTAAAGGTGTTGAAATAGCCGCTTCGAATTTTGTTATTATAGCTGGTTCCGGAAAAGGTGACGGCTCCATGGTTGAAAACTGCAGAACCTGCAGGATTAATATTGAGGCTCGAAAGATCTCCTCCAAGGGCTCCAAAGGCGCCACTCATACTCTGATAACGAGCAGATCCGTTGAGCGTGGTTGTTCCGTAGTCTACTACATCATTAATATTTTGAGCAGACCCCATCCAGGCGGTTGCACAAACCGCGAATAGTGTTGTTATTTTTTTCATAATTAAATGATTGAGTTCAAAAGTTTAGATTGATTATTAACGGCCTCCGCCTCGGCGACCACCACTACTTCTTCCTCCTCCGCTACTTCTGGAGGAACTTCCGCTGCTGCTTCGTACACTACCGCTGCTTCTTGAAGAAGAAGATCGGCTAGGAGTATAGCTGCTGCCTGATCGTCTGGAAGATGACGTCGGAGCCGAATAAGTACGACTGCTGGAAGAAGACCTGTTCGAATAATTACCTGAACTTCTGTTGGTTCCTGTACTGTTTCGATATACCCTTGAACGATTGCTAGGAACATAGCCATCTGTTCTTCTTGATGAAGTTCTGTCTACTCCAACGCGTGAAGAATTGCGATATCCTCGTGTATTGATAGCAGATCGATCGACACTTCTTCGGTTTACACTTGATCTGTCAGTACTACGTCTGTTACTCGTTGTGTATTCTCTGGAAGAGGCTCCTCTTCTTATGTTTCTTGAGTTAATGTCAGAGGTTCTGGTACGTCGGGTGTCATAGGAACTACGACGTGTACCGCTATATGCATAGGTTCTTCCGTATGGATAGTTGCCATGGTAGTAATTTGGGTAGTATGGGTAATAGGGATAATAACCACCCCAGCCCCAGGTCCAGCCACCATACCAGCCGCCATACCATCCACCGTAGTATGGACCCCAGTATCCGCCCCAGTATCCACCCCATGGGTAATACCAGTCCCAGTAATAATTGTTCCAGTAATAATTGTTCCAGCCATATCCGTAGCCATAACCCCAACCCCAATATGGAGATCCCCAGTAATCATTGTAAACATTAATAGAGATGTCGTCTGGTTCATCTCCCCATCCTGCCTGGGCGTATTTATAAGTTAAATTGTTACCGTCAGAATAATCTAAAGAATCATTAGGATCTCTACTTGCATAACTATCAATATCAGTAAAGATTTCACTTTCTGCTCTTTGGTTTTGAATGTATTCAAGTTGCTCACCTGTTCGTTGAAAGTAATTTTCGTAGTTAGTGATGCTGACATCTTCATTTCTGGAATTATTGGCCTCTTCAGTTTGTTGGTAAGCGCTGGAAGAGGTACCGTAAATGCCGTCATTGTTATAATATGAAGCTTCCTGGTACGAACCACATGAATATAGCAATAACGCAGCCATAACAGCTCCAAAGGGTAAGCCTATTTTTTTTAGTGTGATCTGCGTTCTCATCATTGCAAATTTTTATTGTTGAACATAACAAAAATAGTTAGTTTTGCCAAACTATTCTTTTTATTAATCTAAGTCGCAAGATTTGTGCCAAACTTCCATATATGAGTAAAAAGTTAACGAAACGTAGTGAAGATTATTCTAAATGGTATAATGAATTAGTAGTTAAAGCGGATTTAGCTGAAAATTCAGGAGTTAGAGGGTGTATGGTTATTAAGCCGTATGGATATGCCATTTGGGAAAATATGCAAGCGGAACTCGATAGAATGTTTAAAGAAACGGGGCATGAGAATGCTTATTTTCCTTTATTCGTTCCTAAAAGTCTTTTTGAAGCAGAAGAAAAAAATGCAGAGGGATTTGCAAAGGAATGTGCAATTGTAACTCACTACAGGTTAAAAAATGATCCTGATAAGGAAGGGAAGTTGATGGTAGATCCTGAGGCTAAACTTGAAGAAGAGTTAATTGTCAGACCGACCAGTGAAGCGATCATCTGGAATACTTATAAGAATTGGATACAATCGTACAGAGATCTTCCGATTATGATCAATCAATGGGCAAATGTCGTTCGTTGGGAAATGCGTACGCGATTATTTTTGCGTACAGCTGAGTTTTTATGGCAAGAAGGGCATACCGCTCATGCAACCGAAAGAGAGGCTATAGAGGAGGCGGAGCAAATGATGCATGTATATGCTGAGTTTGCTGAAAACTTTATGGCAGTTCCGGTGGTTAAAGGATTAAAAACCGAAAGCGAACGTTTTGCAGGTGCGGTTGAGACATATTGTATAGAAGCTTTAATGCAAGACGGGAAGGCTCTGCAGGCAGGAACCTCTCATTTCTTAGGCCAGAACTTTGCAAAAGCTTTTGATGTTAAGTATGCTAATAAAGAAGGTAAACAAGATTATGTCTGGGCAACTTCATGGGGTGTTTCAACACGTTTAATGGGGGCGCTTATTATGACGCATAGCGATGATAATGGTTTGGTCTTACCGCCAAGGTTGGCGCCAATACAGGTGGTAATTGTACCAATCTATAAAGGAGATGAGCAATTAGATGCGATTTCCGAAAGGGTGAAGCCATTAATCAAAGAGTTAAGAGCTAAAGGTATATCGGTAAAGTTTGATAACCGCGATACCCACAAACCGGGATGGAAGTTTAATGAATATGAGTTAAAAGGGGTTCCGGTGCGCCTTGCCATAGGGAAACGCGACATGGAGAATAATACATTTGAAGTAGCGCGTAGGGACACCTTGGAAAAAGAGATTGTTCCGGCAGATGAGGTCGTGGATAAAATAGCGGCTTTGTTAGAGGATATTCAGGAGAATATATATAACAATGCCTTAAATTATAGAAAAGAGCACATAACGAAGGTAGATACTTTTGAAGACTTTAAGGAAGTTCTGGAAGTTAAGGGAGGATTTGTTTTGGCTCACTGGGATGGTACCCCAGAGACTGAAGATAAGATTAAGGAGCTTACAAAAGCAACAATTCGATGTGTTCCTCTAGATTCTCAAGAAGAAGCGGGAACCTGCGTATTTAGCGGAAAACCATCGAATAGGAGAGTGCTTTTTGCTAAGGCATATTAAATTTTTTTAAAAAAATTATTTTCAACTATTGCATCGTTTAAAAATAGTTGTATTTTTGCATCCGCAATTGAGAAAATAATGGCCCGTTCGTCTAGGGGTTAGGACGCCAGGTTTTCATCCTGGAAACAGGGGTTCGATTCCCCTACGGGCTACAAGTTCACTGAAATAGTTAAAAAGAAAAATACATGAAAAGATTCAAAGTTCTTTTTTATGTTTATCTTTATTAACGATGGCCCGTTCGTCTAGGGGTTAGGACGCCAGGTTTTCATCCTGGAAACAGGGGTTCGATTCCCCTACGGGCTACAGAATTTATTTTAAAATTTTAGGATGTAGGATAGAATTTATTCTACCGCTGTAATAAAAATTAAGAAAATGGCAAATCACAAGTCAGCATTAAAGAGAATTAGAAGAAACGAAGCTGTTCGCTTAAGAAACAAATATCAGCATAAAACTGTACGTAACTTAATCAAGAAGTTAAGAGGTACAGAAGATAAGAAAGCTGCAGAAGAGTTGTTGCCAGGTGTGATCAGTAAGATAGACAAGTTGGCTAAAAAGAACATTATTCACAAGAACAAAGCTGGTAACTTAAAATCTAGCTTAACGAAAAGAGTGGAAAGCTTAGCGTAATTAGAACAGACGCTGTAATAATATTTAAAAGCGCCTTGCAGGTATTGCAAGGCGCTTTTTTGTTTGTACTACTCAACTGGTGAGGAGTGTTGTTTTTATAAGGACTCCTTGTTATTCTTTCCTTTTTAATAATGCCTTTATAGTATTTAAAGTGTAGTTCGTTTCATTTTAAACGGTTGCTTTACTCGTTTTAGGTGTAATATCCACAGATGTGTTTAGAGCGTTTGTTATGGCTCTTTGTGGAGTGTTTTGATGGATCAATCTCAAAAGTTGTGTGTGGGTTGAAAAATGGATTAAGATCTTTGGAAAAAAATAATAGCATTGAACTTGTCTTTTAGACTGCTTCCGTCTGGTATTGCTCACAGTATTAATTGCACACTTCGATCTGTCATTCCGCACCCAATGTCATTCCGCATTTATTGCGGAATCCATGTTCCGCTGATCACTCCCACCTGTCATTCGGCATTCGTTATGGAATCTTTTGATGCTATACTTAATCCATTAATACAGTAACAGGAATCAGACCATTTTATTCTGATGCCATTCCGCATTTATTGCGAAATCCATTCCCTTCCGAACGTTCTCACTCCCAGTCTCGTTCCGCACCCAATGTCATTCCGCATTTATTGCGGAATCCACGTTCCACTGATCACTCCCACCTGTCATTCGGCATTCGTTACGGAATATTTTGATGCTGTGATAAAGATGGTTGAACTCATCATATAAGATCCGGCTGTTTAGCGGCTGTTATTTGAAGGTGGAAATCACAAAGGAGCAGGTGTGATGGTTTGTGGTGGAAAGCGTTTGTCAGGAGCCTGAATGGTGCCGGTTGATTCTTCAGTATTACGTTAAGTGCAGATATAAAAAAAATCCCTTGCCAACGCAAGGGATTTTTTTACTTCTATATGAATAAAACTGATGTTCTTATTACTGATTCATCGTAAGTAAAAACTCCTCGTTGTTTTGTGTTTGTTTAATTCTTGACTCCATGAACTCCATGGCCTCAACAGGATTCATATCTGCTAAATACTTTCTAAGAATCCACAAGCGCTGAACGGTTGTTTCGTCAAGTAGCATATCATCTCTACGTGTAGAAGAAGAGATAAGGTCAATGGCAGGGAATATACGTCTGTTGGCAATTCTGCGATCCAACTGAAGTTCCATGTTACCTGTTCCTTTGAATTCTTCGAAGATCACCTCATCCATCTTAGATCCGGTTTCTACAAGAGCAGTAGCGATGATCGTTAAAGATCCACCACCTTCAATGTTTCTGGCTGCACCAAAGAAACGTTTAGGTTTGTGAAGAGCGTTAGCATCAACACCCCCACTCAAAACTTTACCTGACGCAGGTTGAACTGTGTTGTAGGCACGTGCTAATCTGGTGATCGAGTCAAGTAAAATTACAACATCGTGTCCGCATTCTACCAGACGTTTTGCTTTTTCGAGAACTATATTGGCAACCTTTACATGTCGATCTGCAGGTTCGTCGAATGTAGAGGAGATTACTTCACCTCTTACATTACGCTGCATGTCGGTAACCTCTTCCGGACGCTCATCGATTAATAATATAAGTTGGTAAACTTCAGGATGATTTGCAGCAATGGCATTAGCGATGTCTTTTAGAAGCATCGTTTTACCTGTTTTAGGCTGTGATACAATCATTCCACGTTGACCTTTTCCTATTGGTGAGAATAGATCAACAATTCTGGTAGAGATCGTACTTTGTTTGTCTGCTATATTAAATTTCTCCTGAGGGAATAACGGGGTTAAGTGCTCAAAAGAGACACGGTCCCGAACCACTTGAGGGTCTAGGCCGTTTATTTTACTAACTTTTATTAAAGGGAAATATTTTTCACCTTCCTTAGGAGGTCTGATACTTCCTTTAACCGTATCACCTGTTTTTAATCCGAACAATCTGATTTGCGATTGCGATACATAGATGTCATCAGGAGAAGAAAGGTAGTTGTAGTCGCTGCTGCGTAAAAATCCATATCCATCTTGCATAATGTCTAGGACACCTTCGCTTTCTACAATTCCGTCGAATTCAAAATCAGGGTCGCGATAACGTTGCTTCTTGTCTTTATCGTAGTTGTCACGGTCTTGGTTTTGGTTATGATGAGATTGCTTTTTGTGTTGTGGCTGAGGTTTAGACTTCTGCTCTTGTGGTTTCTCTCTCTTTTTTTGAGGTTCTTTTTTGGTTTGGGTCTTTTTGTGCTCCTTTCGGTCTTCCGGTTTCATAACAGGTTTTTCTATTTTTTCTGCATCAGCTCCTGTTTCATTAGGTTGCTTCCTTGGAGCCTCCTTTTTAGGGGCTTCCTTGGTAGGTTGTTCCATTTTGGGAGATTCCTTTTGTGGAGTTTCTTTTTTAGTATTGTCAGCAACACGCATGGTGGTACTTTTCTTTACCCGCGTACGCTTTTTGCGTTCTTTGGGTTCGTTGGTAGTTCTGGCAGGTTTATGTTCATTAGATGAAGGTTCCTTACTTACTACTTCTGGACTAGATGCTTGCACATCAAGTATTTGGTAAATCAGATCGTCTTTTTTTAAGGACCTGTATTTACTAATACCAGCTACTTTTGCGATTTCATGTAACTCGGCAAGTTTCTTTGCTTTTAAATCCGAAATATCAAACATGTAAACTAATATGAATTATTGGTTCGAGGTAATTATGAAACAAAAATGATGAATATGATTTATTCGAAGTACAAAAGTGTTTCGTAATGTACTAATTGTGAATTGTTACCGCAATATTACAAATTAATTTTAAAAAACAAACATTGTTTTTAAAAAAGAACTGTTATTTTTGCCGGAGACTTAAAGAAATGATACAAAGAATACAAAGCCTATATCTTTTAATGGTATTACTCGTAAGTGGAGTTTTGCCTTTCTTTCTAAATCTGTGGACAGATGCGAAAGGAATGGAGGTGTATGCGTCTAATGAAATTTTATACAGTAGTCTGTTTGGAATTTCTGCAGTATTGGCCGTAGTGAGTTTATTTAAGTATAAGAATAGGAAAAATCAATTTGTTTTAAACAGGTTGAACATGATATTAAACCTTTTTTTACTAGGATTTTTCGTTTATCGATCACTAAGTTTATCCGGAGAAACTGGAGTTTCTGAGAAGGGTATTGGGATGCTTCTCCCGATTGTTTCTATCGTTTTATTAGTGTTAGCCAATAGAGCCATTAAGAAGGATGAAGATCTTGTAAAATCAGTAGATCGGTTGCGATAAGCCTAACATCTTAGTATTATTAGTGCGTAGAAAGTCCGGAGTTATTTCCGGACTTTTTTATTTCCGTTTTTCTAATTCGATAATCTCAAGATTCTTAATTTGATCACCATCAATAACAAATCTCAGCATGGTTCGAACGCTGTGAAACCCATGTTTGCCGGCTGCTCCCGGGTTCATATGAAGTAAATTTAATTTTTTGTCCCACATAACCTTCAGAATATGAGAATGGCCGCATATAAAAAGCTTGGGTGGGTTTTTGGTAATTTCTTCTTTGATTCTTCGGTCATATCTTGCCGGATAACCACCGATATGTGTAATCCAGACATCTACGGCTTCACAAGTAAATCGATTGTTTTCAGGAAACTCTAATCGGGCCTTATCATTATCAATATTTCCATAAACGGCTCTAAGCGGCTTGAGTGACTTTAAAGTATCTGTGACCTGTAGGTCCCCAATATCTCCTGCATGCCATACTTCATCGGCCTGGGCGACATATTTAAGTATTTGATTGTCGAGATGGCTGTGCGTGTCAGAGAGTAATAATACGTTTGTCATTAATTAAATTTGAAGATTTCTGAATTTGTGATTTCAAAGTTAAAGAGAAATGAAGGTTCTGTGAATTAAATGTTCGTATAAATGAAGAATCAAACTTCCAACTTCCTTTGTATCTTTGCCATTTGAAATAAAAATAAATTCAATTGAGGTATTTTTTAGAGTTCTCATATAATGGAAAGAATTACCATGGCTGGCAAATACAGCCTAACGGAATTACCGTTCAGGAAATGCTGGAAAAGGCATTGTCGACATTATTGAGAAAGGAGATCAAGGTGATAGGTGCAGGTCGAACCGATACAGGGGTGCATGCTAAACAAATGTATGCACATTTTGATGTTGACGAATCTCTTGATGTATTAGTCCTCCAAAAGAAATTGAATTCATTTTTACCTGCCGATATTGCGGTTCATGATTTGTTTTTAGTGGACGATGAGGCACATACGCGGTTTGATGCCATTGAAAGAACCTATGAATATTGGATCACAGCAAGAAAGAATCCCTTTTTAACGTATGCTGCTTATTACTTAAAGTATGATCTGGATGTGGAGGCGATGAATGATGCTGCCAAATTGTTATTTGAGTTTAAAGACTTTCAGTGCTTCTCCAAATCTAATACAGATGTGAAAACATATTTCTGTGATGTGAAAGAAGCTTACTGGAAGTACGATGGTGAAAAATTGGTATTTACAGTAACCGCAGATCGTTTTTTACGCAATATGGTACGGGCAATTGTTGGGACCTTATTGGACGTGGGAAAGGGTAAAATTTCTAAAGATGATGTTAAAAAAATCATCGAAAGCAAAAATAGAAGCAAAGCAGGGGTTTCAGTTCCTGCACATGGTTTATATTTGGTGAAGGTTAAATATCCATCCTCAATTACAAAGTAATACATGAGTAAAGAAAAAGGAAAAGCATTCGATTTATCGCTGTTCAATCGCTTGATGAAATATTCCAGCCCATACAAGCTGATATTTTATGGAGTTGCTTTGGCGGCAGTTTTACTTTCTGGTTTTGCGGTAGCAAGACCTTATTTACTTATGATAACAGTCGATGATTATATAGTTACCAAAGACGACTACGGACTGTTGATTTTCTCCTTATTGATGATTGGCCTGTTGTTTTTTGAAGTGGTATGCCAGCTTTTGTTTGTCTACTATGCGAACCTATTAGGGCAGTCGATTATTAGAGATTTAAGGATTAAACTCTTTGAACATTTACTGAGCTTTAAGATGAAGTATTTTGACAACTCATCGGTAGGGGTTTTGGTAACCAGGGCAGTTAGTGATATTGAACGTATCGCTGCCATATTCAGTGATGGTTTGTTTATGATCATCAGTGATCTTTTGAAGATGACCGTTGTTGCCGGGGTAATGTTATATGCTGACTGGAAAATGGCCTTGATTGTTTTTGCGGTAATGCCTATCATTCTTTATGCGACAAGACTCTTTCAAAAAGCGATGAAGGTTGCTTTCATTGAGGTTAGGGCACAGGTTTCTCAGTTAAACTCTTTCGTACAGGAACGACTTTCCGGAATGAAGATCGTTCAGCTGTTTGGGAGAGAGAAAGAGGAATATGAACGCTTTAAACAAATTAATGAAAAGCATCAGAATGCCTGGTTGAAAACAGTTTGGTATAACTCAATATTTTTTCCGGTAGCTGAATTGATGTCTTCGGTAACGATAGGACTTATAGTTTGGTATGCGGTTTTACAGGATGCACAACAATCAAGTTTTACTCCGGGGGTGATCTTTATGTTTATTCAGTTAACGCAGATGTTGTTCAGGCCACTTCGTCAGATAGCTGATAAGTTTAACACCCTTCAAATGGGGATGGTGGCTGCCAACCGCGTATTTGGTATTTTGGATACAGACAGTAAAATAGAAGATAAAGGAGATTTAGAAGCCGAGGTCATTAATGGTGATGTGGCATTTAATGATGTGCGTTTTGGTTACCTTGAAGAAGAAGAAGTATTACATGGTATATCTTTTGAAGCCAAAGCCGGACAAACCATTGCTATTGTAGGTGCGACCGGAGCAGGGAAATCAACAATCATAAACCTGTTAAACCGATTTTACGATATTAATTCCGGTGAAATTACCGTTGATGGTGTTTCGGTGAACAATTATACCCTTCCTTCCTTGCGAAAGCATATTGCCATCGTATTGCAGGATGTGTTCTTGTTTGCGGACACGATTTTTAATAATATCACTTTAAAAAATCCGGATATCACGGAAGCTGAAGTTGTGGAGGCAGCCAAGCAAATTGGAATTCATGATTTTATTATGAGTCTTCCGGGTAACTATCATTATAATGTTAAAGAAAGAGGAGGGATGTTGTCTAGTGGACAGCGACAACTGATTGCGTTTTTGAGAGCTTACGTAAGCAATCCGAGTATTTTGATATTAGATGAAGCTACTTCATCTGTAGACTCCTATTCTGAAGAATTAATTCAGGAAGCTACAAAGAAAATAACCGAAGGCAGAACCTCTATTATAATAGCACACCGTTTAGCTACTGTTAAGAAGGCAGATAAGATTTTAGTGATGGATTCCGGGAATATTGTTGAAGAGGGGACTCATAAAGAATTGCTTAAAATTGAGGGCGGCTACTATAGAAACCTTTATGAGGTGCAATTTATGCAGGAAGAAGTGGTTTAGGTTAGATCTTTGGTGATTGTATTTGCTAATTCCGACAGGTCTTTAAATAATACAAACTCTCCATTTTTGATATAAGAAATTTGGCCGGTTTCTTCACTCACAACTAAAGCCAGTGCATCTGTTTTTTCTGTAATTCCTACTGCAGCTCTGTGTCGCAAACCAAATCGTAGCGGTATATTACGTTCGTTAGAGACAGGAAGGATTACCCTGGTGGCTACCACATAATTATCCTGAATAATAGCGGCACCATCGTGTAGCGGACTGTTTTTAAAGAAAATGCTTTCCAGGATTGGAGCGGTTACTTCAATATTCATTTTGTCTCCGGAACCTTTCACAAAATCTAAAGAGTTGTTTCGCTCTAAAACAATAATGGCCCCTGTTTTTGTGTTGCCCATTTTTTCACAGGCTGTGAGAATGGCATTAACATCAGTCAGCGTCGTCAGTTGTTCATTTTTTAAGAATTTAAAATGACGAACAAAATTGCGCTTACTGGCGAAGTTGGTCGATCCGACCATGAGGAGAAATTTTCTGATCTCCTGCTGAAATACTACAATAAGGGCAAATACACCACCACTGATAAAGGCTCCGAAAATATTGCTGAGCAACTCCATCTGTAAGGCTTTGGTGAGCAACCATATTAAATACACGATGATGATGCCTATAAGAATATTAATGGCTACGGTTCCTTTAACAAGTTTATAGACATAATAAAACAAGAATGCCACCAAAACGATATCGATGATGTCTATAAGCTTGAAGTCTAAAAAGTCGAGAAAATCCAAATGCTTTGTCTTTTATGTAAAAATAGAAAAATTAGTTGGCAACGAGGTGTCGATGTTTAAAACAAACTTTTAATCCTTTAATTGATTGTATATTTTAACAGCTTCAACCGCCTCTTTTACATCGTGAACCCTTAGGATGTTTGCTCCTTTCATCAATGATATTGTGTTTATAACTGTGGTGCCATTCAACGCTTCAACCGGACTGGAATTGAGCAATTTATAAATCATCGATTTTCTGCTTACCCCAACTAATATAGGTAGTTCCAGGATGTCAAAAAGCTCAAGTTTATTTAAGACCTCATAATTTTGCTCAAGGGTTTTAGCAAATCCAAAACCTGGATCAATAATTAGATCGTTAATTCCATAAGATCTGGCTTCAGAAACTTTTTCCGAGAAATAATAAAGCATCTCTCTAACAATGTCCTGATATTCCGTATGCTTTTGCATATCCTGAGGCGTTTGCTTCATGTGCATCATAATGTATGGAACCTGTAGTTTTCCGACAGTAGGAATCATCTGTGCATCCAGGCTTCCGGCGGCAATATCATTAATTATGGAGGCTCCGGCTAATACATTCTCTTTTGCAACTTGACTTCTGAACGTATCTATTGAAATAATGGTTTCAGGAAAGTTTTTTACAATGAGTTCAGTTACCGGAACACTTCGGAACAATTCTTCTTCAGTGGTAACGTCTTTAGCACCGGGTCTTGAACTGTAAGCGCCCAAATCTATTAAATCGACCCCATCTCGCATCATTTTTTCTACACGTGAGAGTATTTCCGATTCATTTTTGTATTTTCCACCATCGTAAAACGAATCGGGAGTAATATTTAAAATTCCCATCACCTTTGGTGAAGACAGGTCAATTAAATTGCCTTTACAGTTTATAGTCATAAGTGTCTGTTACTTTTTGTAAAATGTATTTTCTGATTGCCTGTAAAATGTCATTTTAAATTGTTTTTGTCATGCCAGACTTGTTTCGGAATCTCATAATGTTTGCAGATCAATGGTTTTTGATGAGCTTATGAAATTGATTCAGGGGTGACAAATAACCTAATAACATAATACGTACAATCAATGTGTTTTAAAGTGAACTATGATAAACATAAAAGGGGTTCTTTAAAACATCAACTTTGAACTTTAATTTATTTAGGCGAAATTTACGCAAATTTGAAATAATCGCATGAGCAATACATCAAAACAGTATGACGAGGTCATTAAGACGTGTCGTGATTTGTTTATTAAAAAGATGAAAGATTATGGAAGTGCCTGGCGAATTCTGAGACTTCCATCTCTTACGGATCAGATATTTATAAAAGCACAACGTATTCGAAGTCTTCAGGAAAATGAGGTCAGAAAAGTAGATGAAGATGAATATCCGGAATTTATCGGCATCATCAACTATTCCGTTATGGCATTAATTCAACTCGAGAAAGGGGTGGTAGAACAACCAGATTTATCTGTCGAAGAGGCCACGGAACTCTACGATCATCACCTCTCAATTACAAAAACCTTGATGGAGAATAAAAACCACGACTATGGAGAGGCTTGGCGCGATATGCGCATTAGTTCGCTTACCGATCTTATTCTGCAGAAAATTCTGAGGGTGAAACAAATTGAAGACAATAAAGGAAAGACTTTAGTTAGTGAGGGAATTGATGCTAATTATCAGGATATGATTAACTATGCGGTTTTTGCTTTAATCCATTTAAATGAACAGAAATCATAATTATAAGGATCGATTTTTTTAGAAAAAGATCTTCCACTGTGATTAGCTTTTTTACATCACATCAATTGACTTAAATTTTAAAGCTTTAAATGTTTTAAACATATGAAAATATTAGTTACTATTTCCCGAATCATTGTTGGACTTTTATTTATTGTTAGTGGACTTATAAAACTTAACGATCCGGTTGGGTTTTCATTTAAGTTGGAAGAGTATTTTAGTCCGGGCGTTTTAAATCTTGATTTTTTAACCCCTTACGCACTTGCAATCGCTATTGTTTTGGTGATTTTTGAAACCTTATTGGGCGTAATGCTTTTACTCGGGTATAAGCCAAAGTTCACGGTTTGGAGTCTGCTTTTAATGATTGTGTTTTTTACATTCCTTACTTTTTATTCCGCGTATTTTAATAAGGTTACTGATTGTGGGTGTTTTGGTGATGCCATAAAACTTACGCCATGGGAGTCTTTCTCTAAAGATGTGGTGCTTTTGTTTTTTATTCTCATACTCTTTTTTGGGTATAAGCATTTGAAACCATTTCCTTCGAATAAAATAGCACATTGGGGTTCTATTATTACCTTGGTTTTTTGCATTTGGTTTGCTAAACACGTGTATAGTCACTTACCGACAATAGATTTCAGACCTTATAAAATAGGAGCAAATATTGAAGACGGGATGAGCATCCCGGAAGATGCTCCAAAACCGGTGTTTGAGTATGCCTGGAAGTTTGATGTAAACGGAGAGGAGAAGATTATTACTACCAATGGTGATTACCCTACGGTGGATGGTGATTTTATCGATGTGGAGACAACAGAGGTACAGAAGGGCTATGAGCCGCCTATTCATGATTATACTATGGAAAGAGATGGAGTCGATCATACCCCGGAAATTATGAGTTGGGAACATGTTCTTGTAGTAGTTGTCCGAGATATTCAGAAGGCAAATGAAAATGGATTGTCTAAAATTAAAGCTGATGTAGATAAGGCCAGGCAAAATGGATATAGGGTTATAGGGATGTCAGCATCCAATGAAGAGCAGTTAGCTCCCTATAAAGAAAAATATCATCTCGATTTTGATTTTTATTTCTGTGATCTGACCACGCTGAAAACTATTGTAAGGTCGAATCCTGGATTCCTTGAATTAAATGAAGGGACGATTGTAAAGAAATTGCATTATAACGATACTGAGAAATTATTTAAGGAATAAAGCGATTGTTCAGGTATATTTTAAATAAGATTTTTTATGCGATCCTTACGCTTTTTGGTGTTGTAACCGTCATTTTTGTATTGTTTACGGTTTTACCGGGAGATCCGGCGCGAATGATGTTGGATCAGAATGAAGATAGTGCACAGCTGGCAGCCATTAAAAAGAAATATGGTTTTGATAAACCGCTAAGCACACAGTATTTATATTACCTTAATGATTTGTCACCCGTTTCAATTCACTCAGAAAGTAAGGATGACTACACCTACTTCTCAAAGGATAAGTATTCAGGGATTACATTGTTTTCTGTTGGTCATAGCGATGTGGCGCTCAAGTTACCTTATTTGAGAGAATCATTTCAAAAGAATGGTAAAAAGGTTACTGACGTTATAGCTGACACATTGCCAAACACTTTTGTGCTAGCTGTATCAGCAATTGTGTTAGCAATAATTATTGGAGTAGTTTTGGGTGTTGTTTCAGCATTGATGAAGGACAGCTGGATAGATAAATCAATTCAGATTATTAGTACCCTGGGGATGAGTGTTCCTTCATTTTTTAGTGCTATTATATTTGCCTGGGTTTTTGGTTATGTTCTTCATGAGTACACCAATTTGAATATGACAGGGAGTTTGTATGAGGTAGATGACTTTGGAGAGTCAGTATACATACAATGGAAAAATTTGATATTACCTGCCATTGTCCTTGGGATAAGACCATTGGCTGTAGTAATTCAATTAATGCGCAATTCGTTATTGGAGGTGTTGAACCAGGATTATATAAGGACAGCCAGAGCGAAAGGATTGAGTGAGTTCCAGATCATCAAGAATCACGCAGTGAAAAATGCCATGAATCCTGTTGTAACAGCTATTTCAGGATGGTTTGCCAGTATGTTGGCCGGGGCGGTATTTGTTGAGTACATTTTTGGTTGGAACGGTTTGGGTAAAGAAATTGTAAATGCATTAAATACGCTTGATTTACCGGTTATCATGGGAGCTGTTTTAGTGATAGCGACCATGTTTATTATAATTAATATTTTTGTGGACTTAATCTATGGATGGTTAGATCCGAAAATAATAATGTGATTTTTTGGTATAAAGAATGAAAACTTTTTCAGTTGACTTCGACTGATACGTTTCAAACAATTTTAAAAAAGAATTATGAAAAAATTATTGATACTAGCCCTATTGGCAGTAGGTGTTACCTTAGGCGCAAACGCACAAACAAATAAGTTTAGTGATGCAGCTTTAAAGGATGTATTTGCAACCCTGGATGGCACAGATGTTACCTTTGAATCTGTTTTAAACAAGCATGCGGGAAAAACAATTTTTATAGATCTATGGGCCTCGTGGTGTAAAGACTGCAGAGAAGGGTTGCCTGGGGTTAAAAAATTGCAGAAGAAGTATGCAGAAGACGATGTGGTATTTGTGTTCTTATCTTTAGATAAAAATAAGGATGCCTGGAAGAAGGGAGTTGAGAAACTTGCCATAACGGGAGATCATTATTTTATAAACAAAGGGTGGAAGGGAAGTCCATTTTGTCAAGACATAAAATTAGACTGGATTCCACGTTATATGATTGTAAATCCAAAAGGTGAGATTGAAGTTTATAAATCAATTAAAACCGACGATAAAACGTTATTAAAAACCTTAAAAGTTACAAAATGAGAAAAAAAATTGTTGCCGGAAACTGGAAAATGAACAACGATTTGGCAGAAACTCAGTCATTGATTTCTGATTTGCAGAATGAACTACCTGAAACCGAAGCAGAAGTAATGATAGCTCCGGCATACACGAATTTATATCCAGCCTTT
The DNA here is from genome assembly GCF_000511935.2 of Zhouia amylolytica AD3. Classification (NCBI taxonomy): domain Bacteria; kingdom Pseudomonadati; phylum Bacteroidota; class Flavobacteriia; order Flavobacteriales; family Flavobacteriaceae; genus Zhouia; species Zhouia amylolytica. The sequence goes on along the minus strand of NZ_AYXY01000022.1, from coordinate 102,217 downwards.
GAGGCCTTAAAGGCATCGAAGATAGAGGTTATTGCTCAAAACATGCACTTTGCTGAAAGCGGAGCATATACCGGAGAGATATCGGCTTCGATGCTTAAAAGTGTAGGTGTTGAAACCGTTATCTTAGGGCATTCGGAACGCCGTGCTTATTTTGGAGAAAATGATGAAATTTTAGCCAAAAAGGTGGATGCTGCACTAGCGAATGGAATGCGTATAATTTTCTGTATAGGAGAAGAGCTAGCTGACAGAAAGAGTGATAACCACTTTAAGGTTGTGGAAGAGCAATTAAAGAATGCATTATTTCATTTAGGAGCTGCAGCCTGGAAGAATATTGTTTTGGCTTATGAGCCGGTTTGGGCAATAGGAACAGGAGAAACTGCTTCACCTGAACAAGCTCAGGAAATTCATAAGTTCATCAGAGAAACCCTAAGCTCACAATATGATGTTGAAATGGCAGATAGTATTTCGGTATTATACGGAGGTAGTGTAAAACCTAATAATGCTCAGGAAATTTTTTCTCAGCCGGATGTGGATGGTGGTTTGATTGGTGGTGCTTCTTTGAAGGCTGCTGATTTTTCAGCGATAGTAAAAGCTATTTAGTAATTCCATATTGAGATAAGGGCTGTCTGAAAGGTAGGTATTTTCAATGGGTCTCAGGTTATACACAGTCGAAATGTAATTGTTTTCAATAATTTCATTTCCCGATTGTCATGGCACCCAACTTCAAGGGTGTCAGATCTGTCCATTAATAATGCTTTTTAGACAGCTTTTTTATTTTTTAGATTTTCTTTTTTTTGTTCCCTTATTATTCCTTTTATCGGATTTCTCTTTCTGATATAATACTTCCTCCGGGAATGGAAAAACAATGGTTGAATTCTTTTCTGCCGCAATATCTGCCAGTGTCTGATACAATCTAAGTTTGATGGAAGATGGTGATTTGTCGATGAGTTCTCCAGCCTCCAGCAGGGCATGTGCTGCTTGCTTTTCTGCATCAGCCAGGATGATACGTGCTCTTCTCGAACGTTCTGCCTCTGCTTGATTAGCCATGGAGCGTTTCATGTTTTCAGGAAGTTCAATGTCTTTGATCTTCACGTCTAAAATGGTAATCCCCCAGTCTTTGGTTTCGGCATCGACAATTTCGCGGATATTATTTCCGATTTCCTCTCTTTTGGATAAGATAGTATCCAGCTCTACCTTACCACAGACGTCGCGAAGCGAAGCTTGAGCTAATTGAGAAATTGCAAAATCATAGTTTTCAACTTCAAGGATCGATTGGGTTGCATTGATAATTTTATAGAATAGTACACCATTTATCTTACACGGAACATTGTCTTGTGTCATAATTTCTTGGGTGGTAATATTAATGGTAATGACCCTCATGTCTACAAACTGAGTAGTTTCAACAAAAGGTATAATCCATCGGAAACCGGGGTTGAGAACTTTTATATAACTACCAAATCGGAATTTTAAAGCTCTTTTATATTCAAAAACGATACGTATTCCTGATAGGAAAATAGCAATTAAGAATATGAGAATAATATAACTGGACATGATATTGATGATCTATTACTACAAGTTAGTGAATAAAATGTTCTAATTCAATAAATTATATTCATATTTAACTGTTTTTGAATATGTTATGTTCTTTCGAAGAATGTACCGTTTTCAAAGTGATAACTCATAAATCATCATTATTTTTGTGATATTCATATTTACACAAACATGGTTACATATATCGGTTATGATTTTAAGGTATCACCTATCAATCCTGGCAATGAAATTTTAATTGCCGAATTAGGTAGTATTGGTTTTGAAAGTTTTGTTGAGACTGAAGATGGGTTACTTGCTTACATAAATAAAGACGAGTGGTTTGAAAACATATTAGATGAGGTTTACATTCTTAATAACGATGAGTTTTCTATTTCTTATTCGTTTAAAGATATTGAACAGGTAAACTGGAATGAAGAGTGGGAAAAGAACTTTGAAGCTATTGAAGTCGATGGTGTTTGTACTGTAAGAGCACCTTTTCACGATACTCCAAAAACCGAGTTTGACATCGTTATTGAACCTAAAATGAGTTTTGGTACCGGGCATCATGAAACAACTCATATGATGATTCAGCATTTGCTTAAAATGGATCTGGAAGGAAAGAAAACTCTAGATATGGGATGTGGTACAGCGGTGTTGGCAATTCTCGCTGAGAAAATGGGAGCACAGCCTATAGATGCTATCGATATAGATAACTGGTGCTACTTAAATTCACTTGAAAATGCTGAACGTAACAATTGCAAACATATAACGGTCTATGAAGGCGATGCTTCCTTATTGAAGGGTAGAGCTTACGAACTGATCATCGCTAATATAAACAGAAACATTCTCCTCAGAGATATCCCTGTGTATGTTAAAAGTTTACGTAAAGAAGGTGTTTTATTACTAAGTGGTTTTTATAAGGAGGATCTTGATCAGGTTAAGGAACGTTGTGCGGAATTTTCGTTAAAATTTGTTGAAAATCTTGAAAAGAACCATTGGGTTGCAGCAAAATTTTTATTTTAGCAGTGTAAATAGTTGATGATGAGTACGAAAGAAAGAATTTTAGAGGAGTTATTACTAGAAGAGGAGGTTCAAAATCAGAACGAAATTGTGCTTTATAATGATGATGTGAACACTTTCGACCATGTTATTGAAACCTTAATATATGCGTGTGATCACACACCGGTACAAGCAGAGCAGTGTTCACTAATTGTGCATTACAAAGGGAAATGCACTGTAAAAACCGGCGATTATGATGATCTGAAACCGCGATGTTCAAAATTATTAGATGCCGGTTTATCGGCAGAAATTATATAAAAAAAACCGGTGTATCACCGGTTTTTTTATTTTAAATATTTTTAAAGGTACAGAATATGAAATTTTGATTTTTTTCAGATGGAGTCGTATGATTTTCTCTGAAGCATTCAATCTTTTCAAAGAAATTAAACTTGTCAGGGAGTCCATGCTCGTCATACTGGGTGATCTCGATACCGCTACATTTGGTGGGTCCATCTGTAGAGAATGTACCAATAAAAGCAATTCCGTTATGATTTAACCCCTTTTTTATTTGTTGTTGATAAGAGGCAATATCCGATTGGGTATTTAAAAAGTGAAAGGTGGCTCTATCGTGCCAAAAATCATATTTTTCTGTAAACTCATAATCTAGAATATCACTAACGATCCATTGAACATTATGGGCAAGTTCACCCAAACGATCTTTGGTTTTTTGAATAGCCTCCTTTGAAATATCCAGTACGGTTACATTCGTATAACCTAGCTTTAAAAGGTTATCTACCAAAAAACTCTGTCCACCTCCAATATCAATAATTTGCGCATCCAGGGGGATTTGAAATTTATCGATAGCCTTCAAGGAGGTTGTGGGCTCTGGTTGATACCAACTCACCGAATCATGCTCCTTGGTGCTGTAAATGTTATTCCAATGATCTTTACGTTTCATCTCTATTTTGAGCTTGGACAGGCAAAATTTGTTTTCGGAATATCAGTATTTTTTAAAGCGCCATAACCTCCGGCGATATCAATTAAATTATTGAACCCTCTCGCTTTTAAAATAGAGGCAGCAATAACTGATCTGTATCCACCTGCACAATGAACATAATATTCTTTGTCTTTATCTATTTTATTCATGTTCTCACTCAAAAAGTCCAAAGGAAGGCTCATGGCTGTTTTCAGGTGAGTGGAATCAAACTCTCCGGGTTTTCTTACATCGAGGATTGATAACTCGGGTGAATATCTTTTTTCGAACTCATTGGCATCAATTGAAGTAATGCTTTCAACTTCTTTCCCGCTTTTCTTCCATTGATCCATACCGCCTTTCAGGTAGCCTAAGGTGTTGTCATAACCAACGCGAGATAACCTTGTAACAGCCTCTTCCGACTTTCCTTCCGGTACAACTAATAATATCGGTTGCTGTAAGTCGGTAATTAAAGCACCTACCCACGGAGCAAATTGTCCTTTAAGGCCAATAAAGATAGAGTTTGGAATATGTTCTTTTACAAATTCTTCTTGTGTCCTAACATCCAGAACAAGAGCACCTTCGTGATTTGCAAGAGCTTCAAATTCTTCAGGATCTAAAGGTACATTTCCTTTCTCAAGCACAGAATCAAAGGCTGCATATCCTTCTTTATTGAGCATCGCGTTTTTAGAGAAATATTGAGGAGGTGGTAAAATACCATCCAGAACCTCCGCTACAAACTCTTCTTTTGACATATCAGCCCTCAAGGCATAGTTTGTTTTCTTTTGATTCCCCAGTGTGTCTACCGTCTCTTTGCTCAGGTTTTTACCGCAGGCAGATCCGGCTCCATGTGCCGGGTATACTATTACATCATCAGCAAGCGGCATTATTTTATTTCTCAAAGAATCAAACAGCATTCCAGCTAAGTCCTCTTTCGTAAGATCTTGTTTGATAGCAAGATCCGGACGTCCAACGTCACCTAAAAATAAGGTATCTCCTGTAAAGATAGCATGGTTTTTACCTTGTTCATCAATTAATAAATAGGTAGTAGATTCTAAGGTGTGTCCTGGAGTGTGAAGTGCTTTAATGGTAACTTTACCAAGTTTAAACGCTTCCTCATCTTTCGCACTGTAAATGTCATAACTGGTTTTCGCATTCGGACCGTAAACAATAGTGGCGCCGGTCTTTTTAGCCAAATCAATATGCCCGGAAACAAAATCAGCATGAAAATGCGTTTCAAAAACATATTTTATTTGAGCATTTTCTGCTTTAGCCTTATCGATATAAGGTTGAGTTTCACGTAATGGATCAATGATAGCTACTTCTCCTTCAGATTCAATATAATAAGCCCCTTGGGCTAAACATCCGGTATATATTTGTTCAATATTCATTTTTTCTCTCTTTTCTTTAAAGTGCAAATTTACAAATACTTGATCTGTTTGTCTGTGACAAATGTCACACTAAAAATTAAAAATTTCTTTACTAAGGATATAGATACTCATTAATAGAATGAGCCAGCCAAATCCTTTTTTCAATCGTTTATTAGAAACATATTTCGATAAATATCCACCCAGTAAAATACCAATAACGGTTATACCAGAGAATATGAGTAAAAAGCGCCATTCGATATCCAGGGTTTGCATATCACCGGTAAAGCCTATTAATGAATTGATAGCGACAATAACCAGAGAAGTGCCAACAGCTTTTTTCATGGAAAGACCGGCCCAAAGAACCAGTGCAGGCACGTATAAGAAGCCTCCTCCGGCCCCTATTAAACCTGTAACAGTCCCTATGATTAATCCTTGTATGAATGTGTTATAATAAGGCTGCTTTACGGTTGTAATTTCAGTATTCTTTTTATTCCTGATCATAGAGGTCGAGGCAATGAACATAATGCAGGCAAAGAATATCATTATCGCCATTTCTTTTGTTAGCGAATAATTGCCGATTGAAAAAAGTATATCGGGAATATTTGGCACCATAAACCTTCTGGAAAGGTAAACGGCAAGAAATGAGGGAAATGAAAAAGCCAGCCCGGTTTTAAAGTCAACGAGTCCTTTTCTTTGCTTTTGAACCACTCCCACAAGTGAAGAGGAACCTACAACGAATAAAGAATAGGCAGTTGCAACCACTGGGTTATAACCAAGTAAGTAAACTAATAGTGGAACTGTTAGTATAGATCCGCCTCCTCCAACCAAACCGAGAACCAGTCCAATAATCAGGGCGGCAATATATCCTAGTATAATTTCAATGCTCATTTTAGAGTAAAAGAATTGTCAAATCGAGACAAAGGTGACAAAATTTAACTCGAAATGCACATCATTTTTTAAAAAAAAATGGTTTTTAACGTCTTTTTTAGAATATAGCGGAAAAAGCCGCTAAGCCCCATAAACCCATGGTTTTAGTGGGGTTTTTGTCAGGTATTTAAATGGGGTGCGGTTGTAAATTTGTTTTATTTTTTTAAAATAAATTTTGGATCGTTTTTAAAAATTACCCTATATTTGCACCCGCAAAACGGCTTCGTAGCTCAACTGAATAGAGCACTTGATTACGGCTCAAGAGGTTGCAGGTTTGAATCCTGCCGAAGTCACTACAAGCAAGAAACCACGCCAATCGGCGTGGTTTTTGTTTTTCTAAAAAAAGCCAAACGCAGTTTGAGGTTTTGCAAGAAAAGCAAAAACCAAAGCAGCGCTAGCTGCTGGTTTCTTATTTGCAAAGGGGATTTTACTCAGGATCACACAGTAATCCTAAGGAAAACAAGAATAATTCATAAACATTTATTTAGAGTTTCCAGCTGCTGGTTTCTTATTTGCAAAGGGTACTTCCCCAGCTACCGCACGAATCCTTTCGTGTGGTATATTAAGCTAAAAAGGCACAAAAAATAATGTGGAAGATTTATAATAGCCCCAGCTACGGTTCTGTCGCATTAAATATCAAAGATTTTAAAAAGTATTATTTTAGGATTTTCTAAAAAGATATTTTTTGCTCAATGGTCGCTTAATTCAGAAATTTTAATAGCTTTTTATAATTGTAATGGATTAATGCGACATAACCTATATTAGGGCATAATAACAGAATCAATTAAAAATGAATAAGTAAAAGCTTTTAAACCAGATATATGATTTTATACTCGATGAACGTGGTTTATATCGATTTGAGATTCAAGAACAACATTCTTTACAATCAGATTTGAATATATATGGAATGGATGCTGTTGAATTTATTTTAAGCTTTGGAAATAAGTTTGGAGTAGATGTATCAAATTTTGATGCCGAAAAATATTTTAAGCCTGATGGATATAATTCTTTTGAAAAGGACTATCAAAAATTAACTATTAGTAACCTGCTTGAATCTATAGAAAAAGGAATATTATTATAGGAGAAATTGTTAATCAGTTGATCTAAAAACTCTGTAAGCGTCCTAAAATAAAACTACTTAAAATTTAAGCATCTTCTTAGAATTGTAATCGATTAATGTGGCACAACCAAAGAATGAGTAATTATAAAATAAAATTGGGGTTAAAAATTTTTGCTGGGATGGCTTTCTGCGTTTTTATTTTTGTTCTTTTTCATAAGAAAAAATTAGGTGATGAACAATGGGAAGATCCATTAGTTAAAAAAGAACAAGTGGAAGCTATCATTGTAAAAATATACTCAGGAGCCAGAACGAATCCTAGATTTCATTATAAATATGAGTTTAAGAATAATTCATACACCAATTCAACAAATTTCCCAAAGGATTTATGGAATCATAGTAATGATTCCCTTTTTACATATTAAGGAAAAAAAATTAAGGTAAAATTGATTGTTAATAACCCAAAAAATAGTAGGGTATTATGGTAGTAGCAGGTAATACCACAACCACAGACTATGCGGGTAACTATATATATGAAAATGGTTCTTTGAAATTTTTTAGCCATGGTGAGGGATATGTAGATGCCGATAATGGATATGAGTATGTATACCAGTATAAAGACCACTTGGGGAACGTTAGACTATCCTACAGCGACCTCGATGGCAACGGCAGTATAGATGCGTCCGCGGAGATTTTGCAGGAACGAAATTATTATCCCTTTGGCGGGCTCCATAAGGGCTACAATGGAAATATCAACGGTAGAGAGAACAATTACCAGACTTTTCAAGGGCAAGAAATAAACAAAGAACTTGGATTGAATTGGATGGCTTTTAGATATCGTAACTATGACCCTTCTATTGGTAGATTTATTCAGGCAGACCCTTTAAGCACAAGTTTTCCTTATCAATCACATTATAATTTTGCCGAAAACAGAGTGATAAGTGGTTTGGATTTAGAAGGGTTGGAGTATCTTGATGCGAATGTTGCTAGGATAAAAGTTATGAGAGGAGAAGTAAGATTGAAGGTTAAAAATATGACCAGAACGACTCAAAGGAATATAAGGAGTATGAATAGTAATCCTGCATATTGGACTAGATCTGGTTATATGGGTGTGGATACTAGAGTTTCTTCACTTGCGTTAAGTAGTATGCAAAATGAATCGCAGAAAGCGGTACCTCTTGCGACCAAAAACGGAGTTCCTATAAGTTCAAGCGAGATAGGCAGAACTAGAACGAAGCATGAAAATGTGCCCATTGCCCAATCAACTGGAAAGCCAGATAGAAGGTTTAAAGGAAGGTCATTAGGTGGAATTAGCGTAAGGGCAAAAGGAGCAGCGGGAATATTGGCCTTGTATAATCTTGCGGTTACAGGGTTGAATTATTTGGATATTTACAATGTGGAGAAGGATAAGAGTCTAACTAAGGAGCAAACAAATGATGTACTTCCTTTGGCGTTAGCAGATATGAATTCAGCACTATCAGAAGGTCTTATCCCCGAGGAGTTTATAAATGAAGGTGATCTGTCTGATATTCTTAATGTGGTTCTGCAAGGTGTTATTGATGAACCTAGTGCTGATAAAAATTCTCTTGAATATTGGGAAAAGATGTCCATAGGACTTGAAATATATAATAAGTACAACAAAGTAGAAGATGAACAACAAAATTGATTTTGCGAGATTATGGGTGTTACTGTTTTTATTGATCGTGGTTGCATCATGCAAAACAGAAGGTGACTTGTTCGTTGAGAAATTAGATGGAGGCTATACGTTGGATAAAATGACGTACAAAGGAGAAGATATTATGCCCGAAGTATTGGCGGCGATGCTTTCCTTTGACAACAAAGAAGGGCAGTTGTTCAAACCTCCTATAATCAAAGAGCAAATCGGGAAGTATGAAAAATATCCGTGGGATTTTTCAAGGGATAACGAAGGAAGCTATTTGATAAGTTTTGATACAAATCATCCATACTTCAATGATGATTTTAGAGTTGAGTTTAAGGTGGATTATGAAAGTAGACAATTGATTCTATTGTTGACCTCAGAGGTAACCCAAATAGAATGTACAAGACTATATATTTTTGAAAACTTTGACGAACTCAAAAATAGTTGGATGGGTTCAAAATAGATGAAACGAAGCCACCCTAATAGCATAACTGAAAACCAACTAATTACATAAGTGGTTCGCAAAATCCCAAAAAAGATCAAGTGATGAAAAAATTAAAGCTGAAAAATAGAAGTTATAAAATATTGGTAGCCAATTACAAGGAATGGTTGGACATCCTCGGTTTTGCCGAAAGTAGCGTTTATACATTCCCAAATTATCTGCAAGAGTTTTTATAATACTTGGAACGGCTGCTCAACATCAACAATATAGATTATATCATCAGGGATATTGTAAAACGCTACTATAAATATCTAACAGAAAGACCCAATGAAAGACGAAATGGAGCATTGAGCAAAAGTTATCTTAGCTCGCTGCTGGTTTCTTATTTGCAAAGGGGGTTTTACTCAGGATCCCCAGCTACCGCACGAATCCTTTCGTGTGGTATATTAAGCTAAAAAGGCACAAAACATTTTTATTATATTTAGAGTATGAGCAGGAATTATAAATTTCATAATCCCGAAGGCTTATATTTTGTAAGTTTCGCGGTAGTAGGTTGGTTAGACGTTTTTACCCGTAATGAATACAAAAATATTTTATTGGATAGTCTGTCATTTTGCCAACAAAATAAGGGCATGGAAATTATTGCATGGTGCATCATGTCAAACCATGTGCATTTAGTATTTAGAAGTATAAATGGAGAAAAACCAGAACAGATATTAGATGATTTTAAGCGCTTTACAAGCAAGACAGTTGTTGAAGCTATAAAGGATAATATTCAGGAAAGCAGAAAAGAGTTTTTGTTAAATGAATTCAAGAAAGCAGCAAAAAGGTCATCTAATGTTAAGAATTATCAATTTCGGAGACATGACAACAAACCTATTGAACTATGGAGCAACAAGGTTATCAAAGAAAAGATAAATTACATTCATCAAAACCCTGTAGAGGCTGGATTGGTATTTAGACCAGAAGATTATGTCTATAGCAGTGTGGTGGATTATGCGGGAGAAAAAGGTTTAATAGAAAATGTAGTTGTCTTTAAATCTTATGATTAAATTATAATTCAGACCACACGAAAGGATTCGTGCGGTAGCGAGGGAGTAAAAGTATAAATAATCCATATATTGATTGTAGTATTTATATGTAATAGATGTTATAATTTTCTTAACGGTGTTAATTTTTTACAGTCATACTTAATTGATAATAAATATGAATGATATTAAATATAGTATGCTAATTGATTATTTTTTTAAACCGGAATATCTGTCCAAATAATAATCACATTTAATTTATTTTCAAAGATTGTCTGCCTGTATTTGTATAAATTTGTGATAGTCAGTGTATTCTTGATCAAGAGAAAGGAAGACAGGAATTATTCCTTGATATTTAGAATAAGGTTCTAATAAAAGCATTATGAATAAGCATCATAAAATCGTTATTATAGGTGCTGGGGGTATCGCCCGGGCTGTAGCCTTAATACTTACCGAATGGAGTACAGTCACTCCTACAATTTTTATTGGAAACAGAACACTTTCTAAAGCGCAAAACCTTGTAAAATGGATTGAAGATGGGCTAACCAGGCCATGTGCCCTAAAGTCCTTTCCTCTTTCAGAATCAGGTTTTTCTAAAGAAATGATAGATGTGTTTAAGCAAGGAGATATCCTACTCGATTGTTTACCGGGAACAGAAGCACCAAGAATGGCGAGTTATGCTAAGAATTATAATTTACACTATGCCAATCTAACTGAGTATGTGGAAGAAACCGATAAAATCAAGGATATAGCCAAAGATGCATCTACAGGTTTTATTTTGCAAACCGGTCTTGCACCGGGCTATATCGATGTACTTGGTAATTATTTATTTGAAGAGTTTTGCAATGATTTTGAAGTAAATACGGTTGATCGTTTAGAGTTAAAAGTAGGGGCGTTGACTAAAAATGCTGTCGCTCCACATTTCTACGGGTTCACATGGAGTCCGGTTGGGGTCGCTACCGAATATTTAGAGGAGGCTGAAGTGATTCGCAATTATAAAAAAACAAAACTACCTTCGCTATCTGAACGCGACACCATTATAATTAACGGTATGACTTATGAAGCTGATCTAACCTCTGGAGGTGCGGCAGATTTACCTGATGCCTTAGCTGGAAAAGTGGCTTCAATGGATTATAAAACCTTAAGATTTCCAGGTCATTATGCATGGGTAGAAGAGCAAATAAAGAACGCATCCGATATTAAGGAGCTGCAAGCTATAATGGAGATTCAAGTACCTCATATAGAAGATGACCAAATCATCATATATGCAGCGGTGCAAGGGAAAGACCGCAAGGGTATACTGAGAAGACGGGAAATTGCAAAACAAATCCTTCCACAAAAGATAGGTAAGTATCAATTACGAGCCATCCAGACAACGACCGCCACTCCCTTAATTCAATCAGCACAACTATTACTGGAAACCAATATTAAAGGAGTTTTATTGCAGAGTAAATTAGACACCCGGTCTTTTTTAAATGGAGGATTTATAACCCCTGTATATGGTAATATATAAACGGATTGGTTATATGCGACTTCCATAAATAGGTTGGGTCTGATGCTTAAATAAAGGTTGTGATTAGAGATGTTTGTAAATCTACTTTTTTGTGATTAAAACACTGTTTTTAAATGACTTATATCATTTTATTCCATCACTAATCTGGGTAATTTTAAGGGTCCTTTGTTTAACATTAAAAAAGTAGAATTATGGCACTTATTAAATTTAACAACAGATTGCCATGGCTTAATTCCGAACTGTCTGACTTTTTTGATACCGATGATTTTTTTAAAGATGCATTTTGGACCAAAGCCATGATTGAACAACCAGCCTTAAATATTAAGGAGAGTGAGGAAAGTTTTGAGTTGGAAATGGCAGCTCCCGGATTGTCAAAAGACGATTTTAATATTTCAATTGACGATGGTTATCTGAATATTTCTGCAGAAAAAAAGGAAACCAAAGAGGAGGAAGAAGCCAATTATACGCGAAAAGAATTTAATTATAATTCTTTTAAGCGGTCATTGTTATTGCCTGATAGTATTCTGGAGGATGATGTAGATGCTACTTACAATGAAGGATTACTTCGTATAAAGCTGAATAAAAAGGAAGACGCTAAGAAACATACCTCTAAAACTATCAACGTAAAATAATCATTCAGGTAAAAGTGATTCGTCACTTTTACCTGTTTTAAAAATTGAGTATTATGGTACTTTATTCAAACCCGAAATATCTTGAGTGGAAAGGTGTCGAGGAAATGCATCACGATGCGACAAGATGGATGTCTGAGCTACAGTTTTTGGAGAATGAACACCGTTTTTTGGAAGACTTATTGGGAACATACTTTTTAAAATTAAGTTCTGAAAAGTATTATGATGAGGGAAAGAGCATAGCTCAGGAATTATCGGTGATAGGTGATCAGATAAAGCCTTACATTGATGAAGTTCGGAGTCATAATAATGAACTGGAAGTTCTCATTGATGGTGTAGATCAACCTTTTGAGGAAAAGGAAGTAAAAGCTACACATAGAATGCTACAAGATAAAATTGTACACTTCATTTCTCAGTTTAATGAACTAAAATTGAAGTTATATGTGGTGGTTCAGGAGATTATGAAAGAATCTAAAGCGAAACATCTTTTAAAATAAAAAGCCCCCTATTTTAGCATAGGAGGCTTTCTTTAAATATATCGAGATTAATGTGTGCTCATCTGAGTTTTTCTCTTTCTGATTTGTCGTTCCAGATCTTTTAATGTTTCAGCTAAAGCTATTTCAAAAGACTCTTGATCTGAAGATGCGAAAAGGTCATAACCTGGAACTCTTAATCGGATTTTGCAAATTCTCCCTTTACCCTTAGTGTCATTATCTTTTTTGAAAAAGACATTAGCGTTCAAAATCCAATCGTATTTTTCACCTAAATCCTTAAGCTTTTTGGTTGCTAATTTTTCTACATAACTATTTGAGCTCATTTTTTCAAATTGAATATCTATTTTCATAGTAAGCGTATTTTTAGGTTATACAATAGGTTTCGGAGACTTAATATAAGTCCTTCAATTCGATTTAGAAGTTACGGATTTATATTGACATCACCTTGAATATTTATAAATATCTATAAGTAAAATAACAGGAAAAATAATATTTATAAAATGACCAAAATCATGCTTTAAATAAATTATCAAATACGTAATTTTAATAGCTTGATTTTCTTTTACTTTGCGTTTAAATTGTCTTCAGATCATAAGTATTTAGAGAGATATTCAAAAAATCTTTTTTTCAAGTCATGGTAGATTTGACGTTGCGTTTCCATGCGGTCTCTCATTTCCATGTGATATTTCAAACCTACCATATCTATAGCTTCCTGATTGGCTTTTAGTTGGTTTGAAATGCCATGCTCATGGGTTCGTATATCATCTTTAAGTTGATCTATTTTTTCTAGTTGTATGATGAATTGATTCTCATACTGATCTAGCGCTGATAAAACCGTATCATCGGTCCAACGCTTTTGAATCTCAGAGAGCCTGTTTTTAAATGATTTTATCTCATCTTGCCAGAAGAGTAATTCTTTTTCCCATAAAGAATGCTCAAAATGTAAATCGGAATTTTTTATAATTGTTTTCATGACTACCAATTAAATTATGTTCGTAATTCATCAATTTACTGGATAGTAATGATAATTAGAATGATAATTATCAGTAACTTAGGAATGATTTATATCATTTTAATTCGTTCTTAAGCAACATAACTTTAAGAACCTAAAGGTTTATGATGTTATCAGAAAAGTCTATAGGAAGCTTAATTAGTAGTTTCTTTAAACAAATAGGAGCGCTTACCTTTTTTGCAGGACACTTCTTTAAAGAAGCAATTCAGCCTCCTTATGAGTTTAATGAATTATTGAAGCAGTGTTATAGTGTAGGTAACAGATCATTACCATTGGTAAGTTTAACAGGGTTCATAATTGGGTTGGTACTTACCTTACAAACTCGACCGACTTTGCAGGAATTTGGAGCCGTTTCATGGATGCCGTCCATGGTTGGAATATCCATAGTAAGAGAAATTGGTCCGGTTATAATTGCATTAATATGTGCTGGAAGGGTGGCCTCAGGGATTGGGGCTGAACTTGGTTCTATGAGAGTTACGGAGCAAATAGATGCCATGGAAGTTTCGGGTACAAATCCTTTTAAATTTCTCGTAGTTACCAGAATTACCGCAACCACCCTTATGGTTCCGTTGTTAGTGATTTATGGCGATGTTTTGGCACTGTATGGATCTTTTTTGGTAGAACATTTCAAAGGAGATGTTTCGGCCCGCCTTTATTTTAATCAGGTGTTCAACGCTTTAAACTTTAGTGACTTAATCCCGGCCGTAATCAAGTCGGTGTTCTTTGGTTTTGCCATAGGCCTAGTAGGATGTTTTAAAGGATATTATTGTGAAAAAGGAACGGTAGGGGTAGGTTTAGCGGCTAATACGGCTGTGGTAATGTCATCCTTGTTAATATTCATCCTTGATTTTATAGCAGTGATAATTTCTGATATTTTCTACGATTTATGAAGCCTTTTGAAAACATACAGGAACAGGATAAAGAAAAGCAACTTGATAGTCAGGAAGTAATAATAATAGTGGAAGATCTTGAGAAAAGTTTTGCCTCAAACCATGTTTTAAATGGTTTTAATATGAAGCTCTTCAAAGGAGAGAATTTAGTCATCATGGGAAAATCCGGTTCTGGAAAATCTGTGATGATTAAATGTTTGATTGGTTTGATGAAACCAGACAGGGGCGTTATTAATATAATGGGTAAAGATATAGTTCACCTCGACCAGTCTTCCTTAGATGAATTAAGAGCCGATATCGGATTCTTATTTCAGGGAAGTGCGTTATACGATTCTATGACGGTTAGAGAAAACCTTGAATTTCCCTTGCGTCGCCATCGTGAGCGTTTTGGGAAAAATATAGAAGTTGATCATATGGTGTTAGAGGCGCTTGAGAGTGTCGGCTTGGCTCATACTGTAGATTTAATGCCCGGAGAGTTGTCAGGAGGGATGCAGCGAAGGGTGGCCTTGGCACGGACCCTAATTATGAAGCCGAAAATTATTTTCTATGATGAGCCTACCAGTGGTTTAGACCCCATCACCTCTAAAGAAATCATTGTACTAATGAAAAAGATCCAACAACAATATAAAACATCTGCACTAATCATAACACACGATGTTGATTGTGCGAGAGTGATTTCAGATCGTATGATATTATTGGTTGATGGTATCAATTATGCGGAGGGAACTTATCAGGAATTAATAAAAGTAGACGATCCGAAGGTAAAGGCCTTCTTTAAATAAAAAATTATGGCACGTTCAGCATCAGAAAGATTAAGGTTAGGAATCCTGGTTACCGTAGCTACTGCATTCTTAGTGGTGGCAGCCTATTTAATTGGCAACAATGAGAATATGTTTAGTAAAACATTTTCGATTGGTGTTCTTTTCAACAATGTAAACGGATTGAAGGAAGGGAATAATGTGCGTTTTTCCGGCGTTAATGTAGGTACGGTTAAAAGCATAACCATGCAAAACGACACCACGATTAAAGTGGTAATGGTTTTAAAAGAGGAAATTCAACCATTTATTAAGAAAGATGCTGTTGCTACGATCGGAACTGATGGCTTGGTTGGAAATATGATTATTAATATCATTCCAGGCAAAAATACCCACCAACCTGTGCAAGATGGTGATCAGATAAGGTCATATAGTAAAATAGGAGCAGACGACCTATTGAGCACGCTGAGTGTAACCAATGAAAATGCAGCCTTGCTTACAGCCGATTTGCTCAAAGTAACGGAAGCCCTTACAGAGGGAAAAGGAACCCTGGGGAGACTTTTAAACGATACCGCCATGGCTGAAGATTTGAGTAAAACCTTAACAAACTTAAAATATGCCAGTTATAAGGCAACGACTTCTTTAGAACAGCTTAGTGCGACCTTAAATGGGGTGGATAGGGAAAATAGTATCGCTAATGTATTATTTAAAGATACCCTATCAGGAATGAGGTTAAAAAGTGTAATCAGGGATTTGGAGAATTCGGGAGAAAATCTTGATTCGCTGCTAACAAACCTTAACCTTATCGTATATGATATAAAAGGAGGGAAGGGAGCTTTAAATTATTTAACAACCGATACGGTATTGGTGCAGCAATTAGAGAAGACCATTCAAAATATAGAATCAGGGACAGAGAGCTTCAATCAAAATATGGAGGCGTTAAAGCACAATTTTTTATTTCGAAGATATTATAAGAAACTCGAAAAAGAACAGGAAAAGCAAAATGATTAACCGTTTTAAATCTTAATAATATCAGAGGGGGTTTCAACAAGTATCGATATATCACCTCTGATGGCAATGGGTTGCTTCATTATATCAGGATGGTGTTGTATTAGCTTAATCCAGTCTTCCGAAGAAAAGTCCTGTCGTTGAAATTTAGATTTATAAGCAGGGTGATCCTGGTTGATTAAATCTTTGATTTTTATATTTAACCGGTCTGCTATTTCTGCTATCTGAGTCCCGGTCAGTTTCGTTTTAAGAATATCTACTTCCTGGATCGGAATTCCTTCTGCCTTAGCATAGGCCAATGTTTTTTTAGCTCTCGTAGAATTTGAACTATAGAATAAGGTAATCTGCCTGTTTGATGTTGCAATTTCTCCCATGACTGTAATTTTGATGATTAATCTTTTAACAGATAAGATAATTTTTCGCTGTCAATGACATATTCGGTAATGGCAAATGCTGCTTTTCTGCTTTTTCTGAATTGTTTTATAAAATCACTGATCGCATCCTCCAATAATTGATGTTCTTCCCTGAATTTTTGAGCATCGTAGGTGAACGGATCACTCATGATCTCTTCAATATGCGTTAAGTGTTTTGAGGTCTGGCCTAACAGCGATTCACATTTTTTGGTTATTTCCAATAAGTTCACTTCCAGATCTCTTACCTTATCAATATGCTTTTTGTCGGTTAGCCATATAAAATACTTATCTATCAAATGATTTAAAAATTTTAAATCATCTTGATAAAATTCTAAATCTGATTGCCAATGTTCCGTAAGCACAAAAAGTTCTTCCCAATTGGCTTTTGGGATATAATCGTCTTTTGGCCTATATCTAAAGTCATTCATGACGGAATATTTTAGTATTTAAAGGTAGTGAATGATGAGGTTTTTTTAAATGACAAAAATCATTTTAACATCTGTTTTACAGTTGTTTATGATATGATGGTTCCATCTTCCATTTCAATGATGCGGTCGGTTTCATTAGCAAAATCAATATCATGTGTTACGATTAATAGCGACATGCCCCGTTCTTCCTTTAATTCTTTAAATATGTTTAGAATGTTATTCGAATTATAGCTGTCTAAATTTCCAGTTGGCTCATCACCCATAAGAATTGATGGATTATTTATAAGGGCTCGTGCAATAGCGACACGTTGTTTTTCACCACCGGAAATTCTGCTGGCTCTTTTTTGAGCAATGTGTTCAATGTTGAGCATTTTTAGCTTTAGTATAGCATCGTGTTCAATTTCTTCAGAGGTCTTAATACCCAGTTTTTTAGCAGGTAACATGATGTTTTCCAGTACGCTGAATTCAGACAGGAGGTAATGAAACTGAAAAACGAACCCAATACTTTCGTTTCTTAAATGAGCCAGTTCCTGCTGATTTTTACCGGTAACCAATTCGTTATTAATGAATAATTTTCCTTCGTAAGCAGTGTCGAGGGTAGAAAGAATGTAAAGAAGCGTAGATTTTCCACAGCCTGACTTCCCCATGATACTCACAAATTCTCCTTTTTTTATTTGTAACGAGATGTGATGAAGTACATGAAATAGTACGGGCTTTTTAAAATATTTATCAATGTTATTTGCTTCTAAAACCAATTCCATATCGTTTAATTCTAAGTGCCCCTGATAATTCGTACCGGGTCTATTTTTTTTGCCTTTTTAGATGGAAAATATCCTGCTATAAAAGTGGAGATTAATGCAAAGCCTGAGCCGATAATATAATACCATATGTTATAATTAATCGGATAGGTACTTATAGTAGGTAACGCTTCCGTTTCAAAAGCAATAGTATCTATAATTCTTGACAGGATATAACCGATTGTAAGGCCTAATACGGCTCCAATGATGCCAATAATGATAGCCTGACTCATGAATATTATTTGTACATCTGTACCCGAAAATCCTGTGGCTTTTAAAATAGCAATGTCTTTCATTTTTTCATAGATCAACATATTCAGGATATTGTATATCCCAAAACCTGCAACGATTAGTAATGTAATCGAAACTGCATAGGTGATCAGGTTTCTGATATTTGATCCTGTCTCAAACTGAGCGTTGGCTTGTTTGATATCTACGGCCTTTACTTCAAATTGTTTTTCTAGCTTATCTGCTAATGAAACTGCAAGATCGATGTTCTTGAGTTTAATGTTAATATCGGTAATAAAATTTTCAGCCTCTCCCTCTAGTTTTTGTACTGTTTGTAAATTAGCAAAACTCTTTATGTTGTCAATGTCAGCAATACCGCTTTGGTAAATTCCAACGATTTTTAAAGGAGATATAACACCATTTACCGTACTTACCTGAACCCTGTCACCCAGGCTCAAGGACATTTTTTTGGCTAAACCGGCTCCAAGTAAAATACCATTAAGGTTGTTCTTAAGGTCTTCAGGGCTCCCCTCCACAATGTAATCGGCAAGGTTAGATAACCTAACCTCCTCCATAATGTCTACTCCTGTAAGTTGCCCTCCTAATTCAATTGAACCGGATAAGTAAAATATTTGAGCTTGTAATTGTGGGGTGGCACCCAGCACATTGGGATCTTGCTGTAAACTCTTTAAAATGGGTAATGCATTGTGGATTTTACGCTGACTTTGTTTTGGTTTTACAGAATGGGTAATTTGAAGTGCATCTTGAAACTCTTTAAAGTAGGCCACAGGCTGTTTTTTTGAAGGCTCAATTTCATTGTAAAGATGTATGTGTGGGGTTTGATTCAGAATGAGATCATCCAGCATATTATTCAGACCCGTCATAAAACTAACAAGAGTAATATAGGCACCGATACCAAAGGTAACTCCTAATGAAGCAGTTACTGTAGATTTCATCTTGGTTGTCAAATGCGTTTTAGCTATTGCAAGTAATACCCTCCAGTTAATCATGTCCCTGGTTTTAAAAGTATTGAATTTTCACTGAGTCCTTCGAGAATTTCCACTCGATCTAAACTTTCTAATCCGGTTTTAACTTCAACCTTTCCTTCTTTGGTGAGTACCTGATTTTGTTCTATGAGGTATTCCTTAGGAATGGTAAGCACGTTTTTCTTTTGAGAAATAATAATGTTTCCCTCTCCGGATAAGCCGGGGTATAATACATCGGGGGGATTCTTAAACAATGCTTCAACCAAAAAAGTTTGGGATCTGTTATCCTTCGTTGGATAAATCTTATCAATGCCAGCTTCGAAGATCTGGTTTCCGTATGCGTCCAGAGTAATCAGTGTTTTTTGTCCCTTTTTTATGTGTACAATATCAACTTCATCAACCAACATTTCGATGATAAACTTTTCTTTACAGCCAATTGTTCCTAAAGATTCCTGAATTGACACCAATTCTCCGGGATTCTTATAAAGCGCATATACCTTTCCGTTTAATTTACTTTTTACAGTGAAGTCTGTCGTGTTTATTTTTGAGGTTTTATAATTGTTCTCTGCTTGAAGTAGTTGAGTGTTCAATTCATATTTAGTTCGGTTGAATTTATTCTTTAGTAAGGATAATTGATTTTTTGAAAGTTGGTAATTGAGCTCCTTGGTATCGTATTCCAGTTTAGAACCAATTTGTTGCTCCCAGAGATTTTTTTGCCGAAAGTAATTGATGGAGTCGTTCTTGTATTTTAAAAAGGCGGTTTGAATTTCCTCTTCTATGGCATCGAGAATGGCAGCACTCCCTTCTAGGTTTTCTTTTGCAAGTTCATAGGCGAGTTTGGCGTTTTTTGTGTTTAAGAGAGGGGTGTTATTAATAATTTGAATAACAGGCTGGCCAGCTTTTACGATCGTACCTTCCTCAACGTAATTATAATCCAGTATGCCGCCAACAGCCGAATAGATGTTATAAAGGCTATCCGGCTGAATAGTTACAGAAGCATAAACGGATTCAACAATGTCTGATCGGGTAGGTGATATTTTATTGTTATCTGAGCTACATGAAAGCAGGAGGGCAATAATAAAATAAACGCAATGTTTCATGATGCTCAGATTTTTTATTAAAAATCTAATTTCTATTACATTTTTAAAATGATATATATCATTTATCATCTGCCTCATCCATAGTACATTAGTGATGTAGATCCACGTCTTTAATATGTGAAAAATTAAGAAAATGAAAAAAATATTAGTACCAACAGACTTTTCGGAACATTCAAATTTTGCACTGCAAGTAGCGGCACAAATAGCTGAAAAATCTAATGCTAAAATTTTATTGTTCCATATGATGGGCATTGCTCAGTCCGTATTTATTTCAGAAGAAGATCAAAAACAAGCGGAAGCCATTTATTATCTGGAACTCACCAGGAAACGTTTTAATGAACTGCTTGAAAAGGATTTTATGAAAGGTGTCGAGACTGAAGTAGTGGTTCAGAATTATAAGATGTTTTCAGAAATGAATAATCTGGCACATGATAAAGGAGTAGATTTTGTGGTTATGGGATCTCATGGATATACTGGACTTTCTGAGATGTTTGTAGGTTCTAATACGGAAAAAATTATAAGAACTTCAGACTTCCCGGTGATGGTTATTAAAGAACCTTGTGAAAACTTTAATATGAAAAAGGTCGTTTTTGCTTGTGATTTTAAACCTGATGCCTTGAAAGCTTATAGAAAAGCAATGCACTTTTTTAATAATTTCGGTAGTGAAGTTCATTTACTTTATGTGAATTTACCTAATGAAGAATTCAGAAGTACTTCCGAATTAGATCAACGGGTAAATGAATTTTTAAGTGTGGCTAATGAGGGGGTTATAAATCCAAATCATAAGGTTCATTATTATAATGATTATAATATTGAAAGTGGGATTTATGCATTCAGTAAAGCTATCGAAGCAGATGTTGTTTCCCTGGCCACTCATGGTAGAAAGGGAGTATCGCACTTTTTTATGGGAAGCGTTGGAGAAGACATAGCTACTCACGTTAATTTACCTGTAATTACATTTAAGATATAATTGAAAATTCCTTAGTATTACAGCTTATTTTATAAAAATATTGTACCTTTTTCTTTTCTTTTGAGCGGAGGGATAAATAACTTTGTAATTTTAAGCTGTGTTTCCAACCTATGAGGTTTTTTCAAGAAGACAAAGACATTTTTAATATACTTTCAGAGGCTATTTCAGAAGGGATTCTGGTGGTCGATGAGCATCAAAATATAGTAGCCACCAATAGTCCGATGGAGCAAATGTTTGGTTACGAAAAAGATGAACTCAAAGGCCAAAATCTAAACATACTTATTCCGCAAAGTTACCATCAAAAACATGTCGGCCACTATGATGGTTATTTTGCAGAATCCAGCCAACGTAAAATGGCAGAAGGAAGGAAGTTAAGTGGAGTTAAAAAGAATGGAGAAGAGTTTTATGTTGAAATCGGACTGAACCCATTTCATATTTACGATAAGGTATATATAATGGCGATTGTGATGGATGTTACCAAGCGTATAGAGTCAGAGAACGTCATAAGAGAACTCAATGAACACCTTGAAGATAAAATAAAGCAGCGTACCAAAGCACTGCGAGATTCTGTAGCTCAGCTCACCAAGGAAGTTAGGTTGAGAATTGAAGCAGAGAGTCAGGCCAAAATTGCATTACAAAAGGAAAAAGAACTCAATGAGTTGAAGACTAAATTCCTGTCGATGGTTTCTCATGAGTTCAAAACCCCACTGAGTAGTATTCTAACTTCTTCAATGCTCTTAGGTAAATATACGGAGGGAGAGCAACAACCAAAAAGAGATAAACATATAAATACCATTAAAGGAACCGTTAGAAATTTAAACGGTATTTTAAACGATTTCCTTTCAATCGAACGTATCGACTCAGGTAAGATTGATTATAAATTTGCCAAATTCAACTTAAGTAAAGTTTTTAATGAAATCTTATACGATGCGAACATGACGCTTAAGTCTGGTCAGAAAATTCAGTTTCCGGATGATATTGATGAGTATGTAATTGCTCAGGATGAAAAGATTTTTAAACTTATACTATCCAATATTATTGGGAATGCCATAAAGTACTCCCCTGAAAATTCCACCATTTTTATAGAAGTTGCCTTCAAGGAAAATAACAATTTCCTCTTTACCGTCCGAGATGAGGGAATTGGGATTCCAAAGGAGGACCAAAAACATATTTTTTCGCGTTATTTTAGGGCCCAGAATGCATTAATTACCCAGGGAACTGGTATTGGGTTAAATATTGTGAAAAGTCACGTAGAAGATCTGGGAGGAACTATAAGCTTTGAAAGTGAACTCGAAAAAGGATCAGTTTTTAAAATAGAATTACCAAATAAAACCAAATCATAAGGCTCATGAAAAAAGTACTGTTAGTTGAAGATGATGTTATACTAAGAGAAAATACTGCAGAATTACTGGAATTGTCTAATTATAATGTTGTTACCGCATCTGATGGTAAAAAAGGGGTGTTGTTGGCTGAGAAGGAATTGCCCGATATTATTGTATGCGATATTATGATGCCTGAATTAGATGGCTATGGGGTGTTAGAGGCTTTGTCTAAAAATGACCGAACCAAAAGAATCCCATTTATTTTTCTTTCGGCAAAAACGGAGCGAAATGAGGTAAGAAGAGGAATGAACCTCGGAGCCGACGATTATATTACGAAACCATTTGAAGAAGAGGAACTTATTAACGCAATCGAAAGTAGACTTGCTAAAGTTCGAATTTTAAGTGATATGAATCAGGTTGAGGCGTCTAATGGCGATCGTGAAGATGAGATCGCTAATATTAATCAGCTTAAAAATTACTTTTTAGACGAAGGAGAAATGTTCACCTATGAAGAAGGAGCCTTGATTTATTCCGAAGGTAATCACTCTAACTATATGTTCCTGATAGAGGAGGGAATGGTTAAGTCTTTTAAAATAGACGAACAAGGAAAAGAATTGATAACAAAGGTGAGTAAAGAAGATGACTTTTTTGGATACAGTTCTTTTACTCAGAATATCCCCTATAAAGAATATGCCAAGGCGATTAAAAACACAACCGTCTACGCAGTGAAAAAAGACATACTCTCTACGATCCTTAATGATAATAAAAAGCTATCTATAGAAATTGTTGATTTCTTAGCGGAAGGATTAACCGAATTTAATAACCAATTACTTCAAATGGCCTATGGTTCGGTAAGAAGGAAAACAGCTGCTACCATTCTTCAATTCGTAGATCAGTTCGATAGGAACAAAAGTGAAGGGATAAAG
Source organism: Zhouia amylolytica AD3 (assembly GCF_000511935.2). Taxonomy (NCBI): domain Bacteria; kingdom Pseudomonadati; phylum Bacteroidota; class Flavobacteriia; order Flavobacteriales; family Flavobacteriaceae; genus Zhouia; species Zhouia amylolytica. The sequence continues at coordinate 78,760 of NZ_AYXY01000022.1, read as the reverse complement.
ATTTCACGTAACGATTTAGCAAGTGTTGCCGGAATTGCTCCTGAAAGTTTCATAAGAACGTTGTCAGAACTTAAAAAAGAAGGGTTGATTGCTGTAGAAGGACGAAACATTAAAGTCCTGGATATTGAACGTTTGAGAAATGTAGATTAAGATCATTTTTTTATAGAGGTTTGATATATATCATATTTAACGGTTAAGAGTTTAGATAATTTTGTTATTGTAATAAATAACAAAATGAAAAACATATTAATACCTACTGATTTTTCCGATAATTCATGGAATGCAATCGTATACGGGTTGACGCTTTTTGAAAAAGAAAGGTGTCAATTTTATTTGCTTTATGTAGAAGATCTGGGTATGTATGCTTTTAATGATACCGCTACACTTCCGTATAACTCGACCATTGATAAAAAACAGATTGATCGCTCAAAGGCTAAATTAAAAAGTCTGCTTGGACGAATCTATGAGAAATTCCCTGGTACAAATCATAGCTTCGGGATATTGGTAGAGTATGATTTTCTTGTAGATGCCATTAAAAAACAGGTGAGTGAGAAAAAAATAGATCTCATTATAATGGGAACCAAGGGAGCCTCTAGCCTTAAAAAAGATATTGTAGGAAGCCATACCAGTGATGTGATTACCAGGGTGAAATGTCCGCTACTGGTGATCCCTGAAAAGGCGAAGGCAAAGATCCCTGAGGAAATAGCCTTTCCAACGGATTACAGAATTTTTTATCCACTCAATGTATTGGTAACCTTGATGGATTTAGCACAAAAACATGGTGCTTCTATTCGCTGCTTACATGCCGTTAAAGAGCACTTTGAACATTTAGATCAGGAGCAGTTAAAGAATAAAGAATTATTAGATGATTATTTCGATAAGTTCAATCATAGTTTTCATCAGGTAACCAGTAAGCGACTAGATAAAGCGGTACAATGTTTCACGGAAAGCCGGGATATTGATATGATAGCCATGGTGGCAAAGAATCTTAATTTCTTTCAACAAATTCTCTTCAAACCTACGGTTGCGGAAATTAGCTATCATACCCACATACCATTTCTGGTATTACACGAACAAATAAGTTGATCATGCATGATAAATATCATGTTATCTAAACCTTCGAAGCAGTAATTTAGCACTGATAAAAGATTAGTTCTTTGAGTTAATTAGTATTGAGGTATACTTAAAAGAAAGAGGTGTCAAAAGACACCTCTTTCTTTGTTTTTAGTTCATGCTAAAACATGATATTGTGATATACCATACTTTTAAGATCCTTTGGAAGTCCTGTTCTGATATCTTCCAGCTCTCCCAAAGAAATGTATTGTCGTAAGGAGATAAAGGTCGTGATTATATATTGTTCGGCCTTTTCATCAGACCCTAAATCATGGATCGAGGAACTCCCGTCAAATGAACGTACCAGATCGATAAACGCCGTCATGTTTTTGATCCGTTTATGTTTGGTTCTTGTAGACCATCCGTTAACATAAACAGCCTTTAAAAACATAGGAAACTGAGCAATCAGCTGAAGCGATTCTTCGAAAGAGATTATTTCTCGAAGACCATGTAAAATAGCAGATAAAACCCTTCCCGCTCTATCCGTGTCAGTACCCATGTCTAAATCTTTAGCATATTTCTTTAAAAAGCTGTTTCCTTCGGCTGCATATGCATTAAAATTGAGTGCCATAATTTCCAGAGTTTAATTCAACAACCACTACCTAACACTAGATCCAAATATTTTAATAAGTTACGTATAAAATAGCTAATTATCAATGATTCAGTTGGTTATGATGATTATTGTCATTTTTTTTTCTTCGAAGCAACCGTATTTTTATAAGACACAAAAGTTCGGTAAAATGAAAAAAGTATTATTTCCCACTGATTTTTCTGATAACGCCTGGAATGCTATAAGTTATGGAGTCCAGTTGTATAAGGATATAGCTTGCGATTTTTTTGTGTTACACACCTACACACCTCCTTTTTACAGGGTAGATTATGCTTTAGGAGGTCCTGTATTTAGTGCGGTTAATGATCCTGAAGTTGATATTGTCCTTGAAAATATGGACCATACCCTTAAAGATCTATCCAAATACTATTTTAACGAAAAGCATCGGTATTATTCGCGTAATGCTTTTAATATTTTAACAGATGAAATAAATAAAGTGTCTGATAAAGAACAGGTCGATATTATTGTAATGGGAACGAAAGGGGCAACAGGAGCAAAACGAATTCTATTTGGTTCCAATACCGTTTATACCATTCGGAAGGCAAAAATTCCAATATTAGCAGTGCCGGATGACTATCAGTATGCTGAGGTAAAGCAACTACTCTTTTTTACCGATTATTTGCGTCCTTATAGAGAAGATGAATTGGAGCTTTTAAAAGAAATCGCTCGATTACACAACGCAACGATTACCATACTTTATGTTTCCGAAGGTTATGATTTAACGAATGGTCAGTTATCAAATAAAGAAAGCTTGAAAGAGGCCTTGGAGGGATTGACCTATGAATTTAAAGAGAACACTAACACTAAGGAAACAATGACTGAAACATTAGAAAGCTACCTGAAAGATTCGCAATATGATATGCTGGTAATGATGAACAGGAAGCATTCGTTTCTGGAGCGATTATTGACCAGGCAACAAGTGGAAAAAATTGGTTTTAATTTGAAGATCCCTTTTTTAGTTTTAAGAAGTAACGAAGCCATTAATTGGTAAAAACTCAACTACCATAATTATCAAAACATAGCATTTATTAAAATGCTTATTTTATTTTTTAAAAGAACCGGAATCTTATTCGATGGTTATTTCATTGAAGTAATCTTTCCATGGAGGTTTACGATGATTTCTTTTATCTTTTTTCTGATCGGTATTAACAAATAAAGGTTCTTTTTTTCGATTATATTTGTTCAAATCTTATCAGGTGTGAGTCAAAAATATATTATTATCTGTCTTTTTATGTTGGCATTGGTGGGGTGTGGTGATAATCAATCAAAACCTTCTAAAGAGCCAAAATTCACGAATAATTTAGTTAATGAATCGAGTCTGTACCTTAAACAGCACGCACATAATCCGGTACATTGGGAGCCATGGAATGATAGCCTGTTTAACACAGCTCAGGATGCAAATAAATTATTGGTGATTAGTATTGGTTATGCTTCTTGTCATTGGTGTCATGTAATGGAAAGAGAGACATTTCAGGATACGCTGATCGCTGAATATATGAATGAAAAGTTCATTAATATTAAAGTTGACAGAGAGGAGCGCCCTGATATCGACCAATTATACATGACGGCGGCTCAAATAATGAACAGGAATTCAGGATGGCCTTTAAACGTGGTGGCACTTCCGAATGGTAAGCCATTATATGCCGGTACTTACCATAGTAAAGACGAGTGGGAAGTAGTGCTGAAGAAAATGGTGAGCTTTTACAATCAATATCCTGATAAGGCCAACGAGTATGCCAATTCAATTGCCGCTGGAGTTAAACAAATAAATGCTATTATCGACATTCCAAAAGAGCAAATCACCTTAGAGGATGTTAAACAAGCTGTAGATAGCTGGTCTGAACAATGGGATCTCTTGTATGGTGGTGATAAGGGAGGTCAAAAATTTATGGTTCCTGAACGGATAAGTTTTCTTATGAAATATGCTTTTTTATCTGATGATCAGCTGGCGAACACACATGTCAAAAACTCTTTGGATAAAATGGCACTCGGAGGCGTTAATGATGTTGTTGGTGGAGGCTTTTTCAGATATAGTGTCGATTCGCAGTGGAAGGTACCTCATTTTGAAAAAATGCTTTATGATAATGCACAGTTAATGAGTTTATATGCACAAGCCTATAAAAACTATCAAAATGAATTATATAAAGAAGTTTTGGAAGGTCTCATCGAATTTACGAAGAATGAAATGCATGATGAGAATGGGGGATACTTTGCCTCTATAGACTCTAATAGTGAAGGTAGGGAAGGGGGCTATTACCTATGGACCAAACAGGAGTTGAAAGAAATTCTTAATGACGATTATGAACTGTTTGAATCACTTTATGGAATAGCGAATGAACCATTTGAGGGAGCCTATTATAACCTTTACAGGTCAATGAGTTTAGAGGATTATGCCAAACAAAACAACCTTGAACTCGCAAACGTGAAGCAACGAATTGAAGGCTGTATTAATAAACTTGCAAAAATCAGGGAGGAACGTGTTAAACCGGTGGTAGATGAAAAGAAGATTACCTCCTGGAACGCATTAATGATTAATGGATTTGTGGATGCATATAAAGCCTTAGGGGATGAGAATTTATTGAATAATGCCATGAATACAGCGGCATTCATTTTGAATAAGGGTATGGATGCCAAAGGTGAATTGAAACATACACTAAATGATAATGTAAAATCAGAAAGTGGATTTTTAGACGACTATGCATTTACTATCGATGCCCTGATCGAATTGTATAAAGTTACTCTCGATGAAATGTATATTGATAAGGCTAGCGGACTTATGGATAAGGTGATGAAGCTATTTTATGAGCCTGATTCAGGGATGTTTACCTTTAATCAGGGTACTGTTGTGTTCTCAGAACTCGTTAAAACAGATGATGGTGTTATACCATCACCAAATACTTTAATGGCAAAGAACTTTTTCCAATTATATCATATCAAGGGAGAAAATGCATATGAATCATATTATGAAAAAATGCTTTCCAATATGAAGCCTTCTTTAATTAAACACCCTGCCAACTATGCGAAATGGCTCAACCTTTCTTTAAATGAGGCCTTTCCTTTTTATGAAATAGTCATAGTTGGAGAAAATGCCTTTTCAAAGGTTAAAAAAATAAATAATAATTATTTGCCTAATAGTATTGTGATTGGCACTAAAGAGCCTTCGACTTTGAGTCTTTTTGAAAATAGATATGTTGAAGGGCAGACATTTATTTACGTGTGTCAAAATAAGACCTGTAAATTACCTGTAAAAGAAGTAGAGGTAGCTTTAGAGCAAATGAGCGATTTTTAGCGCTTGATATAAGAAATAAAAAAACCCGATTTTGAGCATACTCAAATCGGGTTTTTTTATTGGGTTAGTTTATTGAAATCAATGAAAGTTCATCGTTGTTCCTGGCGATTAGAAGTGCCTTTTTATTCCCAACAGTAATAATTGAAGCATCTTTTACATCTCCACCGGCCCATAAATTAATATCATTGTTTGGTATTACTTGATAATTTCCGTTTTGGGATAATTGTAATAACTGTCCATAACTTGCATCATTCCTTGGGGTTTCCACCTCAGAGCCATAAAGATTACCTAATAGCAAGATTTCTTTTTCTTTGTTGTCAGTAAAGTGGTCAACTATAATTTTGTTAACCGACGATAACTGGGCGTGATTTTCTAAAGGTTTAAATTCAAATGAAGTGCCTTTATTAATCAATAGACTGGTAGCAAAATTATTTGCTTCATAGGATATACCTTTCTCAAGTTCCTGACCATAGATGTCTTTGATATTCGCACTTCCGTATTCGTTGTACGTCTTGAATTTCTTCTTAATAAAAGGCATTTGTCCGGAAGAACACTCTCTTCCTCTTACAGGATAAATTTCATTTTTTTGTTGATACCCTAAAACGATATCGTCGGTATCGTTCTTGTCAAAATCGTTAACAAACATAAAGAAAGGCTCATCTTTTGTCGCTTTATATTTATAATTCAGTCCTAAGTTACCGGCTATAATATCGGCATCGCCATCCTGGTCAATGTCCTCAACAGCTAAGCTGCTCCACCAACCAATTTCTTTGTCAAGGCCATAGTCAGAAGTTTTATTAATAAATCCGTCCTTTTCATTAATAAATATTTCAATCGGACCCCATTCATTGGCCACAATAAGATCGGCGACATCGTCATTATTTATATCGTGCCACAGGGAAGCAGTAATCATGGTATGGTCTAACATATCCGGTATTTTACTTTCCGTAACATCGACAAATTTAATTTGGTCTGCACTGCTTTGGTTTTCTAATAAGTAGCTTTTTGAATAGCGCCCATAAAAACCTGGTTGTACACGAGTCCCTATAAACAGGTCTATATCTCCGTCGTTGTCGTAATCATTAGCACTAATTCTTAAGCCACTACCTGTTATCTCCGGTAAAGCTGAAATATTTTTACTGAAATTACCTTTACCGTCATTTACATATAAGCGATCTTGATAGTAAGGATGGTTGGGCTCATATTCATAGCCGCCGCTAATAACATATAGGTCCATATCGCCATCCTGGTCAGCGTCAAAGAATAGTGCACCCGTATCTTCATGATTTGAATCACCGGTGAACGGAGTAACCTTCTTTTCAAAGGTGCGATTTGATGTCTGCAGGTAAATGGCACTAGCCTGATCTTTGGCTCCACCTATAAAGAAATCTTCCAAACCATCACCGTTAACATCAGCAATAGCCAGGGCAGGTCCTAATCTTGACATCCTATGAGGTAGAAGCGTTTCCTTATAGAAATCGTTAAAATCATTTTCAGTATGGGTATAAGCGATTCCGGTTTCCTCGGTAATGTCTTTAAATAACCTGTTATTTGGATTTTCAGCCACTGCCTCATCGCTTGTTCCCTCAGGATAGCTTATTTCTAATTCTTGTCCACCCTTTATATTCGTTAGAGCAGTTATTTTGTTATCAGGCCATATAACGCGAATGCTATCAATATCTGGGGTGTTTCCAAGACCAAAATGTATTTTATCAGCGGTAGCAGATTGAAACCCTCTGGAAAAATAATTCTCAGCAATTTGTTTCCCGTTCTCACTATACAATTCAATACGTGAACCAACCGCAAAAACGTTGTCTTTAGACCCTTTAAGTTTAACCTTTATGTAATTGTTTTCGGAAATGGTGTTGTTTTGGTAAATAAAAGACATGCTAGCCGAATTGTTCACCACGATATCCAGATCACCATCATTATCTAAATCGGCATAAGCAGCTCCATTTGAATTCGACTCAGGTTGCTTGAGCTTTAATTTTTTAAAGCTTAGGTCCGAATTGTTTAGATAAAAGTAATTCTCCTTTTTTCTTAATGGCATTTTATCCATTAAGTCTTTTATGTAACTCTGGGTTTCAATTGCTTCGTTCTCAATAACTTCCTCTTGTTTTTTCTTGCGATATCGTACAAAATCGTTATTTCTAAAATCTCTTTTTATACCATTAGAAACAAAAATATCTTTATACCCGTTATTATCCATGTCAAAAAATAATGGGGCCCAGCTCCAATCAGTGCTCGATACATCAGCTAACTGAGCTATATCGGAAAACATCGGATTTCCTGTTTCAGCGTCAATTCCATTGTTGAGCTGAAGTGTATTATACATGTATTGATGATGTAACCCGAGATTGACATGCTTGTAAAAACGCTCAGGGTTCATCCCGCTCATACTGGTTTTCTGGGTATAATTATCCTCTGCCATCATATCGACAGCCATGATGTCCAGAAGGCCATCATTGTTAATATCTGCAATGTCATTACCCATTGAAAAATTAGACACGTGTCCGAATGATTGTAAAGAAACCTCTCTGAAAGTTCCATCCTGATTGTTGATGTATAAATGATCTTTCTCAGAAAAGTCATTGCCGACGTAGATGTCAGGCCATAAGTCGTTGTTGAGGTCACCGATGGCTACACCCAATCCAAATCCAAGCATATTGTTGATAATACCAGCTTTATCAGATACATTAACAAATTTTCCATTGTTGTTTTGGTACAAGCGTTCACCTCTGTAAGTGCTGTTTTTATCAATGAGTTGATCGATCGAATTTTCATCGTACAATTCGATCCCATGGTTGATAACAAACATGTCCAGATCCCCATCCTTGTCGTAATCTAAAAAGGCTGTTTGTGTAGTAAAATCAGGAAGATCTAAACCGTATTCTTTAGCCTTATCTTCAAAGACAGGAATACCGTTTTTATTAAGTCCGGTGTTAATAAGAAGTTCATTACGTCTCTTTTCAGCATCTTTTATTTTACCTGACTTACTGTAGTAAATATCCATGAGTCCATCATTATTTATATCTACTACGGTAACTCCTGTACCAAATCCATATCCTCCTTGTGCATTTGCTTCCTCAGTTACGTCCTTGAACTTCATATCACCTTGGTTCAAATAGAGTTTGTTCGATTTTAAACAATCGACAAAATAGATGTCCAGAAGATCATCGTTGTTAAAATCTGCCACCGCAACGCCACCGCCATTGTAATAATATTCATAAAACAACCCGTTCATATAGGTAGTTTCTTTAAGCTCATTATTAAAATGGATGCCAGTAGTATTATCAGAAAGAACAGTAAACAGCTCCTGTGTTTCGACTGCTTTTTCCGGTTCTTTTGTTTCTTTTTCTTTGCAAGATGCAAGAAATGTAAGTATAAAACTTAGTGTGATTACTTTTTTCATTCGTTTATCATTTTCGGTGAAAAAGATAGAAAACCCATCTGATAAAACAAATGGGTTTTCTTTTAATTAATCTTATGAGTATTGATAATTACCGTTAATCATAACCTGGATTGTTTGGTTTTAGATTAGGGTTTTTGTCAATCTCACTTTGTGGGATAGGGAATAAGTAATCTCGATCGTTCCAGGTACGGGTTTCCCAAACTTCTTTTCCATCGTCAATTAAGTCGCCATTTGCATCCATGTCGACTCTGTAAATGGTTAAGACTTCCGGGTCTCCTGCAATTCCCCATCTTCTGATATCCCAGAAACGATGTTCTTCAAATACGAGTTCTATTCTTCTTTCGTGTCTAAGCTTCGCTCTTAATTCATCCTGCCCGGCTAATGCAATTGGTGGCATGTTAGCACGGTCTCTTACAGTATTGATAGCTTGTACAGCCAAATCTAGGTTGTTACCCGATTCGATAAGAGCTTCTGCATAGTTTAAATAAACTTCAGCAAGTCGGATATAAATCCAATGCTGTGTGCTTATTAAATTGTGGTTTCTGTCTTCCTGAATGAATTTTTTCAATGAGTATCCGGTTCTGGTAAAGTCACCACTTGTAGCAATGCTTTCTCCTCCTCCTGGACGGTGCTCTATTGTGAAGCCTTTCCACTCAGCACCATCGTACAAGATAGAAGCGTAAAATCTAGGATCTCTACCTTCATATGGGCTTGCCGGATCATAACCTGATCCTGCTTCTTCAGGACGCAAACCAGTAGCTTGCATTTCATATTGATCAACTAAATTTTGAGTTGGTCCTGTTCCTCCCCAACCACTAATTTCTCTGGTTGATTTAGGAGTGTTGAATAGGTTCGCATAGTGCCCTTTATCTGGATCTTTAAACTGAACATCAAAAATCACCTCTGGGGTATTATCATCCAAAAATACATTTTGATAATCCGGATCCAGAGAGTGTGTTCCTAAATCAATAACCTGCTTAGAAGCACTGGCAGATTCCGCATATTTTTCTTGATATAAAAGTATACGACCTTTCATGGCTAATGCTGCAGCTAAACCACCTCTCGTTGAAGCAGCGCTTTCGGCATTTTGAAATAATGAAATAGCAGTATCGAATTCTTCAACTATAAAGTTCAAGGTTTCTTCTTCTGAATTTCTGGATACCAATAGGTCGTCGTCCAGTTCCTGAGGTTCAGTTATAATTGGCACACCACCAAAAGTTCTTAGGAGGTATGAATAATAGAAACCTCTAAGGAAATGTGCTTCAGCCTTTAAACGGTTTACTAAACCTTCCGATCCTTCTAATTGGTCATAATTAACAATAAAGTTATTTAACCTTCTGATCTGGCTGTAGCTGTTTGACCACAAACCATTAAAAGGTGAATTACCCGCAGTGATATTAGAAGGGTTGAAAATCGTATTTGAAGCTGGCCAAGGGTATGAGTTCTCTGCATCATCAGTGGCAGCATCTAACATATACCATCCTCGGTTAAAACCATTAGGAATACCAGAATATACTTTGTTTAAATACGTCTCAGCAAATGCCGGATCTGTGAAAATTACATCAGATGAGATGGCAGTCTGAGGTTCCAGTTCAATAGAGTCCTTGTTACAAGAATATAACAACGACAATGCTATGGTTAAACAAGATAATATCTTTATTTTTTTCATTGTAAACGTTTTATAGTTGAATGTTAAACCCTAGGCTATAAACCTTTTGTTGTGGATAAAACCAACCTCTCTGTTGTGGGTTTTCAGGATCAAGTTGTTTAATATCAGAAATGGTAAATAAGTTTCTCCCATTAAGATATACTCTAAATTTATCAAGTCCAATTTTTTCTGCAATTGAATTTGGTAACGTATAACCTATTTCTAAGTTTTTAAAACGTAAATAGTCACCAGCTTCTACCCAGTAAGATGAAACTCTTTCGTTTACGGCATTATTAGCTAACGTAAGTCTTGGATAACTCGCATCAGGATTAATAACATTTCCATCAGTTCCTATTTGCGCACGCCCAAGGTGTTTATCGAATACTTTACCTCCGTTAAAGAACGCCCAAGACGCCTCCTGAGATAAATACATATCGAAGTTAGCAGCTCCCTGGAAAAGCGCAGAGAAATCAAATTGCTTATAGCTGAAGCCAAGGTTAATACCATAAGATATCTCTGGAGTAGTTCCACGTCCGATCACGGTTCTGTCATCGGCGTTTACGATACCATCTCCGGTTACATCAACGTATTTGATATCTCCCGGTTGTGGGTTTTGTGTTTGGTAAACCGCACCGGCATCACCTGTCTGCTGTTGAGCATTTGCATTAAGATCGTCAATCTCTTGTTGTGTTAAAAACAATCCGTCAGCTAAATAACCATATCTGGTACCTAGAGATCTTCCTGTTTGTCTAAGTAAATCACTTACTGATTCTGACTCGGCGATATCTATGATTTCGTTTTTAGCATATCCAAAATTGAAATTCACAAAATAAGTGAAGTCCTTGATGGTATTGTTGTGATTTAAAATAATATCAATCCCTTTGTTGTCTACAATACCAATATTTTCAAGTGGTAACTGACCTCCAAATGTAGAAGGTACCTCTAAAGCTCTGCTTGTTAAAATATCAGTAGTTCTTTTATAGAATAAATCAGTTTCTAAGCTGAAAAGGTTGTTCCATAATCCTAATTCAATACCAAGGTTGTAAGTTTCTGCTTTTTCCCAGGTTGTCAATGGATCAGGGATACCGTTACTTGAAAGCGTTTTAGAAACGTTACCATCATCGATAAAGGCCTCGTTAAAAGAGAATACTTCAATATATCTGAAAGGTTCAATACGGTCATTACCTAACTTACCGTAAGAAGCTCTTAATTTAAGGTTGTTAACAACTTCCGAATTTTTCAGGAATTCTTCCTGAGATAGTCTCCATCCTAAAGAGAAAGACGGGAAGAAGTCAAATCTTGAATCCTCACTGAATTTGTAAGACCCATCATATCTACCATTAAATTCAAATAAATACTTATCAGCATAAGAGTAAGTAAACCTTCCGGCATAACCCATAATAGCAGTTTCATAAGTAGCATTTGAGTTGGTTCTTGTAGCTTCATCACCTGCAACAAAGAAGTCTACTGATGTTCCAAGGAAGTTGGTTCTACCAGCAGATAAGATGTTGTATTCAGTTGCTGTTCTCGAATAGATAAGTTTAGCTCCTAAATCGTGTTCACCAAAACTTTTGCTATAGTTTAAGATAGCTTCAGTAGTTAACTGATAACCCTGTGCCATAGATTCAGAGAGACTGGCAGTTTCTCCTCGGTCAGCCGGAGTACTAAGGTTAAATTCCCCGGTATTGGCATTATAAGAGGTATAAGATGTTGGAACTGTAAATATTTTTCTTCTTCCAACGAAGTTATCGCGATTTTCATTGCTTCCACCGGCAGATCTGTCATAAGCTACCTGACCTGTAAAGTCTAAACCGTCAACAGGTAGGTCAATGTTTAAAGCAAGTCTTGATTGAAATGCGAAATCTTCAGACTTGTTATATCCACCTTCGTTGATTGCTGGATATAAACTGAATTGCGAATACCCGCCATTTGAAAACTGGTTTACCTCTGTTGGTGGAGTTCTCATGATTCTTGAAAACAGAGTACCTGCAGACATTGCCGGACGCTCGGTGTTTTCGATATCACCACTAAAATCAGCTTGTAAATTGATGCTGTTACTGATGTCTACATCAATATTAGATCTGAAATTAAAACGGTCATATCTGTTGTTTTCATATAAACCATCCTGGTATAAATACCCTAATGAGGTAAAGTAACGTACTTTTTCGTAGCTACCGCGAACAGAAAGGTCATGAGATTGAATTAAAGAATTAGATTTTAATGTTTCATCAATCCAATCAGTGTTTGGATGGGTGTCAGGCGACGAACCATCTCTGAACAGATCAAGATCTGTTTGGTCGTAAGCCGCTGCAGTTCCATCATTAGCGTTAGCTTCATTTAAAAGCCTGGCATAATTGTAAGAATTTAAAAAGTCTGGCATTCTGGTTGGAACCTGAATACCTGAGTAAGAGTTTACACTAAGCTGAGGTTTAGAATCACCACCTCTTTTAGTGGTAACTAAAATCACCCCGTTAGCAGAACGCATACCGTAAATAGCTCCGGCAGCCGCATCTTTAAGGACACTGATACTTTCAATGTCATTCGGGTTAATACTATTTAAATCTCTTGGAATTCCATCTACTAATACTAATGGTGAATTCGAGTTTAAAGAGCTTAGACCTCTAATTCTGATCTGTGCGATATCAGCACCAGGCTCACCAGACGATTGTACGGTTACCACACCGGCCATTCTACCTGATAAAGCACTACTTACATTAGAGGTAGCATTTTTAACAAGGTCTTCTGATTTTACGGAAGAAATGGAACCGGTTAAGTTAACCTTTTTCTGTTTTCCATAACCCACGACTACCACTTCGTCTAATTCCGCGGCATCAGATTGTAATTGAACGTTAAAACTGGATTGATTTCCAATTGAAAGTTCTTGAGTTTTGTAGCCTAAATAGCTAATTTCCAGTACATCACCGGATTTTGCTTTAATGGAAAATTTTCCATCAAAATCCGTCGCAACTCCTACGGTAGTATTTTTGATCATTACGGAAGCTCCAGGGATGGGAACCTTCGTTTCTGCATCAACAACAGTACCTGAAATGTCTCTTTCTTGACCAATAGCAAGGTTAAGAAAGAAAACCACAAATAAAAAGCTTAGAATTTTTTTCATTCAGTTGATTAAGTTGGTTAAACAAAATGATTCAAAGGTAAAACTAAGAAAATTTTAAACTGGTAGAACGTGAGCCCTACCAGTTTGTAAATAAACAAAAGTTTTTTATTTTCTTTTTATTTGCTAAAATTTTCGATTCGGTGCATAAAAAAGGCCCTTACGCTATCGTAAGGGCCTTTTTTATGTTAAAATGTGTTTTTTATTTTTTCACCATAATAACTTCAACGTTATTTTTTTCTAAAGCAATCAGGTGTTCTTTTTCAAGTTGATCATCAGTGATTAATTTGTCTATTTTCTCAAAAGACGAAATAAAGGCAAGTCCCGACCGCTTAAATTTAGAAGAATCAGCAACCACAATTACCTCTTCTGCAATATCGATCATAATTTGATTAAGATACGCTTCTTCCATATGATGAGTGAAAACTCCCAGTTCAGGCTTAATGGCATCTACTCCTAAAAATAATTTGTTACAGTAGAGCTGTCTGAAATTGCGCTCCGCCATTGGTCCTACCAGAGACATTGAAAATTCCTTAAGATAACCTCCTGGCATAAAAACATCCAGGTTTTCGTATTTAGAAAGATTGTTTACAATGTCAAGTGCATTACTGATTACCGTGAGTTTGGTAAAATCATTAAGGTTGTTAGAGATCTCAAAGGTAGTCGTCCCGGAATCCAGAATGATGCTTTCTTCCTCTTCGATCATCGAAGCAGCTTTTTTACCAATAAGGCGTTTAACTTCCAGGTTGATTTTTTTCTTTTCAGTTACCGTTAAAGCAATATTACTGGTCTTAAAAGCACCTCCATGAGCACGAATTAAAAGTTTGCTTTTTTCTAGTTTGTCGAGGTCATTTCTGATAGTTACTTCACTAACTCCAAGTTCCTGGCTGAGTTCATTAACGTTAACCTGACCTTTAATGTCAAGGATTTCAAGTATCTTAGAACGCCTTTCGGCAGTTTTCTTTACTTTTCCTTTAGTTTCGATTTCCTTCATGTAGTAGAAGATGTAATTATTATCTCTTTTGATTTAAAATTAATAAAATACTTCGTAATATTTTAGAAACTATCAATTATTTCGATATAAAAAAAGGAGTGAAACAATTTCACTCCTTTTAAAAACTACTTAAAACAAACTAACAAACTAACTAACTAGCTCTTTAAAAGAACATTAGTATTTCCTGCTCCCTGAAGAGAAATATCTACAGGGGTATTGGTTTTCCAGTTACCATCCGTAAAGTCAGGGAAGTCGATTGATTTAGATCTGTTAGCAACTGAAACTTCACTAAGCAATCCAACAGCACTCCATGAAGCAGCATCATAAACGTCCTGATCTAGAGGAAGTCCATTTCTCAAACAATCGATCAATCGCCAGTCCATGATGAAGTCCATACCACCATGACCTCCAACTTTCTTAGCCAATTCACCTACTTTTTTAACGATCTCTGGTGTATATTTTTTTTCTATTTCTTTAAATTCATCTTCTTTCATCCAGCTATGTCCAACAGCAATTCTTCCTGGGCTAGGCCATTTTCTGGCAAAAGCTTTAGATCCGCTTACTAGATGAATCCTTGAATAAGGACGAGGCGAACTCACATCGTGCTGAATCATCATAGTGCGACCCTTTTTAGTGCGGATCATAGTGGAGTTCATATTCCCTCTGAATGGATTATTTACATATTCTGAGAAGAAATCATCATCAGTAGCCAACTCTCTGGCGCGTGATGCCATGTTAAAATCATTGCTGGACATTGATGATAAGTAATCCATCTGGTCTCCACGGTTAATGTCCATGATCTGACATATTGGACCAAGACCGTGAGTAGGGTATAGGTTACCATTACGTTTAGCATTTTCTTTAAGCCTCCACATGCTTTCGTAACCTTTCTTATTAAAGTTTAAACCAACAAGATCATGGATGTAAGCACCTTCTCCATGAACGATGTCGCCAAAGAATCCTTGTCTTGCCATGTTAAGAGTAAGAAGTTCGAAGAAATCATAGCAACAGTTTTCAAGCATCATACAATGCTTCTTAGTGCGCTCTGAAGTTTCTACCAATTGCCAGCACTCATCCATGTTTTGAGCAGCTGGAACTTCAACCGCGGCATGTTTACCAGCTTCCATAGCATAAACTGCCATTGGCGTGTGCCATTCCCATGGGGTTGCAATGTATATTAAATCAAGATCGTCACGATCACACATTTCTTTCCAGGCATATGCTTTACCATAGTAAAGATCCGGATTGTGCTTAGTGCCTTTTAAAAGTTTCTTGGCTTCTTTTGCCTTGTCTTCTCTAAGGTCACACAATGCTTTTATTTCTACACCATCAATATAACTCATTCGTTTAACTGCACCGGGACCACGCATACCTAAACCAATAAATCCAACTCTGACTTTATCAAGTTTTGGAGCAGCATATCCTGACATATTGAAACGTTGCCCGAGATTCCTGTTCTTGATGATAACTCCATTCTCTTGAGCAAAACCAGTTATTGTACTTCCGGCTAGTCCGATACCCGCAAGTGATGATAGCTTTAAAAAGTTTCTTCTATTATTGTTTTTCATAACTAAGATTAATTTGTTGATTTGTTTATATTGAAACCGTAGGTGTCAACGGCATTCTGAACGAATATTTTGTAGACCACTTCTTCCGGTAGTTCCAGGCCTTTGAAAGATCCCTTAAACTCAGGGGCGCTTAGGGTTTTGTTAGTAGCAAAGAAATCGTAATGATGTTGCCATAAGCTTTCAAAACGCCCTACGAGTTCTTCGTCATTCATAGAGCCATCATCTATAACATCGGTACCATAAATAATACGATCCTGATATTTAATGAAAAACGCTCGTACTTTTTCCCAGTTCTCCTTCGCTTGTAACTCAACATGGCATATCCGTTCTGCTAAATCGGTTTTAGTGTTTGGATAAAGGTCCAGACGCTTAGCAACTTCATCAATACTCCACTCCATACTGAACAGGTGAAGTCCGACGTATTTCAGCTTAGGGAATTTCTTTAAAACATTATCCCTGGCCTCCATCTGTTTTTCATAAGATGGGAACTCCGGATGTAAATACATATGGTATTCCGGGTGACCAGAAAAATAGTCCCTGTCTGAGTCAACAGTCATTTCATTCAGCGGAAGCCAGCAATTTTTAGGCTCTCCCTGATGACCGATTAAGAGAATATCGTTGTCAATTAAATATTGATAAATAGGGTCAAATCGTTCATCATCCAGCATTACAAAGTTTCCATCAAGATCCTTTACGCTTTCATCCATTCCGATGTTTTTCCAGATTTTTACCCCAACCGCTCCTCGGGAAATACCATCCTTTATTTGTTGTAAAGCATGAGGTAACCATTTGTCCGTATTCCAATATTGGGTGTCGAAAGACGTAATTTGTAATATTCTATCCGGATATTTTTTTTGTAAAGCATGAACCGTAGCCTCTTGTTCATCTAAATTTTGAAAAAAAGGAATGTCCGTATTGATGGAAAGAAATGACACATTTCGCTCCAATGCTAATTTCATCTTAGCATCAGAAAGCGTATTTAAATGTACATGAGCATCAATAAATTGCTTTAACATAATTCTTTTATTTTCCGTTTTTTACCATTTCTAATTTCCCGGAAACCAATGCTGTTATTTTATTGGTTGCCTGCGGGAATACCTTACGCAAATCAATCTCCTCATTAGAAATAAGGACTTCTTTTAAGGTTTGCATAAAAATATTCTTGATCTCCGTTGCAAGGTTTACTTTGCAAATTCCATTAGAGATTGCTTCCTGTACCTGAGCGCCCGGCACACCAGAGCTACCGTGTAGAACTAAAGTAGCTGGAGTTACTGCTGCAATACGCTTTAACAACTCAATATCTAAGTTAGGCTCTTCTTTGTAAAATCCATGAGCAGTTCCGATGGCAACAGCTAAGGCATCCACGCCGGTAGCTTCTACAAAACTTTTAGCTTCTTCTGGTTGAGTGAAACCCTGTGTACCGTGAGATTGTCCTAATTTTGCAACATATCCAAGTTCAGCTTCAACATGCGCACCATACTTTTCAGCGCGTTTAACAACTTCTTGAGTGATTTTTATGTTCTCTTCAAAAGGAAGTTCACTACCGTCGATCATAACCGAGTCGAAACCAGCGTCCAGACATTGTTGAGCCAATTCCACAGATCCACCGTGATCAAGGTGAATCCACCCTTCAACTCCAAATTGTTCCAATCCCGATCTACCCAGCTTTACAGCTGTATCTAATCCCATATAGTCAATTGAACTCTTCGTTAATTGAAGAATAATAGGTTCGTTTAGATTGGCAGCTGCCTGTAATACGCCATGTAAAGTTTCTACATTATAGAAATTAGTGGCTAAAAGCCCTCTCTTTTGTTCCGTAAATAACTGTAATTTTTCTTTCAGCTTCATTTTAACTTAAATAGCAACGTTGAAAATTGATTTAACTTTTTGTTTGATCTCTTCAGGGTTTTTGAAAGCACCGGTTCCTCCCGGAGCGGTAGTGTTCAAAGCGCCCATCAGATTTCCGTGAGACAGGCACTCTTCCAAAGATTTGCCTGCAATATATTGTTTGATGAAACCGGAGTTGAATGAGTCACCGGCTCCTATTGAGTCTACATGATTAGGATTTGAGAAAGAGGTTATCTCCAACTTAGTCCCTTCTTTAATTCCTATACTTCCCTTGGCGCCCATCTTAAGTGCAATGGTATTCGCATAGGGTGTTACTTTTTCTAAAGCCTCTTCAATAGAACTAGTGCCGGTTAGTGCTTTGATCTCTGCCTCATTTGGCATAAAAACATCCACATATGGTAAGCATTCTTCATAATTAAAATCCCATTGATTTTCCGGATCCCATTGTAAGTCTAAAGAAGTGGTAAGTCCAGCCTCTTTGGCTTTTTTGAAAATAAGGGTAATGTCTTTTCTTATCCCTTTTTGAATAAAGAAATTAGATAAATGAAAATGCTTAAACTCAGTTAATTCTTCCCATGGAATATCATCTATGGTTAATAATTCCATAGCTCCACAATAGGTTACATTGGCACGATCTTCATCGTAGTTCATAACGATGGTGATCCCCGTTTGATGGGTTTCAGAAGTGCTGATATAATTAGTGCTTACCTGTTTGGCATTTAATTCTTTAAGTACAATATCTCCAAACATATCCTTTCCGATTTTCCCGCAAAAAGATGTGTTTACCCCCATAGCTGCCGCATTGGCCGCCATAATTGCAGATGAACTACCCAGAGTTAGGTTCATATCATCAGCAATGATCTCTGTTCCTATTTTAGGAAAACCATCAATGTTGTTGAGTATAAGATCAACATTTAATTCTCCTACGACTATGAGTTCTTTTTTAGACATTTACTATTTCGTTTATTTTAACTTTCGGAAGTAAGGCATTAACGTCCTCAAGTTTTAATATTCCAAGATCTTCATTTAGACAATTAGCTGCACCGCAGGCTACACCATAACGGGCAATGTCTTCCAATGACATATTTTTATTAACGGCATAAGCAATACCCGCTGTAAGGCAATCACCGCTACCAACTGTACTGATAACATTGTCAATCTCTACATTAGCATGAATGGTTTTACCTTGATAATGTAGCCATAAACCTTGTTTGCCTTTGGTTAAAGCTATGAGGTTGACTTTTTGACTTAATTTACTTAAAATAACACTAAAATTATCTGTTCCGCATAAACTTTTGGCCTCATGCTCATTAATGTGTAAACCAAAAAAACAAGCTTCCAGGGCTTTTTCAAGTTGTGCACCCGAACAGTCTAGTATAATTTTATTATTGCTTTTGTTGGTCTCCTTAACAAGACGCAGATACGCATCTTCAGGAGCTCCTTTGGGCCATGAACCAGATGCAATAATTAAATCAGCATTTTGAGCCTCAATATTAAAGACTTCCAGAAACCCAGTCCAGTCATTCTTGTGCATGAGTGGTCCGGGTTCTAAAAGTTCAGTATTGAGAAACAAAGTATTGGTGGTTCTAAACGTATAGCACTTTCTGTTTGATCCTTCAATATCCGGACCTTTAGTTTGTATATCCAGTTGATTGCATTGGTCTTTGATCCATTGCCCTGTAGCGCCTCCCCAATTTCCTAATAGGGTAGTTTTAGAGCCTAATTCATTAACCGCCATTGCAACATGAGTAGCTTTTCCTCCCGGGTATTCCTTTAACCTGGAAATCCGGTTGACATCACCTGCCTTGATTTCATCTAACCAGGCATAGGTGTCAATAGAAGGATTAGGACAAACACTCAATATCATTTTCTAACTGTTTTTATAAATGTTTACACCTTGCACAACTCTGCTGATGGATCCTGAAACTGATGGGTTGTCAGGGTTTAATCCGAGTTGTAATGACTTGTTGTACCCTAGTAACTGCCCAACTACGGTTGCAGCCACTATATGCAAATCAGTGTTGGTATTGTTTTTTATAGTGAGATCGCTTTCAACTCCGTCAATATCACCATAAGCTATGGTTTTAATATTTCGTGGGTCTGTGGCAATATCTTTTACCAGGTCTTTTTCATATTTCAAAACGTGTTCATCTGTAGCGAACAAATAAACAACTAATGTTTTTTCATTAACTACGGCTCTGGGTCCATGTCTGAAGCCTAAGAAAGAATCATGTTTGCAGATCACTTGACCGTCAGTCAGTTCCTGTAGCTTCAGATGACTTTCGCGGGCAACCCCAAGCATTGGTCCCGATCCTAAGAAAACAACTCTTTCAAATGGAGTTGAAGTAAGCTCCGCTAGGGCATTATTGTTCTCTAAAACGAATGACCCTTGAGAAGATACCTCCTTAACCGATGCTTCTTTTTCATTAATATTTTGAATATCTGAAACGAGAAGAATACTCAATAGCATAGAAGTGAAACTTCCTGTCATTGCTAAACTTTTATCGTTACTGGCTTCCGGGAGTACCAGAGAGCAACTATTATCGGTGTTTTCTTCCCCGTATTTCGCTAATTTACCATCTTTATTACAGGTGATAATTAAGTGGTAAATATCATCACAATGGGTATTAGCCAGGTTAACAGTCTCAACACTTTCAGGGCTGTTCCCTGATCTGGCAAACGAAACTAAGAGTGTAGGATTATTCTTTAGTAAGAAAAGTTCAGGATGCGTAACGATATCTGTCGTTGCAATCGCCTGAGTAGATCTTTTAGTGGCCTTTTGAACCAAACCTTGGGCTGCTTCCCCTATAAAAGCAGAAGAGCCGGCACCGGTCAGAATGATTTTTAGATTTTGCTTTTCAAGCAGTGGAAGCAGGAAGTTTTCAATCTTAGATTTTTCTTCCTTAATCAGGTTGTATGTAGTCTCCCACAAAGTCGGCTGTCCAAAAATCTCTGGTCCAGTATAAAGATCTATCTTGTTAATCGTATTTTCACTCATTATAATATGCCTCGTTATAAATTCTAATAATTTCTTCAAAGAAGACCATAGGTTATTCAATGAAGTAAAAGTTGAAAACAAATATAAAAGAAATAAAACGAAATAAAAAAGGTTTCGTTATATTTTATGTATATTTACCCTTTAAGAAAAAGTTAAGTTAAAAAGATAATTGTATAATCATTGATATAATTTGAATAATGGATAGGAGAAAGTGCGTTAAAACTATAGTATTGGGATCAGTGTTGCCGATGGTTTCACCTGGTGTTTTAAAGGCAATGTCTGTTAATGATATGTTTAAACCTGCAAGTGTCGATTTTGAAAGTGAGTGGCATTTGTGGGGAGATATGAGTTGGGCCGGACCCGAATACTGGGGGAATAGACTCCAGGATTGGGAGATAAATAATGGAAAGTTGGTGTGTAATGTAAATGGTCGGAATAGGAATTTACATTTATTGACTATCCAAAAGCAAAAGAAAGCAATAGATTTCAGGGTGAGCCTGGAGGTGGAACCTAAAAAAGAAAACCTTCAAGGTGATTATTGCCTTGGAATAAGACTTGGTGCCAAAGGTGAGTTTGAAGACTATAGGTCTGCTGCTGTTTTTGGTAAAGGGGTGGATATTGGATTAAATCAGGACGCAAAACTCGTGGTAGGCGAGAGTGTATTTGAAACAACGTTGACGGAAGTCCCTGAGTTGTACAAATTAGAAGTGTTTGCAGAAGCGTACAACGATAATAGATATAATTTGTCGGTGGCTGTCATTGATCCCAAATCAGGAGCTCAGCTTACCGGGGTAAGCAATCAGTTGGTTGATGCCGAAAGCTTAGAAGGTAATTTTGCCATATTAGCGGATTGTAATCAGAAAAGAGTTGCCGATGCGCCTTCAGCGGCGTTTGCTAAATTTAAAATCAAATCAAGTGAATTACATGTAAAAGAGGACCAGGTGTTTGGTCCGATCTGTTTTGCTCAATATACCTTGCATCAGAATAAATTGAAGCTAACAGCGCAATGTGCGCCTTTTGAACGTATCAACCGACATAAATTGTCCTTGCAGTTTAATGTGAATGGAAAATGGGAAGAATTTGATAGCGTTGTTTTAAACCCTGACAGCCGTGCCGTTAATTTTACTGTTGAAGACTGGAAGTATAAGGAGGATGTTCCATACCGTTTGGTAGCAGAAATACCACTCGAGAATGAAACACGAAATTATCAGTACAACGGAACAATCTCCAAAGAGCCAATAGAGAAAGAAGAGGTGTCCGCTGCAGTTTTTAGTTGTAATTTCCATTTTGGTTTTCCTGACAATGATATATATAATAATGTGTCTAAACTAAATCCTGATATTATCCTGTTCTTAGGAGATCAATTTTATGAAGGAACAGGAGGCTTTGGAGCTGATTACGTAGGTTCTTATGATAAGAGATGTTTAGACTACCTGAGAAAATGGTATATGTTCGGATGGTCTTATCGGGAGATTTTCAGACATAAACCTTGTGCAATTATACCTGATGACCATGATGTATATCATGGAAATGTATGGGGAGAAGGCGGAAAGAAAGCCGATGTTTCTAATGGGTATGGGATGACTGCCCAGGATTCTGGTGGTTATAAAATGACGGCAGATTGGGTGAATATGGTTCAGTTTACACAGACGAGTCATTTGCCTGACCCTTATGATTCCACCCCTGTGAAACAAAATATTGGAGTGTACTATACTTCCTGGAATTATGCGGGACTTAGTTTTGCCATTCTGGAAGATCGAAAATTTAAATCTGCGCCAAAAAATGTCCTTCCGGAAGAGGCTCAGGTTAGAAACGGGTGGATTCAAAACAGAGACTTCGATATTAAAAAGTATAAAAATATTGAAGCTAGTTTACTTGGTGAAAGACAACATGATTTCCTGAAAGACTGGGTGGAGGATTGGAAAGATGCTGAGATGAAAGTAGTGTTGTCTCAGACAAATTTTGCAACTGTAGCTACCTTGCCGGAAGATGCAATAGACGATTCAGTTGTTCCTTCCTTGTATATTCCTCAAAAAGGAGAGTATGTCGCAGGTGATAAGCCGACAGTAGATATGGATTCAAATGGATGGCCGCAAAAGCAACGAGATGAAGCGCTGGAAATCATAAGGAAAGCTCATGCCTTTCACATAGCAGGAGACCAGCACTTAAGTACCTTTGTAAAATACGGTGTTGATGAGTATGGTGATTCCGGATATGCTTTTGCCGGACCGGCACTCAATAATATATGGCCAAGAAGATTTTGGCCGCCTGTTGATGCTGCAAATCATACTTATGAAGATCCGGCCTATACCGGAGATCATATTGATGGTTTTGGGAATAAGATTACGGTGAAAGCTGTTGGGAATCCGTTTCAAACAGGTAAAACCCCAAAGAGAATACACGATAGAGCCACCGGGTATGGACTGGTGACCTTTAATAAGAATAAAAGAACTATTAAGACCGAATGCTGGCCAAGGTATGTAGATGTAGCGGTGAATCGCGATCAGCAATTTGCCGGTTGGCCGATAGAGGTTACCCAGGAGGATAATTTTGGTAAAAAGGCAGTTGCCTGGCTTCCGGAAATTAATGTGGAAAATGCCAATAAACCATTGCTGAAAATTTATAATGAAAGCGATGTGTTAGTTTATGTCTTGCGCTTAAAAGAAAACAGTTTTAAGCCGAAGGTGTTTGCAGAGGGGAAATATAAAATTGTCGTTGAGGAAACAGCAACAGGTGTTGAGAAGGTGTTGGATAAGGTGAAAGCAAAAGAGAAACAACGTAAATCAATTACACTGAAATTTTGATGTTTGTTGTTTATCGGCTGTTCTTGGTCGATAAAATTTTGTTTTCCGTGCTAAAAAGTGAAACTAGCTGTGAAATTTATAACAATCATTAAAAAAAATAAACAATTTTGATGCTTAAATATAAAGCTGAGTAAAAAGATATAAATTTAACCTCGAGGAAAAGAGAAATAAATATGATTACATTAACTACCCTAGACTACATTTTAATTTTTAGCTTTTTCGCGATAACACTGTTCATAGGAATTTGGGTTTCGAAAAAGTCAGGTAAAAGTTCTTCTGAGTATTTCTTGTCAGGAAGAACAATGCCATGGTGGCTGCTTGGTTTATCAATGGTTGCTACAACATTTTCAACGGATACGCCTAACTTGGTGACAGATATCGTTAGAACAAACGGTGTGTCTGGAAACTGGGTTTGGTGGGCATTTCTGATAACAGGATTGTTAACCGTGTTTGTTTATGCTAAACTATGGAGAAAGTCAAATGTTTCTACCGATATTGAATTCTACGAATTGCGGTATGGAGGAAAACCGGCTAAATTTTTAAGAGGATTCAGAGCTGTCTATCTCGGAGTTGTTTTTAACATCCTGGCTATGTCCGGAGTAACGCTTGCCGCTATAAAAATAGGTCAGATCATGCTAGGACTTTCGCCGCTGGAAACAGTCGGGTATGCCGGGTTGGTGACCGTTGTTTTTAGTGCTGTCGGAGGTTTTAAAGGAGTTGTATATACCGACTTTATTTTGTTCTTTGTGGCGATGGTTGGTGGTATAGGAGCCGCTTACTATTGTGTTAATTTACCTGAAATTGGAGGGGTTGCCAATTTAGTCTCTCATGAAAATGTGATAGATAAATTGAGCATTTTACCATCTTTCGATAATAAAGAACTATTTATTACAGTGTTAATTATACCATTGGCAGTACAGTGGTGGAGTGCATGGTATCCGGGTGCTGAACCTGGAGGTGGTGGATATATTGCGCAACGTATGTTGGCTGCTAAAAATGAAAACCATGCGATTGGTGCTACATTTTTCTTTAACATAATGCATTACGCTTTACGTCCTTGGCCGTGGATTATAGTTGCCTTGTCTTCGTTGGTATTGTTCCCGGATATCGCAAGTATCCATGAAGCATTTCCTAATGTGGCAGAAGATAAGCTTGGGCACGATTTAGCATACTCAGCGATGCTAACAAAGCTCCCTGCAGGATTGTTAGGTTTAGTGTTGGCTTCATTGATTGCTGCCTATATGTCGACAATTTCAACCCACTTGAACTGGGGATCTTCTTATGTAGTATATGATTTTTATGCGCGTTATATAGAGAAGGATGCTTCTCAAAAAAGATTAGTGGCAGTAGGTAGATTATCTACAGTATTGTTGATGGTTGTAAGTGCTGCTATTGCTTTGTTGCTTACCAATGCGCTTCAGATTTTTGATTACATATTAACCTTCGGTGCAGGAACCGGGTTGATATTTATCTTGCGTTGGTTCTGGTGGAGAATTAATGCATGGAGTGAGATTGCTGCTATGTTTTCTTCGGGAATCATATCGCTGTTAATCAACTTAACTCCGCTTGGATTAGTGTTATTCGGAGGTTTGGATGAAACAACCTCAGAGACCGTAGTTGGCTTAATGCCTGCATGGGCCAAATATCCTTTCGTGGTATTGGTGACAACCGTAATCTGGGTGGCGGTAACTTTCTTAACCAGACCGGAGAAAAACAGTACGTTGTTTAATTTTTATAAAAGAACACAGCCCGGAGGACCTGGTTGGGATAAGGTTGTTGGAGAAGCAGTTACTGAAGGTGAGGATATTGTAGATGCAAGAGAAAAATGGAGTGTTCCTTCAGGTATTTTAGCTATGTTGTTGGGGTGTGTGGTTATTTATTCAGCATTATTCGCAACAGGGTACTGGATTTACGGAAAACAAACCATGGCCATTGTATTAACGATTGTTGTGTTAATCGGGTCCTATTTGCTTAGTAAATTATGGAAAAAAATTAAAGCTACTATTTTTTAGTACCTATAAATAGTATTTACTGGTTTTGAAAACCCGTCCATTTTTGGGCGGGTTTTTTTTGGTTTCAATATTTTCGTCGACATATATTGAAAAAGAAACAAAACGAAAGATTTAATTTTGCATTCGTTTGGATTATCTAAAATAAATGTTAATTTAGCCAATAATATGAAAGATTCTTATTTGTGTAACACTTTTTTTGTTATTAAATCAAGGATTTCATAGCTAATATCAACCAAATTATTTTATTTATGAGAAAATTGTTTTGTTTCGCAATTACAATGCTTGCGATTACTTTCTCTTTTGCACAAGAGGAAGTCATATCGGGTAGTGTGGTTGACGGTGCTACAGGCACTCCGCTCCCGGGAGTGAATGTCCTTGTTAAAGGAACCCGAATAGGAGTGGCGGCAGATTTTGATGGGAATTTTAAACTGAAAGTTCCTAACGATCAGGTAACCCTGGTTTTTACCCTTATCGGCTACAAAAAGCAAGAGGTAAAACTGGAAGGGAGATCATCGATATCAGTATCGATGGCTGAAGATTTAACAGAGCTGGATGATGTAGTTCTTATTGGTTATCAAAAAGTGCATAAACGTGAAGTGTCTGGGGCGGTCTCCAGCGTTCGAAGTGATGCCATTGAAGATATTCCGGTACTGAACGTTTCCGGCTTAATTGCTACCCAGGTAACAGGGATGCAAAATGTGACCATGACGGGAGCTCCTGCAGGAAGGGGTTCACTGGTAATTCGTGGTAATACGAGTGTCGGTGCTAATATCGATCCCGATTTAGCATATAGTAACCCTTTATACGTAGTAGATGGTGTGCAAACATCATTACAGGATTTAGCAGGTTATGGAGTTTCGAATACCGATTTCTTAGCTTCTTTAAACCCAAATGATATCGAAAGTATCGATGTCCTTAAAGATGCTTCAGCAGCGGCTATCTATGGTTCGCGTGGTGCAAATGGGGTGATCATTATTGAAACTAAAAGAGGGGCTGCTTTAGATAAACCTGAATTCTCTTTTTCTACCAGTATGGGGATTCAACCGGAACCAGAGCTAGTTCCGATTCTGGTTGGTTCAGCAGAAAGACAAGCCAAAATGGATATGATCCAGAAATGGTGGACTACCAATGAATTACAAGGTGGACAAACGCCTTTAATGTTGACGGATAGTTTAAACCCGGCCTTTAATAACAACATCGATTATCAGGGCTTGTTCTATAAAACTGGTCTGGCTCAAAAGTATAACTTTAGCGTAAGAGGCGGAAGCCAGGAAACTAATTATCGTATTTCGATGGGTTATGATAACATCGAAGGGGTTGTACAGGCTACCGGTGTAGATCGAATTACCTTTAATTCGAATGTAAACTTCAAAGCAGGATCAAAGTTCAATAACCAATTGATCACAAGATTTACGTATACAGATCAACAAACAGGACAAGGAAACCCTTATCAGGGATCGTTTAACCTGAATAATTCCCTTCCTGTAAATCCGGCACAGTTGCAATCCTCATTATTCTATGTGTCTGATGATCGTATTAAATCGCTAAGCGGAGAGTTAAACGAAAAGATGAATCAGGACAGAACCGTGAACTTTACTATATCTAACTTTGCTACTTTAGATTTGTTAGACCAGTTGAGTATTAATTCACAAATAAGTTTTGTGTATGATAGCAATAAGAAAAATTTCTACGAACCATCAATCGTACGAAATGAAGGTGATGGTTTTGCAAGTTATGCACTTTATACCCGAAAAGGGGTTACCGGAGAGACCTATTTAACATATATGGATGACTTTGGAGGCGGAGATCATGAAGTGACAGCAATCGTAGGTAACCGTTTAGATTATAATCAGTACGAAAATATGCTGATGTCTGCATTCGGATTTGGTAGTGATGCTATTAAAGTAATCAACGGTCGCTATACACAAGATCAGATTTCTGGATCGACAGATATTAGCGCTAACTCATTGGTGTCATTCTTCGGTAGAGGTACATATAGATTTAAAAATAGATATCAGGTCGACTTTAACTACAGTTTAGATGGTTCGTCTAAATTTGGAGAAGATAACAGATGGGGTAAATTTTACTCTGCTACTGGTTCCTGGATAATTTCAGATGAGCCATTTATGGAGTCCTTGACTTCAGACTTTTTAGACTATCTGAAATTCAGAGCAAGTTGGGGTGTTAACGGTACCCAGAATGTTGGTAACTACGCTCGATTCGGAGCATACAACCTTGGGTATGGAGGGAACGCTTATTGGTCAAACCAAATGAATGTTTCCAGCTATGGAGGTGTAACCGGTGTAATTCCGAACTTCAACAGAATTGGTAATTCATTATTAGGATGGGAAGAAACTGAACAATGGAACATTGGTTTTGACCTTGATATGTTCAACAGAAGAGTAAGTTTAACTTTCGATGCTTACCACAAGGATACAGATCAGTTGTTCTTCGATGTGAATTTCCCAGCTTATTCAGGATATAATGCAGCTTTAACTAACATTATGGGGGTAATCAACTACGGTTGGGAAGCAATGTTAAGATATCATGTGTTTCCGCGTAATAACGATTTGCGCCTGGAGTTAATGGCTGGTTTTTCACAAAACAAAAACTATGTATCAAAACTTCCTAACGGTAACAGAGATTATATTGGTGGAGATTACGGATATGTAGTGGGTAGACCATTGAATCTTTACAAGATGTTCATCAATGATTACATCATAGATGATTTGAGTCAGTTACCTGTGAATCCATTCACTGGAGAACCATTAACGGGTAAGAGTGCATGGGCACCAATAAGACCAGGATTTCCAATTTGGCAAGACTTAAACGGAGATTACCTCTTAAATGAACAGCACGACCTGAAATTAACTACTGATTTCTCACCGATACCGGATATTCAGGGATCTTTCAATATTAATATGCAATACAAAAAATTCTATTTCCAGATGTATAGCCAATTCTCATTTGGCGCGGATATAAAGAATACTGTATTGAACAGTTATATGGATGCGTATGACAGAGGAGGAATCAACTGGGCTGTTCGTGGTTTAGCAGATTTAAGCGAACACACCTTCTGGGAGCAACCTGGAGACGGTGCAGCGGGTGTAGACTTCCCGGCATTGTACCCAGCAAGCCCGAGCTTAGGACCATTCTACGGGTTTAGAGGAAATCAGACCCTTTGGATCGATAGTGGCGATTACTGGAAGGTAACCAATGCTTCGATTGGGTATACATTCGATCAAAAAGATAAATTCATGAGAGATATTGGTTTATCAAGATTGCGTTTGTTTACCTCTGTATTGAATCCATATCAGTGGCAAAAATCTAAGAAGGTTGTTGATGCATCGATGGTAGATGCAAAGGGGAATACCTATGGAAATGGATATCCTCAGGCGAGAACAATTTCAATTGGTATTGATACAAGATTTTAAAAAATAATGTTATGAAAAAATTAAAAGGTTATAAAATATACGTACTGATCTTATCGCTTTTCGGAGCGGTGGGTTGTTCGGATCTTTTGGATCAGGAGCCGGTGACTATTACGCATCCAAACGTGTTTTGGACTAGTCAGGCAAATGCTGAGCAGGCAGTTGCAGGGGCATACGGATTACTTAAAAATGCTTTGACCCATCAGGCGAACTTTTTGTTCTGGGGAGAATGGACCGGGATGACTTTTATGGATAGTCGTTTTTGGATTACTAACTACATAGAAGGAAGTGGTAATTTTGTACTGGCCTATAGAGACGAATCAAGAAACTGGAAGAATTTCTATCGCGCAGCGAACTGGGCATACACTACAGAGCAATATGTGCAAAACATGTCTGATGATCTGTTTGACTCCAAGGAGGAAAAAGATAGGATATTAGGTGAAGCGGCCTTTGTTCGTGGATTAACCTATTTCTATATCGCAAGAATCTGGGGAGATGCTCCAATTGTTGAAGAATCAATAGAAAGTTCTAGTCAGTTAGTAGATGATCAGGGGTACATTGTTAGTATTCCAAGAAATGATGAGTTAGAGGTGTTGGATTTTGCTTTAGAGGCAACGAATAAAGCTATTGATTTGTTAGAGTACTCATCACCAGGTGCAGAAGGTTGGGCTATCACGGCTAATAAAGCAAGTGCAGAAGCATTAAAGGCGCATATAACTTTATGGTATGCGAGCAGAGATAATGATAATGCAGCAATGATTCAGGAAGCAGTTTCAGCTACCACCTCTGTAATCAACAACAGTGGAGCAAGCTTAATCGACTATGTTGCTGAAGGTGAAGATGGATTTAATAGAATGTGTCTTGGAGAATCTGAAACTGGCTTGTTCGAAATTAATTTCGATGCCGGAATGAGTGAGTCTTTTAGAATTGCTAGCAACGCAGGGAATCACGCCGGAGCAACCCTGAACTATCCTTATGCGTATTCCAATGTTAATACAGGAAATACTCCTAGGTTTAATCCTGATTTTTATGGAAATGAGATGATGGCCAACGATCCGGATCGAGTAGATGATATCCGAAAGGAGTTGTTCTTTAATGAATACGAAGATAGTAACGACTTCTTCTTAATGAAGTATTCACATTCAAGCCAGGATCAGGCTGCACCTGATAATCCGTATGCGCAGTTTTCAGAATCAAATATCTTGATTTTCCGTTTGGCAGACATGTACTTATTGAGAGCTGAGGCTTATGCGCGTTCAGGAAATACTGGTGCTGCTATTCAGGATTTAGATATGATCAGAAGTAAAGCGGGAGTTCCTAATTATACGGGAGCAAGCGATAGAGAATCGTTGATGAAAGCTATTTTCGATGAAAGAGCTATCGAGTTCGTTGGAGAAGCGCAATCAGGTTTTGACCGTATCAGAATGGATTATTTCGAAGGAATATCTTGGGCAACCCAATCCAGATTGGATAAAGAAGGGTATTTCTGGCCTGTTCATCCGTCGATCATTTCAGTAAACCCTGAAATTGTTCAGACCGAGTTTTGGAGAGGTAAATTGTAATTAACATTAAAGGAATTTAAGATGAAAAAAATACTAATAATAGGACTGGCGCTTTTGGGCTTCTACGCCTGTGAAGGTGGCGATGATTACTTAGTCGACGGAGGCTTAAGTCAGCAGGAAGTGGGAATGTCTACTGTAGATTTTTTCAGATCTCACAGTCAGCTGGATACCTTGGCTTTGATCATCGAAAGAGCCGGGATGGAAGATGTTTTTAACGGTCAGAACACGGTGTTTGCCCCGAATAATATGGCGATACAGAATTACGTAAATAAACGTTTGACAGATATTCGTGAAACAGATCCGACAGCGGAATTTACAGTGAACGATATCGAAGTAGATACCTTAACAAAATACCTTGGAGGCTATGTTTTTGACGAATCGATTAAAAGAGAAAACATGGTGAAAGAACAGGGTGTAATTTATACCGCTGTTAATGGGGAAGAGCGTAGAATTTCTTTGGAGCCATCGGGAGATTATGGAAATCAACTCGAGTCGAAGCCTGAATACGTGTACTACACCGCTATGGTAGGCGCCGACTGGGACGAATGGAATGCGACTGTTAATAATTCCGACGAAAGAGATAAAAAGACAGTAGTAAAAACGTCTAACCTGATCTCTACCAATGGAGTGATTCATGTTTTGCAAGGAGGACATACCTTGTTTAATTATGAAAGAGATTAGTTTTAGTTAGTCTAAAAAATGTTAATTAAAAGATACAACAAATGAAAAATTTAATATATATATGTTTAGCTGTCCTGTTTGGGTTCATGGCTTGCCAGCCGCCTGAGGTAGGGTACTTAAGTGATGACATTCATGCATTGGAAGACACTATTTTCGTGCCGCGAGGAGTATTTACGAAAAGTGCGCCACCGGCAATAGAAGGGTCGACGTATCCGTTACATTGGGAGATCACCGGTATTACTGATGGTCAGGGGAACTTTACCGATGCCTTGTTTGAGGAGCATGAGATCTTAACCTGGAAAGAAGGGTTCAACCCCGATACCGATACGACCCTGGCATTGGTAGAGGAAAAATTAGAGCTTACGAATCAGCCTTCCATTTTGATAAACAGTGTGAGCGGGGAATTTGCTTTTACGCAGGCAACTCGAATGGTCACAGACAATGATATCTACCATCTAAATGTGAAAGCCTCTAATATGAGAGGGGAGCGCCAGTTAGATGATTTTGTGGTAGCCAAATTAGGACCCTTTCAACCAGTCGAGTTTCCGGTAGAAATGCGCTCTCGTCTGCAATTAGGAAAAGTAGATGGTGGTTACGACATCGGGTATACTTCTAAAATTGTAAATGGGGAAGATGAAAATATTCCGAGTGTGTTAGACGGAACCCATCCGTACATCAATATTACCAAGATTAGTGATGAGCCATCTTTAGGAATAAAGGTAAAAATGGTCATTACTGATAGTTATGATAATCCGTTAGACCCTGAGAAAGTGGTGTTTTATCCTTCAGGAGCGGGTTACTTGCAGAATTATCATGATAACTCCATCGAAACGACAACCGATGCGGAGGCTACTTATTTTGAATTGCCGGCACCTCCATTCCCGCAATATGGTAGAACTTATTCAGGCAACAACTCTTATTTAATGTATTACCTTACTTCTGGTGATGCTTTCACTGTAGATCAGGAGGCATTTGAAGCAGACAATGGGGTGCAAGACTGGACGCCATATACAGACCCTGATACAGGAGAGATCATGAACAGGGCTTATATCAGATGGGGGATTAAAATCAATGACTCAGGTACCTGGGAAATTAAAATGCGAATTCCTTATACCAAGGTTAAATAATAATATAATAAAATTAAAAATTGGCTGGTAATACCAGCCAATTTTTAATACCTAAAAAATGATGAAAATAAAAAATATTGCAACCCTTTCTTTTTCAGTTTTATTTATGGGCCTTAATGCCGTAATTGGTCAGGAAGGAAAATCCATGCATGCGTCACGGTCGGAGGTAATTCAGCCTATAGTGAAGTCCGAATTCAGAGCAACCTCATGTCCGCAACGTATAGAGGGAGGTGGTGCCCAAATGGTAAATGGATATCAGGTCTTTCCGGGAGCCAAAGATGGTAACAGACAAGTAGATCCTCAGATTGCTGTTGGGGGTGGTTATGTGTTGCACGGAACCAATAAAGGTTTAGTGATATACGACAAAGAAGGGAATTACATTGATGGGGCTTCACAAAACTGTTTCAATAAAGGCATCGATCCCAAAATGTTCTTCGATCCGCATAACAATGTGTTTGGTTTCGACTTGTGGAATCCATGGGATAAGGAAAAAAAGAAGCCGGTGAATATAGCTGTGTCAAAATCGGATAACCCTACCAAAGAATGGTTCGTATATCCGGTGCCTGCACCCAATGGAAGAGATGGTGGAGGAATAGGATTTAGTAAAAAATGGATCGGCTATTCATTTCCTGGAGGTGAAGAAAGAACCTTTGTGCTAAAAACCAAAGAAGCTAAAAAAGGAAAAGAAGCTACCGTATATCATTTTAAAGGGAGTTTGGGTCATCCTGTGTTTACACAAGACAAAACCAATGACCTCTATTTCTTTAAAATTGATCGCGATAGGTTTATCATAACCAAAGTTACTGAAGGTAAGAACGGAGAACCGGTTGCGGAGGTGGTAAGTGCTAAAGCACATAACCTCGGACGTATTCAGTACCCGCCAAAATCCCCTCAGAAAAACACCGATCAGGTAACCGCTTCAGGAGACAGAAATCCTAAGAACCTGGTATTGCAGAACGACTGTATTTGGTTTTCACATGCAATCAATCACAACGGTCGTGCCGCCGTTCAATGGCATCAGGTAAAACTGGATGGAACCATCGTTCAAACAGGATTGATAGCAAGCCCTGAAACAAGTTATATCCAGACAACGATTGCGGTGAATAAGAACAACGATGTCGTGATTGGGTTCCAGGAAACAAATGAAAACATGTATATCAGTCCGCGTTTTGCATACAGATATAGTAATGATCCATTAGGTTCTATACGTGAAATAATAAGTGCAGGAGAAGGAAAAGGAGCTACAGATGGAGTGTCTTGGGGAGATTATAGCGGTAGTGTGATTGATGGAGATAATTTAAAAGATCTGTGGACTATTCAAAGTATTACCAATGAAGAGGGAAGAGGAGAAACAGTAATCGTTAAAGTGCCTTTTGAATAATTAAGTTCTTAAAGGTTGTATGATAATAAGGGGCGGTAAGCCCCTTTTTTTTATGCCTCAAAAACATATAAGCTGAGTTGGCGAAACGGAATAAGTTTTAAAGACCTTAGGTGGGGGTTTTTATTAGGTTATTAAATAAAACTATAACGTTTTCGAAAAACTGTTTTTAGATTGTCTAAAGACAGTTTTTTTATTATTTATAAACTTTCCTTGTGTATATGTAAATTTTAGTGTTGTAAAAACAATGAAACGAAAGGAAAAATTCGCCATTCGTTTTTTTTTGTGATTTTAAATTTTATATTAGCAAAGAATATGAAAGTTATGTGTGTATTTATCCTTATGGATTGTGTTTTTTTGGATATCTATTATGCATAACATTATGTCAACCAAATTAAATTAATCTTATGAGTAGATCTTTATTTATGTTGGTTGCCTTTCTGTTATTTAATTTTTCTTATGCACAAGAAAAAACAATAACAGGACAGGTGACCGACTCAGAAACAGGTATGCCTATACCTGGTGTCAATGTGTTGGTTAAAAACACAACGAAAGGAGTGGCGACAGATTTTGATGGTAATTATTCCATCGATGTGGACGCCACAGCCACACTGGTTTTCAGTTTTGTGGGCTACGAAACAGTAGAGAAGACTGTTGGTAGCAATTCAGTTATTAATGTATCATTAGCCATTTCTGCTTCTGAACTAGACGAGGTAGTTGTGGTAGCTTATGGTACACAAAAGAAATCTGATGTAACTTCCTCTGTAGCGAGTATCGACGCAGAAGAACTTACCGATGTAACTTCACCTGATGTTTCTACAATGCTGCAGGGAAAAGCTGCAGGGGTACAGGTTATTCAAGGTTCCGGACAACCCGGATCTGTACCTGATGTAAGAATTAGAGGTATTTCTTCTATCGATGGTAGAGTGAGTCCACTTTGGGTGGTAGATGGTGTTATTATGCACGGTACACCGAACCTAAACCCAAATGAGATTGAATCAATCTCTGTATTAAAAGATGCCTCTGCAACTTCATTATATGGTTCCAGAGCTGCCAGTGGAGTTGTTGTTGTTACAACCAAACAAGCTAAAATTGGTAGAAGCGAACTTACCCTTTCTTCAAGAGTTGGTTTTACACATTTTAATCAAGGGAATTTTGATGTGATGAATTCTCGCCAAATGTTTGATTACTACAATGCTTTTGGAGATACATTTGATCAAAATGCAAACACATGGTTTAATGAAGACCTCCTGGATCGCGACTACGACTGGATCGATAACGGAACTCAGCAAGGATTAGTACAAGACTATAACCTTGTGTTTACAGCAGGTTCTGAAAAGTCAAAAACCTATATTTCACTTGGGTATTACGACGAAACCGGTACCATAGAAGGATATGATTTTGATAAGTTAAGCTTCAGACTTAACCATGATTACGACGTAAGTGATCGTCTTACCCTGAAGCCAAAGATCGGAGTAAACTATAGTACCATTGATGATAAACAGCATTCGCTTTATGCTATGCTTACCTACATGCCGTGGGATCTTCCTTATGACGACGAAGGTAACGTATTGAATCCACAAGAAAATGGTGTTGACTGGGTAGGTAGAGACCAAAGCAACTACTTGTATGACCTGCAATGGAATTACTCAGAGAATCAGGAGTTTAACTTGTTTGGTAATTTCGATTTCGATTTCGAGATCTTGAAAAACCTTAACTTTATTTCTACTAATGGCTATACCCTTTACAGATACGATTCAATGTCGTATACCGATCCAGCTTCAAACAGCGGTTTAGCAGATAACGGTCGTTTGTATAACTATACTGCAAGAAGAATTACCAGGTTTACAAACCAGATGATTAAGTATAATAATACTTGGGGAGATCACAGTGTTACGGCTTTAGCAGCCTACGAATACAACGATTATAAATATGAAAACTTTTCGGCTACAGGAAGAGGGATTGTTGCTGGAACGGAAATTTTAAACAATGCTGCAGAACCCAGAGCGGTAAGCGGTTTTAAAAATGATTATGCCTTGCAGTCATTGCTATTCAATGCTAACTATACCTATTCTGATCGCTATTTGGCACAAGCTTCAATCAGAAGAGATGGAGCTTCAAACTTCGGGGAGAATAATCAATATGGTACATTTTACTCTTTAAGTGGTGGATGGAACATTCATAATGAAGACTTTTTTGAGTCTGAAATCATTGATCAATTGAAATTACGTGCTAGCTACGGTTCTGTCGGTAACAGACCAAGTTCATTGTATCCTCAATACGATTTATATAGCTTAAGTAATACCTATAATGGAGTGCCGGTAGCTACGCCATCGCAATTAGGAAACGAAGATGTGGCCTGGGAAGTATCGTACCAGTCAAACTTCGGTCTGGATACGAGATTATTCGACAGAGTGAGTTTGTCATTTGACTATTACATAAAGAATACTTCTGATCTCTTATACTTCGTTAAGATTCCTGATGTAACGGGTTATAGTGGATATTGGGAAAATATCGGAGGTGTTAAAAACACCGGATTCGAACTGAATTTAAATGCTGACCTAATTACGCAGGAAGACTTTACATGGAGCTTTAACTTCAATATGGGAGTTAATAAAAATGAGGTGACAGAATTGTTCGAAGGAGAGCCGATTATCTCAGGTAGAAAACGTCTGAACGAAGGCGATGATATCAATACCTGGTATATGCGTAAGTGGATGGGTGTAGACCCTGATAATGGAGACCCTTTATGGGAGGTAGTTGATGCCGATACCGGAGAACGTACCCTCACCAATAATTGGAACGAAGCTACTTTACAAGATGTAGGATCAGCTTCTCCTGATTTCTATGGTGGTTTTGGTACTGTTTTAGATTATAAAGGAATTAATTTATCCGCAAACTTCTCATTTTCAAAAGGTAACGAAATTTACAACGCCAGTAGAGAATTATATGATGCTGATGGAGCATACCCAACATACAATCAACAAGTGTTAGCTGACGGTTGGAGCCGATGGACGCAACCAGGCGATAATGCTACCCACCCAAGACCTGTATATGGAGGTAATAATTTATCGAATAAAACATCTTCAAGATATTTAGAAGATGGTAGCTACTTGAGAATGCGTAATGTTAGACTGGGCTATAACGTGCCAATGACAGGATGGGCTGAATCATTAGGGTTGAGCAGATTGAACGTGTTCCTTTCAGGTGATAATTTATGGACGATTACTGATTTCTCCGGGATGGATCCGGAAGTTGGTTCAGGAGGAGTTAACAGTACATTGTATCCTGTTTCGAAGCGTATAACATTTGGTTTAACCGCATCATTTTAATTAAAAAAGCTTATCAAGATGAAAAAAATAATATATGGAATAATGATGGTCGCTACCTTCACGGCATGTGACCTTGACAGATTCCCTTACGATTCCGTTGCAACAGATGAGTTGTTTGCCGATGAAGGAGGTTTGTTGGCAGCAACAGAAGGAACCTACTCGCTTTTAAAGGGAGATGCTAATGGTGGTGGTTTTTCACCTCAATTACACAGAATAACGGAATATCCGGGAGATAACGTAGCATTGAGTGGAACTACAACAGATCCATTGTTTTATACTTATAATTATAATAATATTACTACCAGCGGGCGTGTTAATGATATCTGGAGTTCTGGTTATAAAGCTATTGTTGGTTGTAATAAGGTAATTGAACTTACTACAGAAGGAGAGTCTTTAGACTCAGATCAACTAATTGGTGAAAACTATTACTTAAGAGGGTATGTCTATTTTCAATTGGTAAATGTTTTTGGAAGACCATACGTTCAGGGAACTTCAAATCTGGGAGTGCCATTGAAATTAACATCAGATATTGATGATATTCCGGATAGAAATACCGTAGGGGAAGTTTATGACCAAATTGTTACTGACTTATTAAAGGCGGAAGCTTTAATGTCTCAGGATAAAATCAATGCCTATGCAACCAAAGAAGCAGCGCAGGCATTATTATCTCGTGTATATCTTTACATGGGGCAAAACGATAAGGCTATTGAATATGCCGATAAGGTAATTAACTCTGGAAAATTCAGTTTAGTTTCAACCGGCGAATTCTCTAAATATTTTCAAAAAGTTCCGGAAGAAAATCCGGAGACAATTTTCTGCTTCAGATTCGTAGAAGAATCAGATTATAACCATGGTTGGTATACTGTAGGTTCTTTATATGCAAATATCCAGGGAGCTGGATGGGGTGAGATGTATGCCTCTAAATCGTATTTAAACTTAATCAATGAGCATCCTGAAGATGTTAGAAAAGGATTTATAGTTCCACAATACGAATTGGATGAAAACGGAGATAAGATTCCTGCCGTGTATTGGGTGAATGATAATTATAAGTATGAGTTCCGTAGAACTTTTGAAGAAGGTGGAAACACATACTTTACACAAGACGGAACGAACTATCAGGTAATGTCCGAAATCCAGAACGGTAAAACACTGTATTATTTCAATAACAGTGCTAATGAAAAAATATATGTTGATAACGATTTTGACATGTATAAGCGTAATGGATATCCAAAGTTCTTTATCAC
The DNA here is from genome assembly GCF_000511935.2 of Zhouia amylolytica AD3. Classification (NCBI taxonomy): domain Bacteria; kingdom Pseudomonadati; phylum Bacteroidota; class Flavobacteriia; order Flavobacteriales; family Flavobacteriaceae; genus Zhouia; species Zhouia amylolytica. The sequence continues at coordinate 40,594 of NZ_AYXY01000022.1, read as the reverse complement.
AAAAGCGTCTTTGCAAGAAGATGTACCTCACCTTTGGTCTCCGGTAATTTCGAGATTGGCAGAAATGTATCTGAACAAAGCAGAGGCATATGCTAAAATGGGAAATGAAGCTGAGGCCCTGGCCAATGTGAATATCATCAGAGACAGAGCAGGTATCCCGGCTTATAACAGTAGCGCTGATTTTCCTGCAGGTAAGACTTTGTTGGATGTAGTGTTGGATGAAAGAAGGTTGGAGTTTGCCTACGAAGGACACAGAAAGTTTGATGTGTTTAGAAATAATATGACCATGGATAGAAGATATCCTGGAACACACCTAAATGGTAGCAACCCTTATTATGAGGTGTTGCCAACGGATAACAGAGTTATTGAGTATATCCCGGAAAGCCAGATCAATGCCCAGCCATCATTAATCCAGAATGATTAAGAAGGGCCACCGAGTACAAAAAACACAATTTTAGATGAGAGGGGAGTTTGAAGAATATATTTTTCAGACTCCCTTTTTTAATTATTAACCAAAACTATATAACAATGAAAACAGTAAAAAACACAATCCTGACCAGGTTCTTGCTACTTGGCGTACTATTATTTGCCTCCTGTAGCGGAGATGAAGCTACTACCGAACCGGATGAAATTGTTTCGGAAGACGCTAAGCTGAAATACAGCTATAAGATTCCACCGGGAGGGAATAGCTGGGTTGTGAATGACATTTCTCAAAATGGATCTCTGATATCTGATACCGGAATACATAACTGGACTGACCTTAACACCGTGATTAGAACTTTTTTCAGGGTAGAAAGTGCAGGAGAGTTAAAAGTCGGATTAAAAATGAAGGTGGCTGAAGGAACTTCAAAAATTAAAGTAACGGTAGGGGGAGAAAGTCAAACCATTACCGTGAACAGTAGCCCTAATTATAAAGATGTAGCCGTAGGTACATTTAACCTTTCTGATGCAGGGTATCAATATGTTGAAATTCAAGGGGTTGAAAAATCAGCAACTTATATAGCAGATGTAGAAGAAGTATTAATCGACGGAGCGGCTACCGCTAGTGGAGTTACGTATGTTCAGGATGAATTTTACTGGGGACGAAGAGGTCCTTCAGTACACTTGAGCTACACGCCTCCTCAGAATACAGATATCAAATGGTTCTATAATGAAGTGACCGTGCCTGAAGGGGAAGATGTAGTAGGTTCTTACTTTATGGCTAATGGATTTGGTCAGGGATACTTTGGTATGCAGGTCAATTCGGATACCGAAAGACGAATTCTTTTTTCCGTTTGGAGTCCTTATGAAACTCAAGATCCTTCTCAAATTCCTGATGATTATAAAATTATTTTATTAGGAAAAGGTGAAGGCGTAACTACTGGTGAATTTGGAAATGAAGGATCCGGAGGACAGAGCTATAAAGTTTTTGACTGGCAAGCCGGTAATACCTATAAGTTCTTGCTGAAAGGAGAGCCATCGGTAAATAATTCAACAGACTACACCGCTTATTTTTATGCTCCTGAGGAAGGTGCCTGGAAATTGATCGCCAGTTTCAGAAGACCTTATACAAGTACCTATTTGACCAATCAACATTCGTTCCTGGAGAATTTCAGAACAGAAGCCGGAGTACTTTCAAGAAAAGGGTTCTATGGCAATCAATGGGTGTACGATACGCAAGATGTATGGCATGAACTAACGGAAGCTAAATTTACTGCCGATGCAACAGCAAGAAAAGGAGCACGCCTCGATTATGCAGGCGGATCAGATGGCAATAAATTCTTTATGAAAAATTGTGGTTTCTTCAGTGATAATACAACTATTGATAGCTACCACCAGAGAACGGCCAATGGAGTAAGTCCGAATATAGACTTTTCTCAATTGGAAGTTCCGAGTCTTCCGGAAGAACCTACATTATTGGATAGATCTGGCTGGGTAGTGACCGATTTTAGCACACAAGAAGACAATGGGGGTGAAGGAGATACCGGAAGAGCCGCAGATATTCTGGATGATGATTTAAACACATTCTGGCATTCTTGCTGGTCTGGATGTACAGCTACCCCTCCACACCATATTACAGTTGATATGGGTGAATCAAAGCAAATAGACGGATTTAGATTCTATCAAAGACAAAACCTTTCAAGAACCGTTAAAGATTTAGAAATTCAGATAAGTGACGACGGATCAACCTGGGAAAGTCTTGGGGAATTCGTATTGCAGAATACAGCTGCAGCAATAGATGTAGATTTGTCGGAAACTAAAACATTTCGATATTTTAAATTCATAGCAAAAACCGCCCATGATGGTACCGATAATGCCGCCATGGCCGAAATAATACCATTTACGCGATAGTATCAATTAGATGAAATTAAAATCAAAGCCGAAGCAGTTCCTGTTTCGGCTTTTTTTATGCGTTATTTTTTTAAAAAGAAACGAATCGTAAGTTATATATTTTCAATACTCCTCTTTTTTAAGTAATTATTGATATATTAGCAATGAGCTTATAAATTTTGTAAAAAAACTAACTTTTATTAAGATGGGTGTAAAAATTGATAGCAAATATGTTCCGATGAAAAAATGCATATTTCAATTAAAAGCAATGAGTAGTGTATTACTGTTATTATTGCTTTTTACGGCATGTAAAGACCAACCTAAAGAAGAGTCCGTGACGGAATTAAATTCAAGTAAACCGAATATTATATATATCCTTGCCGACGATCTTGGATATGGTGAACTTGGTGCCTATGGACAAGAAAAAATAGAAACTCCTAATATCGATGCGTTGGCAAAAGAAGGTATGACTTTTACCCAGCATTACACCAGTGCTCCGGTTTGTGCTCCGGCAAGATGTATGTTATTAACCGGAAAACATTCAGGACGTGCCTTTGTTCGTGGAAATCATGAATGGGGCGAAAGAGGTAAAGTTTGGGATTACCGTGAAATGGCAAAAGATTCTACCCTCGAAGGACAGCTGCCTATGCCCGATGGTACTATAACCTTTGCTAAAAAATTACAGGAGTCAGGGTATAAAACGTCAATGTATGGAAAATGGGGACTGGGAGCACCTCATACCAATTCAATTCCTACTAAAATGGGATTCGATGAATTCTTTGGATATAATTGCCAAAGACAGGCTCATACCTATTATCCGTTATTCCTCTATAAAAATGAAAAACGTGTACACCTAAATAATGATACGATTGCACCTAATACGCGTTTAGCAAAAGGAGCAGATCCTTATGATATGGAGAGCTACAAAGATTTTAATCTGAATGATTATAGCCCGGACTTAATGTTTGATGAGATGACCTCTTTTGTAGAGAGAAACAAAGAAAATCCTTTCTTTATTTACTGGGCATCACCAATTCCTCATGCTCCTTTACAAGCCCCTCAGCGTTGGGTGGACTACTACGTGAAAAAATTTGGGGATGAAGAACCGTACATAGGTAACAGAGGATATTTCCCAAATAGATACCCGCATGCTACTTATGCAGCAATGATATCTTACCTCGACGAAAATATCGGAAAATTGGTGCAAAAATTAAAAGATGAAGGGATTTATGAAAATACCCTGATTGTATTTACCTCCGATAATGGTCCTACCTATAATGGAGGTGTGGATCCGGAATTTTTCGATAGCGCTAAACCTTTTAAATCTACCTATGGATATGGTAAAGGTTTTGTGAACGAAGGAGGAATAAGAGTACCTATGATTGCTAGCTGGCCAGGTAAAATAAAAACTGGTAGTAAAACAGATCACGTTTCTGCACATTATGATATGTTTGCTACCCTATCTGATCTGGTAGGGTATGAGAATACTGAAAATGACGGGGTAAGCTTTTTACCGACACTGTTAGGGCAGGATAACCAGGAAGAACACGAATTTATGTATTGGGAATTCCCTTTATATGATGGTCAGATCGCTATAAGAATGGGTGACTGGAAAGTGATCAGAAAAAATATTAAAAACCCTAAAAAAGAACCGACACTCGAGCTTTACAACCTGAGTACCGACCCGACAGAGTCCAATAACGTGGCTGATCAACATCCGGACATCCTGGAAAAAGCAGCTAAGATTCTAAAAGAACAACATACGACTCCAGAGGTAGATCGTTTTAAAATTCCAATGTTAGAAAAAGGACTTTTAGCGGAATAAAAACTCTTATTAAGTATAGATATAATGAAATTAGTAAATAATTTATTGGCTTGTGTTTTGGTACTCTTTACAGTTACTTTACATGCGCAACACACCAGAGTAATACCACAACCCTTAAAGGTTGAATCAAAAGAAGGTAGTTACACCATAACACCAAAGGTTAAAATTATAGCCGATAAAAATGATTATAATGCGCAATTCCTTAAAGAACTCCTTGAAGAAGAATATCAGTTAGATCTAAAAATAGCTGGTAAAGGAAAAAAGGGAATTATACTGAAGCTCGATACTGCACTTTCAAATGAAGTAGGTGAAGAAGGGTATACCCTGGAGGTGTTAAAAAATAAAATCGAAATTAAAGCGCCTAATACAACAGGGGTGTTTTATGGTATTCAGACCTTAAGACAACTCATTAAGAACAATGGTGAGGTCGCCGCAGTGAGTATTACAGATAATCCGCGATTTGCATGGCGCGCATTCATGCTCGATGAAGCCAGGTATTTTAAAGGAAAAGAACAGGTCAAAAAATTACTCGATCAGATGGCTTTGCTTAAAATGAATGTGTTTCACTGGCATTTAACCGACGATCAGGGTTGGAGAATTGAAATTAAAAAATATCCAAAACTTACCGAAGTGGGAGGGTTTAGATCCAATACCCAAATTGGAGGTTGGAACAGTGAGAAAAGATCTGGAGAACCACATGGAGGGTATTATACCCAGGACGAAATCAAGGAAATTATTGAATATGCCGCAGCCCGACATATAAAAGTAGTGCCTGAAATAGAAATGCCCGGACATGCCTCAGCGGCCATAGCTGCTTATCCATGGTTAGGGACCATCGGAGAATTAAAAGAGGTGCCGGTAGTGTTTGGGAAACTTCCGGATTCATATAATGTAGCCGACCCTAAAGTATTTCAGTTTTTAGAAGATGTGCTTCTTGAAGTCATGAACCTGTTTCCTGAAAAAACAATCCATATTGGTGGCGATGAGGTAAAGTTTGATGCATGGAAAGAAAGTGAGTTTGTACAGAACTTCATGAAAGAAAATAAATTAAACACGCCAACCGATCTTCAAATATTCTTTACCAATAAGATTTCTAACTTCCTGGATAAATATGATCATCGAATGATGGGGTGGAATGAAGTTCTGGGAGGAAATGTTCATGAATGGCAAAAGAAAGAAGATATGGAGACTAAAGAAGAATTGGCTCAAAGTACAATAGTGCATTTTTGGAAGGGAAACCTCGATATGGTTACCGATGCTGTGAACAGAGGTTATGATATCGTAAACTCCTATCATGTGTTCACATACCTGGATTATAACTACGGGTATACGCCAATTGAAAATTCCTATAGTTTCGATCCGGTTCCCGAAGGCTTAGATGCAAAGTACCACGAGAAAGTACTTGGCCTGGGATGCCAGATGTGGAGTGAATGGATTCCAACCGTTCAGGATATGGATCGAATGGTGTTTCCTAGATTAGCTGCCTATGCTGAAGTCGGGTGGACAGCCAAAGACAGAAAAAATTTCGATGTGTTTATTGAAAATTTAAATCCTATCTTGGATCACTGGGAAAAGAAAGGCATCAAATATGCTGATAAATTTAGAAAAGCAGATTTTAAAGAAGTAAAATAACAAGAATTAAGCTATGATGAAAAAGAAAGGGGTGTCCCTGGTAGGATTACTGGTAGCTGGGTATCTGGCGCAAGCACAGCAGCTCCCTAAAGAATTGAATCATTATATTGAGAATCCACAGGTGATTTCTGAAAATAAAGAGGAAGCACATGCTACCTTTTATTCCTTTTCAAGTGAAGAAAAAGCACTTGAAAATAACTGGAAAACATCAGGTAATTATTTGTCATTAGACGGAACCTGGAAGTTTAAATGGGTAAGAAAACCTTCAGATCGACCACAAGACTTCATTAACCCTGATGTGAATGTAAGTAATTGGGACGATATTCAGGTTCCTGCGAATTGGGAAGTTGAAGGCTTTGGAGTGCCAATCTATGTAAACCATCAATATGAATTTGCAGATTATAAAGCACCCGTTTCGGAAGAAATGGAATTTGTGGATAGAATCTATCCCGCAAATCCAGGGGATGTACCTTCCGATTATAACCCTGTAGGATCTTATAGAAAAGAATTTACTATCAATGATTCCTGGTCAGCCAAAGAAGTGTTTCTACATATCGGCGCCATGAAATCAGGTGGATTCGTATGGATCAATGGAACCTATGTAGGATACTCTCAAGGGAGTAAACTTCCTGCAGAATTCAATATTTCAAAATATCTGAAACCGGGAAAAAATACGATTGCATTACAAATTTTCAGATGGACCGATGGTTCGTACCTCGAATGCCAGGATTTCTGGAGAATAAGTGGTATCGAAAGAAGTGTATACTTGTATGCACAACCAAAGGTTCGTATCAAGGATGTGGAAATGATGGCAACCCTGGACGAGACCTATAAGAATGGTGTGCTGGATTTGGCTATCGATCTCGAGAATAAAACAGAAAAAAGAGAAAAACTGGAAGTATCCTATAAGATTCTGGATAAGTATGGGATATTAGTGGCTAATGATACGCAGCCACTCAAGATGGAAGCAGGAGAAAGTACCACATTTAATTTTGCTGCTTATGTACTGCAAGCAATGCCGTGGACAGCAGAAACTCCGGATCTTTATAAGGTAATTGTTACTACAAAGACCAAGAGAGGGGATGTACTTGAGGTTACCTCTGCTAATGTAGGCTTCAGAACCGTTGAGATTAAAAATGGCTTACTGAAGATAAACGGACAAACCGTTACCCTCAAAGGCGTTAATACACAAGAACATAATCCGGAAACAGGACATGTGGTAAGTGAAGAACAGATCATTAAAGATATTCAGCTTTGGAAAGAGAATAATATCAATGCAGCTCGTTTAAGTCACTATCCGCAATCGGAAAAGTTTTATGAGCTGTGTGATAAATACGGAATTTATGTGGTTGATGAAGCGAATATCGAATCACATGGAATGTATTATGGCGAGCATTCATTAGCTAAAAAACCTGAATGGGAAAAAGCCCATGTAGACCGAATGATTCGTATGGTGGAGCGTGATAAAAACCATCCATCCGTGATTATCTGGTCAATGGGGAATGAAGCAGGTAATGGGATTAACTTTTTCAATGCATATAATGAAATAAAAGCCCATGATCCGCAAAAGAGACCGGTTCAATACGAAAGAGCTTATAAGCCTGAAGACGGAAACCTGTTTGATATGGATACCAATACCGATATTATTGTGCCACAATACCCATCGCCGGGAACTTTCGAATATATCGGAACCTCTAAAACAGATCGACCATTCATCCCAAGTGAATATGCCCATGCTATGGGGAATAGTACAGGAAATTTCCAGGACTATTGGGATGTGATCGAACAACACGATAATCTCCAAGGAGGATTTATATGGGATTGGGTAGATCAGTCAATTTGGAAAACCAATGAGAAAGGACAAAAGTATTATGCCTACGGAGGTGATTATGGAGAAGGTATGCCTTCTGATAACACGTTCCTGAATAATGGTATAATCTTCCCGGATAGAACTCCACAACCTGCATTACACGAAGTTAAAAAAGCACACGAGTTCATTAACTTCAAGAATAAAGGAATTAACAGAGACGGACAAATAAGAGTATTGGTTGAAAACTTATACGACTTTATCGATCTTAACAGGTTTGATTTAACCGCTCAAATAAAAGCAGACGGTGAGGTGTTAAAGACAATCCCGATGGGAAGTATCGATGTAGAACCACATACCGGGAAATTGATCAGAGTGCCTTTAGACGGTGTTACCTATAAGCCAAACACAGAATATTTTGTCGAGGTTTCAGCAACCCTTAAAAAGGATTGGGGAATATTGAAGGCCGGATATGAAGTAGCTCATGAACAAATCTATTTAGATAGAAAGGTAAATTGGAATCCTGCTAAATTAGAAAATCAGGGAACCGTTAATATAAAACAGAACAAAGAAGAGCTGACGCTTTCCGGTGAAGGTTTTGAGATGCTGTTTGATAAGGCTAAGGGTAAAATGACTTCCTATGTTTATGAGGGTACAGAGTTGATAAAAGATGGCAACGGACCTAAGCCGAATTTCTGGAGAGCTCCAACAGACAACGATTTCGGTAATAGAATGCAGGAAAGAAATATCGAGTGGAAAAGAGCTTCGTTAGAGGCAGAGGTACAATCCTTCAAAACAACTAAGAAGGATGATGGTAGCGTTGAGGTTGCAATAACTTATTACCTGCCTGGTGTAGAAACTACCTTCGAATCGGTATATACAATCATGACTAATGGAGTGGTTAAAATAGCAAATACCTTAAATACGACAACCTATAAGGCCGATATTCCAAGAATCGGAATGCGCATGCAGTTACCAAAGAAGTATGAAAATATGACTTATTTTGGACGCGGACCTTGGGAGAATTATCAAGATCGAAAAGCAGCAGCTTTTGTAGATCTGTATACGTCAAAAGTTAAAGATCAATACGTACCGTATATCCGTCCACAGGAAAATGGTTATAAGACAGATGTGAGATGGGTGGCACTAACCGATAATTCAAACAGTGGATTGCTGGTAGTTTCTTCTAAAAAGAACGCAAAAGATCTTGGTGTGAGTGCATTGCATATGTTGAACGAAGATTTTGATGCAACTCCTGGTATCTCTTATAAGCAGGATAAGAAAGCAGTAGAGAAACATGCAACCAAAGATGATAATTACAGTGATGGAATGCCGGAAGTTAATATCAGTAAACATACAATTGATATTGTCGAAAAAGACCTGGTACAACTAAATATTGATCTTGAACAACGTGGCGTTGCAGGAGATAATAGTTGGGGAGCGAGACCTCAGGAAAAATACCAGTTAAAAGGAGACCAAAAGCATGAGTATGCTTTCTACCTCATTCCTTTCAAAGGTGGAAATACTGCAAATACCATCAACACGGCTAAGCAATATTACACTGCTGAGTAACATAAAGATTTAATAGAATCTAAAACGGGAGTATATTCATATACTCCCGTTTTTTTTTTGATCCATGTAGAATGATATTTATCATGGTAAAATAAATAGATATCATTGAAATTTATAGTCCCTAATAAATACTAAAGTTGTGAAGCAAAATTAAATAGCCATCATTTCTGATAAGAGGGAATGATTGAAGCTGTTTTAAGAAACGCTAAACGGAAACAATTTGGTCGTTAAACTTAAACTTTAAAGAAATGAAAAACGAAGTTCCAGTATCAAAAATAATGTCAACTAACCTGGTGAATTTAAATCTTGATGATAGCTTGTACAAGGCAGAAGAACTTTTCAAGAAGAATCAAATCAGGCACCTTCCCGTAATAAAAGGTAAGAAATTGGTAGGAATTTTGAGCTATACGGATTTATTGAGACTGAGCTATGTCGATAGTATAGATGATAATCTCGATGCCGATAATTTTGTTTATGATACCTTGTCAGTAAAGCAAGTAATGATGGGAAAACCAGTATTTGTATCAACTGATACTTCGATCAGAGAAGTCTCTAAAATTCTTTCAGAAAGAGAATTTCATGCCCTTCCGGTAGTGGATCAACATAAAAATTTAGTGGGAATTATAACAACCACTGATCTTATAAAATATTACCATAGCCTGTTATACGAACAAGAGTAATCCAAGCAGATTTATACCTCTGAATGTTGCTTGCTGATAATGTGGTTTAAGATCATTTGGGCATGTATACGGGAGTTTTCAATAAACCATAGGTGTGTGTCCATTCCACCACAAATAACACCTGCCAAATAGAGGTTGTTGATGTTGGTCTCCATGGTCTCTTCATTATATTGAGGGTAGAATTTACCATCATCAGACAATTGGACTCCTATTTTTTCTAAAAACTTAAAATTGGGCTTGTAACCCGTTAAGGCAATGACATAATCATTAGGGATAGAAACAATACCCCGGTTGGTATTAAGAACGATTTCTGAATCTTTGATTTCCTGTACCTCCGTATTGTAATACGCCTTGATGCTTCCTTCCGCAATACGATTTTCAATATCCGGTTTTACCCAATATTTCACACGCCTGCCAATTTCAGGACCGCGTATGAGCATCGTTACATCAGCTCCTTTTCGATAACACTCAAGAGCAGCATCTACAGCTGAGTTGCTGGCACCAATAACCGCCACTTTTTGCATGGCGTAAAAATGAGGGTCTTTGTAATAATGAGAAACCTTAGGAAGATCTTCCCCAGGTACATTGAGGAGGTTTGGAATGTCGTAAAAACCAGTAGCGACAATAGCATATTCCGATTGATAGGATGTCTTGTCGGTAGTTATGGTGAAAGTGTTGTTATGTTTGGCGACCTCCGTAACCTTTTCAAAAAGATGAATGTTTAATTCATTGGAAGTGACGATACGTCGGTAGTATTCTAAAGCCTCATCTCTTTTTGGTTTAGCCTCCTTACTAATAAAAGGAACTCCACCAATTTCCAGTTTCTCCGATGAAGAGAAAAACTGCATATTAATAGGGTAGTTGTATAAGGAATTTACGATAGGGCCTTTCTCTATGATTAAATAGTTAAGGCCCTTTTTTTTAGCTTCTAAAGCACATGCAATTCCAATAGGACCACCGCCAATAATGATGAGGTCTAAATGCTTCATTAAGAAATAACTTCTTTTAATTCTTTTATCGTCTTAATCTGATCTTCACTGCTAAAAACAAAGTTTCCTGCAACTAAAACATCAGCTCCGGCATCGATAAGATCTTTTGCATTGTTGGCATTAACACCACCATCGATCTCGATGATTGTAGATGCATTTTTCTCTTTGATGAGCGCTTTCAGTTGTTTTACCTTGTTGTAAGTGTTCTCGATGAACTTTTGTCCCCCAAATCCCGGATTCACACTCATGATGATCACGAGGTCAATGTCTTGAATGATATCTGCTAATACAGATACGTTGGTGTGTGGGTTAAGTGCTACTCCCGCTTTCATGCCCTCGGCTTTGATGGCCTGCATGGTTCTGTGTAAGTGATTACAAGCTTCGAAATGTACCGTTAGGTTCGCTGTACCAAGATCAGCAAATGCCTTGATATAACGATCTGGGTCTACAATCATTAAATGCACATCCAAAGGCTTTTTAGCATGTTTGTTGATTGCATCAAGTACAGGCATTCCAAATGAGATATTAGGAACAAAAACACCATCCATAATATCGATGTGAAACCAATCAGCATCACTCTGGTTAACCATCTCAATATCTCTTTGAAGATTGGCAAAATCTGCCGCTAATAATGAAGGGGCTACTAATTTGTCGTTCATTGTGTGTCGTTTATGATGCTGCAAAAATAATTATTTATAAAGAAACACAACGAATGATTAAGAAAGGTTTATTACTTATTGACGATTCAGGGTCAATTTGAAGGAAGGAACCACGAGGGAGTAACCTGAAAGGAGCTTTTTAGCCGCCATGTTTAAAATGATATAAATTATATCATTTCCTTTCTTCCGAGAACTTTTTACTTCACAATTTCCTGTGGTTTAAGCCATACTTTAGGCATAGATACGGTATGGTTAAAGTATGGATAGAGTATGAGCAGGTATAGATTGGTTTATAACTGTATAAATTGTATCCGGTATGTAAGAAAAAAAAGGGGCAACCTCAAAAGTTGTTTCTTGAAGAAAATGATTTAGCATACATTCACCTGTCATTCCACACCCATTGTCATTCCGCACCCATTGTCATTCCGCATTTATTGCGGAATCCATTCTTCTCCGAACACTCTCACCCTAATATTATTCAGCCCCCATTGTCATTCCACACCGTATGTCCTTCCACACCGTATGTCATTCCACATTTATTGCGGAATCCACACTCCACTCATCACTCCCAATATCATTCCGCACCCAATGTCATTCCGCATTTATTGCGGAATCCATTTTTCTTCGAACACTCTCACCCCAATATTATTCAGCACCCATTGTAATTCCGCACGCTATGTCATTCCGCATGTACAGCATATGATTAGGCATAGATTGGTTTTTAACTGTATAAATGGAATCCGCTATGTAAGACAATAAAAGGTAGTGTGAGAGAATACCTGTTTGTAAATAAAAAAAACTCCGGTAATCAGCCGGAGTTCATTCATCAATCAAAAAACGAACAGTTATCCCGTTATATCGGAACTGTTGTACTACAAAAATAGTGAATTTTGAGTAAAATCACTACTTTATTAACTTATCCTAAATAGGTCTTCAGAATTTTACTCCTTGAAGTATGTTTTAATCTTCTGATAGCCTTTTCTTTAATCTGACGAACGCGTTCACGTGTCAAATCAAATGTTTCTCCAATTTCTTCCAGTGTCATAGGGTGCTGATCACCTAAGCCAAAATAAAGTCTGATAACATCAGCCTCACGTGGTGTAAGAGTTTCAAGAGCACGTTCTATTTCAGTACGGAGTGATTCATGTAAAAGGTCCTTGTCAGGATTTGGTGATTCGCCACTGCGAAGTACATCATAAAGGTTTGAGTCTTCTCCTTCTACTAATGGTGCGTCCATCGATACATGACGACCAGAATTCTTCATTGACTCCTTTACATCATTAACAGACATGTCAAGCTCCTTCGCAATTTCTTCTGCACTAGGCATACGCTCATGAGCTTGCTCTAAAAATGCATACGTCTTATTGATCTTATTGATTGAACCAATTTTATTAAGAGGTAATCGAACAATACGAGATTGTTCCGCTAATGCCTGTAAAATAGACTGTCTAATCCACCATACTGCATACGAAATGAACTTAAAACCACGAGTTTCATCAAAACGTTGAGCAGCTTTAATAAGACCAAGATTTCCTTCGTTGATCAAATCAGGTAATGTTAAACCCTGATTCTGATACTGCTTTGCTACCGAAACAACAAAACGTAAGTTCGCTTTCGTTAGTTTCTCTAAAGCTCGTTGATCTCCTGCTTTAATACGTTGTGCTAATTCTACTTCTTCTTCTGCGGTAATTAAGTCAACCTTCCCTATTTCCTGAAGATACTTGTCTAATGAAGCAGTTTCTCTGTTAGTTACCTGCTTCGTAATTTTCAGTTGTCTCATCTATTTTACTCCCGAGTTTATTATAAATAATAGCGTGTGAATGGTTATACGTAAGAAAAGGGCAAAAGGTTACAGAAAGTATAGAAAATTTTATTTTTTTTCCGGTTTTTCCCGGTTAGGAGCTTGTAAAATAGTTAGTTGCTTTTTGAATTTCTTAAAAATAAGAATAAAAAAAAGCCCTGAATTTTCAGGGCTTTGATGATTTATTTATTTTCTTGTGGCTTCTTTTTCTCCTGTCTTGGAGGTCGAGGCAACAAGGCTTTTCTTGAAACTTTAGGTTTCTTGGTACGCGGATCTAAACCAATGTATTTCACTTCGATCTCATCCCCAAGGTTCACATAATCTGTAACCTTTTCCACACGTTTCCAGTCAAGTTCTGAAATGTGTAGTAAAGAATCTTTACCAGGTACAAATTCGATAACAGCACCAAAGTCTAGTATTTTAACAACTTTAACCTTGTAAGTTTCGCCTTCAACTGGAGCAAAAGTAACGTTTTGTACCGATTGAATCGCTTTATCAATACCATCCTGATCTACACCTAAGATTTCAACAATTCCTAAATCGTCTACTTCGTCGATAACGATTTCAGTTTTTGTTTCTTCTTGTAGTGCCTGAATGTTTTTACCACCAGGTCCGATAACGGCACCGATAAATTCTTTTGGAATTTCAACTTTAACGATTTTCGGAGCATGAGCTTTTACATGTTCAGCGGCAGTAGGGATAGTTTCGGTAATCTTACCTAAAATATGCATACGTCCATCTCTTGCCTGCTCTAAAGCTTGCTCAAGAATTTCATAGCTCAAGCCTTTAATCTTGATGTCCATCTGACATGCTGTAATCCCGTCCTCAGTACCGGTTACTTTAAAGTCCATGTCACCCAGGTGATCTTCATCTCCTAATATATCAGATAATACAGCAAACTTAGCACCATCGGAGATAAGTCCCATAGCAATACCTGATACAGGTTTTTTCAATGGTACACCGGCGTCCATTAAGGCCATAGTACCGGCACAAACAGTTGCCATTGAAGAAGAGCCATTCGATTCAAGTACCTCAGATACTACTCTTACCGTATAAGGGAAATCTGAAGGAAGTACTTTTTTCAAAGCTCTTTGTGCAAGGTTTCCATGTCCTACCTCACGTCTTGATGTACCTCTGATAGGTCTTGCTTCACCTGTTGAAAAAGGAGGGAAGTTATAGTGTAAATAGAATTTTTCTTCACCTTGTTCCGTCGGACGGTCAATTACGTTTACTTCTCTTGAAGTACCAAGGGTAACAGTTGCTAACGCTTGAGTTTCTCCCCTGGTAAATATAGAAGAACCATGTGTAGATGGTAAATAATCTATCTCGCACCAGATTGGTCGAATGTCAGTTGGTTTTCTACCATCCAAACGAATTTTTTCGTCAAGAATAAGGTTTCTGACAGCTTCCTTTTGAGCTTTCCCGAAATATTTGCCAATAAGATCGCCGTTCTCTTCAAGCTCTTCTTCTGTAAATAATTCCTGGCAAGCCTCCTTCACAGCAGCAAACTGCTCACCTCTTTCACTTTTAGAAGTACCATCTTTAGCTATGTCATAGCATTTAGAGTATGCGAAGTCATAAATCTTCTGAGCCATTTCTTCATTTTCCTTCTCAGGCTCATATTCTCTTGTTTCTTTGGCTCCAACCTGCGCCACAAGACTGTTTTGAGCTTCTATCTGAACTTTAATAGCTTCATGGGCAAACTTAATAGCCTCCGCCATTTCCTTTTCAGAAACTTCATCCATTTCACCCTCTACCATAGAGACAGAATCAATAGTAGCACCAACCATGATGTCCATATCACAGTCTTCAAGCTCCGCTTTGCTAGGGTTGATAATGAACTCTCCATTTAATCTACCAACTCTGGTTTCAGAAATTGGTCCGTCAAAAGGGATGTCAGATAGCGCTAGACATGCTGAAGCAGCCAATCCTGCTAAAGCATCAGGCATTACATTTTCATCATGCGACATTAACTGAATCATTACCTGCGTCTCAGCATGGTAATCTTTTGGGAATAAAGGACGTAAAACACGATCCACTAAACGCATCGTTAATATCTCCTGATCACTCGGACGTGCTTCTCTTTTTAAGAAACCTCCCGGGAACCTACCTGCAGCAGCAAATTTTTCTCTGTAATCTACTGTTAACGGTAGAAAATCAATGTCAGGATTAGAAGTGCGTGCCGAAACAACTGTTGCAAGCAACATAGCATCACCCATTCTAACAACTACAGAACCGTCAGCTTGTTTGGCTAACTTTCCTGTTTCCAGGGAAATGGATCTACCATTCCCTAAATCAATAATCTCTTTTTTTACTTCAGGGATCATAAATTATTTTAATTAATTAAACAAAGGGCGTTGTGTTGTTGTGTAGTTGTTGTCTTTCTACCCAATGAAAAACTAATAATTCCAGCTTTTTTACAATTCTTATTTCGTTGAATATAAGAATTTAGCATTAGATACTTATAAAAGTACGGTAAAAGCTATAAAAAAAAGAGGCACGTAGCCTCTTTAAATTTACTTTCTTAATCCTAGTTCCTTAACTATCGAACGATATCTTTCGATATCTTTATTTTTTAAATAGTCTAGTAAACTTCTTCTTTTACCTACCAATTTAACTAGAGCGCGCTCTGTGTTAAAATCTTTACGATTCTTTTTAAGGTGCCCAGTTAAGTGGCTGATTCGGTGAGTGAACAATGCAATTTGTCCTTCTGTTGAACCAGTGTTGTTTTCAGCTCCACCGTGCTTTTTAAAGATCTCTGCCTTTACTTCTTTAGTTAAATACATTCCAATATTATTTAAATGATTTTTATGTACCCCATAACAGACCTTCTGTTACAGGCCGCAAATATAGAAATATTTTCGCTAACTGATCCGTTTTAATCAAATTAAATCTTTTCAATTTAAAGGCAATAGGGCTTTAGCATTCAGGAAGTTGTATGCATATCCGAAAGAAGTAAGGGGCTTGAAATAAAAAAGCCCCGGATCCGGGGCTTTTATTATGCTCTGTAAGGTTGATTTGTTACCAAATCAATATATAAATTAACCCGGTCTTTTAAATCTCTTCTATGAATGATGAAGTCTAAAAATCCATGTTCAAGTACAAATTCCGCAGTCTGAAATCCATCAGGTAAATCTTTACCAGTAGCCTCTTTTACAACTCGCGGACCAGCAAAACCAATTAAGGCACCAGGTTCTGCAATATTTATGTCTCCTAACATTGCATACGAAGCTGTCGTACCTCCGGTAGTCGGATCCGTACATAATGAGATGTATGGAATCTTAGCCTCTGCAAGTTGTGCAAGCTTAGCAGAAGTCTTAGCAAGCTGCATTAAAGATAGGGCAGCCTCCATCATTCTGGCTCCTCCTGATTTTGAAATCATCATGAAAGGAATCTTGTTCTTTAAAGAGTAGTCAATCGCTCTTGCGATCTTTTCTCCAACAACACTACCCATCGAACCACCGATGAATGCAAAATCCATACAAGCGATTACGAGCTTTTTACCTTTAGATTTTCCAACTGCAGTGCGAACTGCATCCTTTAAGCCTGTTTTTTCCTGAGCTTGTTTTAGACGATCAGAATACTTTTTAGTGTCTTCAAACTTAAGAGGGTCTTTCGATATTAAGTTAGCATCCAATTCCTTGAATTTGTTGTCGTCAAAAAGGATTGAAAAATATTCGTTACTCCCAATTCTAACATGATAATCATCCTCCGGACTCACATAAAAGTTTTTGGCAAGCTCTTCAGCTTCAACGATCTTCCCCGTAGGAGATTTATACCATAAACCTTTTGGTGTGTCTTTTTTTTCTTCGGTTTTGGTTTGAATACCTTTTTCTTTTCTTTTAAACCAAGCCATTAGTTATTAGTTTTAGTATTAAGTATGTTAATAGCCATCTTTCAAAAAGTATAGATGGCTATTAACAATAGTGTGTTCTATTTATAACGTGTTAACGTTATTAAGGTCTTCAAAAGCCTTTTTTAATCTTGCGATGAAAGTCTTTTCACCTTCACGTAACCATACACGTGGATCATAATGCTTTTTGTTTGGAGCATCATCTCCTTCAGGGTTACCAATTTGTGTTTGCAAATATGCAGATTTATTTTGAATGTAATCTCTAACACCTTCTAAAAATGCATATTGTAAATCAGTGTCGATATTCATCTTTATAACTCCGTATCCGATTGACTCTCTGATTTCTTCTAAAGAAGATCCTGAACCACCATGGAAAACATAATCAATAGTGTTGTGAGGAACACCATATTTTTCAGAAATATACTCTTGAGAGTCTTTTAGGATGGTCGGTTTTAACTTTACGTTACCTGGCTTGTATACCCCATGTACATTACCAAAAGCAGCTGCGATGGTGAAACGCGGACTTACCTTCATTAATTCTTCATAAGCATACGCTACTTCTTCAGGTTGGGTATATAGGCGAGATTCATCTACATCAGTATTGTCTACTCCATCTTCTTCTCCACCTGTAATACCTAACTCTATTTCAAGAGTCATTCCCATTTTGCTCATACGAGCTAAATATTGCTTACATGTTTCGATGTTTTCTTCAATTGGCTCTTCAGAAAGATCGATCATATGTGAGCTGAATAATGGTTTACCTGTCTCCGCAAAGTGTTTTTCACTTGCAGATAGCATTCCATCAACCCATGGTAGTAGTTTTTTAGCACAGTGATCCGTGTGAAGAATTACTGTTGCACCATATAATTCAGCTAGTTCATGTACGTGCTTAGCACCTGCAACAGCACCTGCTACAGCTGACTTCTGATCTTCGTTTGATAGTCCTTTCCCTGCGTTAAACTGTGCACCTCCATTAGAGAACTGAATAATTACAGGAGCGTTAATTTCTGCTGCAGTTTCTAATACTGCATTAATGGTATCCGTACCTATCACATTCACTGCGGGTAGGGCAAACCCTTTTTCTTTTGCGTAGTTAAAAATCGCTTGTACTTCGTCTCCAGTTGCTACACCCGGTTTGATGTTGTGACTCATAATTTAAAATAATTTATTATTTCGTTTTGTGTTGAAAGGCAAAAGTAATAAAAACATGGCTTAGAACGGATAATTTATTCCAATATTCAAAACTGCATTTCGGAAGTTATATTCGTTAAACCACCTTTTGTCTTTTTCTAATGCCGGATTGTATGTTTTGAATCCGGTGTCTAATCTGATTACAAAGAAACTGAAATCATATCGAACTCCAAAGCCAGATCCAATAGCTAGTTCTGATAGTGATTTGAACCCTTCAAATACCCGCTCTTCACTTTCAACTTCATCTAACACGTTCCAGATGTTACCGGAGTCTACAAAAAGGGCCCCTTTTAAATCTCCTAAAATGTTAAATCGGTATTCTAAGTTAAAGGCTATCTTGAAGTTAGCTTCGTTGTAGTCTTCAAGATTGTCCGTTCTTCCAGGCCCTAAAGAGTAGGGTTGCCAGGCTCTGTTATCATTAGATCCACCAGCAAAGTAACTTCGTATAAAAGGTATGTTGTTGGAATTGCCATAAGGAATAGCAATACCTGTGAATGCCCTGAAGGCAAGCGTATTGGTTTTAAAAACACGCCAGTGTTTTATGAAGTCAAATTCAGATTTTACGTATTGTGAATAGGGAACTCCAAATACCAGATTGTTGCCGTTTTCATCCTCGTCGAAAGGAAATATAGACGCAATTCCTGATAAAAGATTCCCGGCTAATTCAATTTTAGTTCTAAATTGATAGAAATTGTTATCGGTGTAACTCTTCCTGTTGTTTTTAGTGTATGTGAAGTTCGAAGCAAAAATTAAATTGTCGGTCGTAAGCCGCTCCTCTTGTTCGGCAATGCTGCTGAACTCTTCCTGATCTTCTATGTTGTTTAAAACAATATCACCATTGTCTACAGCATTTATAAAAGCATTGGTTCCTTCAGGAATGACAAGTTGAGGCGATTCGGTATCAGGTTTGTAAAATTCAGGATATTGATTTTCATAAGGTGCAGCTAAATCGTTTAAACGATCATAGCTGTTGCGGTATACCAAATAATAGCGCTCTGGATTCAGGTTTTTAACAAATTGAATATTAATGAGTTCGAATATGTTCTTCTGATAACTCGAAGGATCCCAGGTGTACCGCAATAAACTGTTTAAGCTCTGTTTGTCTAATCCAATATTTTTTTGGGTGGTGATACCTGCCGATAAGCGTGTATTTGGATTCATGTATTTTGGAACATACTTGTCTGTGTTAAACGGTAACAGGAATCTTGGGAAGTTTAAGTTGATGTCTCCTCCAAATTCAAGAATATTAAAGAATGGGTCATCCTCATCTCTGAGCTCCCGCGATGATCCTATCGTTCCTTTTAGGGCTAACTCCAAAGTTTCAGCACCTCTGAAAACATTTCTGCTTAAAAGCGACGTTCCAAAAGACATTCCAATGTCTTGGATGTTCGAATGTGATATATCTGTATTTAGACCTAAAGAGAATTTAGGTCTTGAAGTAATATAAATGTTTGAATTTAATTTAGAATCCGAACTGTCTGTATAAGTATATTCTATCGTCGGATATCTGAAAATTTTAAGGTTGCTTATTTGCCGGTAGGTTAACGTTCTGTCCTGGTCCTTGTATATGTCTCCCGGAATAATAGCAACCGCATCGGTCAATGCTTTAGGTTTGTAACGAAGCTCGTCCTTGTAGTAGATGGTGTAATTATCGTATTGTATAGTGTCTGTATAGGCGCCGATGTTGGTGTCCGTAAAAATGTTTACGTTATTAATACTGTGTACCTTATAAGGTATTTCTCTTAAAGAGTCACCAACGCGTTCATAGGCATTGTCAATTATGATTGTGGTAGGCATTTGGTAGTCCTCATTGGCCACAATAGTATCTCTTTGGATATCGTAGGTTATGGAGGTTCTTTGAAAACGATATATACCGGAATTGAGATATAGGTCATTCAGTCGTTCCCGTTCAGCACTGAAATTGTTTAAGTTGAATTGATCCCCCGATTTGATTATGGATAGATTCTGATGTGCCCTATAAATAGAATCCAGAACATCTGAAACGATCTCTGTGGTTAATGAATCAATGATGTAAGGTTCACCCGTGTTAATTTTATAAGAGATTTCGGCTCTCTTTCTTTTTCGTTTTGTGGTGTCGATCTCAAAAGAAGTAGTGTTGTTGAAATAGCCAAAATTGTAGGCGTACTTGCTGAGCCTTTCTGAAGACTTTTCAGCTTCTTCTTCGTTAATAATTACAGGAGCTTCCCCAGAGTTTCTCAACCAATTATTGAAATCTATTTTGTATTCAGCTAAACGAATTAATTGCTTTTCCGAAAGCACACTCTTCCAAAAGTTTGCAGAATCTAATTGTTTCTGTAATCGGGCAAGGTAGATAGAGTCTGAGTTCTTCTTGGCAAGATTGTAAATGGCTAGCCTTAAAGGACTGTTGGGTTTTTGCGAAATAAGTCCATCGAGTTCTTCGTTTTTGATTTTCTCGTCATTAATATAAATGGTGTTTTTAGTAAGGAGTAATTCACCATCTTCAACACGTTTTACCGCATTACATGAAGAAATCAGTAATATTATCAGGAATACCGTTATTTTTGAAAAAAAGTTTTTCAAGCAGATCTTAGTTTTGTCATTAGA
Organism: Zhouia amylolytica AD3; assembly: GCF_000511935.2. NCBI lineage: Bacteria > Pseudomonadati > Bacteroidota > Flavobacteriia > Flavobacteriales > Flavobacteriaceae > Zhouia > Zhouia amylolytica. The sequence continues at coordinate 19,689 of NZ_AYXY01000022.1, read as the reverse complement.
GCTTTTGGTTATGTATTTCGATAATTTAATAACGATAAAAAATGTTAATCGGAATAATAGTGGCAAATTTGCAAATTATTTTCAATAGTTAAGTGCTTTTAATAGCTGAAAATACATTATTTAAATGGTTGCTAAAAATGAAATTAAGCTTGTAAAGAGTTTACAGCAAAAAAAGTACCGAACTTTAAACGGCCTGTTCGTAGTTGAAGGAATAAAAGGGATTGATGAATTTTTAAACTCTGATTATAAGCTGGAACGGCTTTATGTAACAGATGATTCCCTTTTTGAAAATGTCGACGATGAAAAAACACCAATAAAGGAGGCTGATTTAAAGCGTATGAGTTCCCTTAAAAACCCGAATAAAGCGCTTGCGTTATTCCAAATGAACAAGGTAGTTGAGGAAATAGGTGAAGAGGGATTGGTGCTGGCACTTGATGAGATAAGGGATCCTGGGAACCTCGGAACTATCATTCGTCTGTGCGATTGGTTTGGAATAGAGCATTTGGTGTGCAGTGAGGAAACGGTGGATTGCTTTAATTCAAAAGTTGTACAGGCAACAATGGGGTCGTTGACTCGTGTAAATATTGTTTATACAGATCTTTTAGATTTTATAAAGAAAACTAATTTGCCGGTTTTTGCTGCAGATATGCATGGCAGCAATGTCTATAAAACCGAGTTGCCTGATACAGGAATTTTGGTGATGGGTAATGAGGCAAACGGGATTTCTGAAGCCATAATGGATTCGGTTCAGTTTAAGGTAGCAATCCCTCAATTTGGAGCATTCCAAAAAACAGAAAGTTTGAATGTAGCTACAGCAACAGCAATTTTATTGAGTGAATTTAGACGTACACTTTAATTATTCGAAAGTAAAGTTTACGAACACTCCTCTGGAATACATATTGTTCAAATTTGAAGTCCATGGACTGTTAGGGTCGTTGTCCGGAATCAGCTCATCCGATAAAGCAAAAACTCCTCTGACCGATGGGGAAAATTTAAAGTAGGGAAGGTAGAAGTCTACCCCAAATCCCAGTTCATAGTATAATGTGTTCTTCTTCATTCGGAAAGTGCCACCCGAATTATCTTCCTGACTGTCAAATTCACTGCTTAAATTGATGGAACCGGATACACCGCCAACTAAATACGGTTTAAAATTACCCAACCTTTTAGTGCCGACTTTAAGAAGGAGCGGAAAATGAATATAGGTAGAAGCAACCTCTCTTTTGTAATCGTTAATGTCTGAGAACCCCGGAAAGCCTAAATCACGCTTGTTGTAATATAGTCCGGGCTCCAGTCGTAAATCTAAATAATCGTTGATTCTCAAATTTCCAATTAATCCAACATTAAATCCTATAGATTTGGCGACCAAAACATCTCCTTCGTCATTAATGTAGTCGAATTTAAAGTCGTATTGATTAAACCCTAAGAAGTATCCCCAATGAACGGTTTGCTTGTCAAAGTTTTCCAGGTTCATAATTGGGTCTTCATTAAAAATTCTAAGTTGGGCAGTTCCCTCAGTTAAGAAGCAACATATAAAAAGGAGGCAAAAAAAATATTTTTTCATTCGTTCTTGCTTTTTTAGCCCTGTGAAATAAATAAAACTTTTATCATTTCGAAAGTAATTTTGTCAAAAATTGAAATTACTGATAAAGGTTTGCCTTTTCCACATGGTTTATTTAGAGGCTACATAAATAGATGCTGCCCCAAAAGTTTGTGGTTTATCTTCCACATTAATAAACCCGATTTTTCTTAAAATATTGTTGAAAGCTTCACCATGAGGAAACATACTTGCTGATTTAGATAAATACGAGTATGCCGATTTATCTTTTGAGAATACTTTCCCTATCACTGGAAGAATAGCATTGGTGTAAAATTGATACCCCTGTCTGTAAGGTGTTTTGGTGGGTACAGAAGTTTCCAGAACAACAAAAGTTCCTCCAGGTTTTAGTACCCTGTATATTTCAGAAAGGCCTTTTTCAAGGTTTTCAAAATTTCTAACTCCAAAGGCAACTGAAACGGCGTCAAAACTATTATCATCGAAAGGAAGTGCTTCACTGTCTCCGATAACCATTTCTATCTTGTCGTCCAGATTAAGTCTTGAGACCTTTACTTTACCAACCTCGAGCATTCCTGGAGAAAGATCCAATCCTACGATTTTTTTTGCACTGGTGTTTGCAAAGCTTATGGCTAAATCGCCCGTTCCGGTAGCGATGTCTAAAATGCTTTCAGGTTTTGTGTCACCTATTATTTTTACGACTTTCTTTCGCCATTTAATGTCAATGCCAAAGGAGATAACACGATTAAGCCCATCGTATTTTCCCGAGATATTATCAAACATTTGGGTAACTTGCTCCTTTTTGCTTAAGGAAGAGTCTTTATAAGGGTTGATTTTTTTAGACATGCTTTTTTAAACTTTCGGCAAAGATAGTATATTGATAACTTCTATTCACGTTTTATACCCATTAGGTTTCTATTTTGGTTGGTTTATTTACTTAAGTTATAAACCCTTGGTGAGTAGTTTAGTGATAATGTATTTTTACTATATATTTGCATAGAATAATTGTGTATTCATTCATAGATGAAAATTATTATAGCAGGTGCTGGTGAAGTAGGTTTTCATTTGGCAAAATTATTGTCATACGAATCCCAGGACATCACACTTATAGATACAAATAAAGAAAGTCTCGCTTACGCAGATACTCATTTAGATATTAAAGTTTTAAAGGGTGATGCAACCTCTATAGCCGTACTTAAAGATGCCCGTGTAGAAAGTTCCGATTTGGTAATTGGAGTTACAGCAACCGAAACTACCAATATAACCTTGTGCTTGTTAGCGAAACAATTAGGGTGTACGCGTACTATTGCGAGAATTTCAAACACGGAATTCATTCATAATAAGAATGAAATCGGTTTTGCTGAATTAGGAATTGATGAATTGATTTCGCCTGAGCAATTAGCCGCTGAAGAAATTCAATTATTGCTGGATCAATCTGCATTCAACGATAGTTATGAGTTTGAAGGTGGGGCCTTAACCATGGTAGGAACCTCATTGCAACATACAGCTCCGTTTATAGGGAAAACAGTTAAGGAAGCGGCTTCTATTTTTCCCGAACTGCATTTTGTTCCTATAGCCATTCAGAGATTTGGAACTCAATATACTCTTATTCCAAGAGGAGATACTGTTTTTAAAGAAGGAGATCAAGCATATTTTGTTACTTCTGAGGCAGGAGTGAAGGAATTGTATAAACTTACCGGGAAAACGAAAGAGGAGATAAAAGATGTAATGATCCTTGGGGGGAGTAAAATCGGTTATAAAACCGCCAGAGATCTTTGTATTAATAAGTTTAGGGTGAAGCTTATTGAAAAAGATAAAAACAAATCATTCGACCTTGCCGATTTATTACCAAATGCCCTTATTATTAATGGAGATGGTAGAAATGTTGAGTTGCTGGAAGAAGAAGATATTGAAGAAATGGATGCTTTTATCGCTGTAACAGGTAATTCCGAAACCAATATCATGTCATGTTTGGTGGCTAAATCCCGAAATATTAAGAAAACAATTGCCTTGGTTGAGAACATGGATTATTTCCAGCTTTCACAATCAATAGGTATTGATACGCTGATTAATAAAAAGCTTTTAGCAGCGAATAATATATTCAGACATATACGAAAAGGAGAAGTAGTAGCACTAACCCGATTAAATAATCTGAATGCTGAAATCCTGGAGTTTATTGTAAAAAGAACTTCAGAAGTAACAGGAAAGAAAATAAAAGAGCTTGATTTTCCAAGGTCTGCTGTTATTGCCGGTGTAATTCGCGATGGAAAAGGAATGATAGCCTTAGGTGATTTTCAGATTAAGGATGGCGATCGTGTAGTGGTATGCTGTTTACCGCGATCAATAGCTCGTATTGAAAAACTATTTTTATAATTCTAGGTAATGGCAAAAAGGCTGAATACCAAAATCATTTTTCACTTAATGGGATTGTTGATGCTCTGTAATGGAGTGTTCATGCTGTTGGCCTCTGTTGTCAGCGCTATCTATAAGGATGGGGTTACCCTGGAAATGTCTTTTGCCGGAATAAGCACCACCCTTTTGGGTACGCTTTTTATGTTTGCTACCAAAGAGCATAAAAAGGAGATTAAAAAGCGTGAAGGGTATATGGTAGTGACCTTTGGATGGGTTTTCATGACAATTACCGGGATGCTTCCCTATTTATTTACAGGAGCAATTCCCGATATTACCAATGCGTTTTTTGAGACCATGAGTGGTTATACCACTACCGGAGCATCAATACTGGATGATATTGAGTCTTTGCCGGAGGGTATTCTATTCTGGCGTAGCATGACTCATTGGATTGGGGGAATGGGGATTATTGTACTGGCAATTGCGATTTTGCCGTTGCTGGGGATAGGAGGAATGCAGCTCTTCGCTGCAGAAGCACCGGGTCCAAGTGCCGATAAACTGCACCCCAGGATTACGGATACAGCAAAGCGTTTATGGTTGATTTATGTTGGCTATACATTGGCGGAAACCTTACTGTTAAAACTGGCTGGAATGAGTTTCTTCGACGCTGTTAATCATTCGATGGCAACCTTGTCAACAGGTGGTTTTTCTACTAAGAATGCCAGTCTTGCTCACTGGAATCATAGCCCAATTATCCAATATATAGTAATACTTTTTATGTTTTTGGCAGGTACGAACTTCGTCTTGAGTTACTTTGCCTTTAAAGGAAAAATTCAAAGGGTTATTAAGGATGATGAGTTTAAATACTATTTCAGATTTATAATTGCATTTACTGTTATTTCGGCATTAGTGGTATATTTCCAGGCTAATGTAGAGTTAAGTGAATACCATCCGATGGTCTGGGGAGAAGGAGAGAGTGCCTTTAGACATGCCTTGTTTCAAGTAATTTCTGTGGTGACGACTACGGGCTTCGTTACCGCTGATTTTACCAGTTGGACTACCTTTTTAACAGTGTTTTTCTTTGGCCTGATGTTTTTGGGAGGGTCTGCAGGATCTACCTCAGGAGGTGTTAAGGTGGTAAGGCACATGTTGATGATAAAAAATGGATTGCTGGAGTTTAAAAGAACATTGCATCCAAATGCCGTGATTCCGGTTCGTTATAATCGAAAAATGGTTACAGAGAACATCATATACAACATATTAGGCTTTTTTATCTTATATATGTTATTGTTTATAATAGGTGCTCTGGTGCTGGGATTTTTAGGTCTTGATTTTGAAACGGCGATCGGTGGTGCAGCTTCTTCCTTAGGAAATGTTGGTCCTGCCTTTGGTCAGTTACACCCTTTGGCTAACTTTAATAGCTTACCGGACCTGGGCAAGTGGTGGTGTTCATTTTTGATGTTATTGGGTAGGCTTGAATTATTTACAGTGTTAATACTGATGACACCTTATTTCTGGAAACGAACATAGTAATAGAGAGATAGCTTCTTAAGAGTATATATAAAAAAAGCCTTGTTTCGTAGAAACAAGGCTTTTTTAATTTTATAAGATCCGGAAACTATGACAATGCTTCTTTAATTCTGCCAATTGCTTCTCTTAATTCTTTTTCTGAAGCAGCATAAGATATTCTAATGCAATTTGGATCACCGAATGCTTCACCTGTTACGGTCGCTACATTGGCTTCCTCAAGAAGGAGCATAGCGAAATCAGATGCGTTGTTTATTTTTCTTCCTTTTACCGTTTTACCAAAGAAGGATGAGATGTCAGGAAATACATAAAAAGCACCTTCAGGTACATTAAGTTTAAATCCTTCGATTTCTTCAAGAAGTCCTAAAACTAAATCACGTCTTTTCTTGAATTCGTCTATCATGAATTGGATTTTACTTACCGGAGCATCAAGAGCTGCAATAGTAGCTCGTTGTCCGATAGCATTTGCGCCACTGGTTACCTGTCCTTGTATTTTATTACAAGCTCGGGCAACAAACTCAGGAGCACCGATAAAACCAATTCGCCATCCGGTCATAGCAAACGCTTTAGATACACCATTAACAGTAATGGTACGATCGTACATCCCGTCAATTTCGGCAATACTCGTATGACCTTCTCCGAAATTAATATGTTCGTAAATCTCGTCAGAAACGATATAGATGTCCGGGTGCTTTCTTAAAACAGCCGCAATGGCCTCCAGCTCTTCCTTACTGTAAACCGAACCTGATGGATTACAAGGAGAGCTATACCAAAGCATTTTAGTTTTAGGGGTAATGGCAGCCTCCAATTGTTCCGCTGTCATTTTAAAATCATTTTCTATAGAAGTTGAAACTTCTACAGGAATCCCTTCGGCTAACTTTACAATTTCAGAATAACTAACCCAATAAGGTGCAGGTAAGATAACTTCGTCTCCTGGATTGATCATTGCAAGAGCTACATTCGCAAGCGATTGCTTAGCTCCTGTAGAAACAACAATTTGGTTAGGAGTGTATGTTAGATTGTTATCTCTTTTAAATTTATTGATAATAGCCTGCTTAAGGTCAGCATATCCATCTACCGGTGGGTAGCTGCTGTAATTTTGATCGATAGCTTCTTTAGCAGCTTCTTTGATAAATTCCGGAATATTGAAATCCGGTTCACCTAAACTTAAGCCTATAATATCTTTTCCTTCAGCTTTAAGTTCTCTGGCTTTTGCAGCCATAGCTAGCGTAGCAGATGTAGCCATATTTACTACACGCTCTGATAAATGCTCTTTCATTGGTGGTTAATTCAGCTTTAATTTGATTTAATTAATATGCCATCTTTGGCTTTCTACCTAATTCTTTAAGGTGTTTGAAATGCGAAATTATAGCTTTTCTTGTACTTCTGTACTCGTTGTAAGGTAGATTGAACTCTTTCGCTGTTTCTCTAACAATTTTAGAAATATTTGTGTAATGTATATGACTGATGTTAGGGAAAATATGATGCTCTACCTGGTGGTTAAGACCACCTGTAAACCAATTAACGATTTTGTTCTTGGTAGAGAAGTTTGCTGTGGTAAATAACTGGTGAATAGCCCAGGTATTTTGTATAGAACCATCTTCCTCAGGAAGAGGGGTTTCAACTTCTTCAACAACATGTGCCAATTGAAAAACGATACTTAAGATCAATCCTGCAGTATAGTGCATAGCAAAGAATCCGATAAGAACCTTCCACCAGGCAATGTCGAGGATAAGCATTGGTAATACGATCCAAATAGTCATGTAAATGATTTTGGTGATAACAAGTACACTCCATTCTTTAGCCGGACTTGGGAACTTACCGTATGAAAGTTTTCTCTTAAGATAGTTTCTCATTTGTTTAAAGTCCGTTGTGATAGCCCAATTAAGAGTTAACAATCCATATAAGAATACGGAATAGTAATGTTGAAACTTATGGAATCTATGCCATTCGGCATGTTTTGTAAAACGAATAATTCTTCCGGCATCAAGATCCTCATCATGTCCGTGAATGTTTGTGTAAGTATGGTGTAATACATTGTGTTGTACTTTCCAGTTGTATACATTTCCTGCCAGGATGTAAATACTGCTACCCATTATTTTATTAAGCCATGGTTTGGAAGAATAAGAGCCGTGATTACCGTCGTGCATAACGTTCATCCCAACACCGGCCATTCCAATACCAATTACAATGGTCAATAGTAATTGTAACCATTGATTCATGTCTATGGTTAAAATTAAAAAGTAAGGAGTAAGGAAGATTAAGAACATGATAATGGTCTTAAAGTATAACTTCCAGTTTCCTGTTTTCTTTATATTCTGTTCTTTAAAATAACTGTTTACTCTTTTGTTAAGCGTTTTAAAAAACTGCGTCTTGTCTCTTCTTGAGAATCTAATTGTGGGTGTATTCATAATAATAAGTTAATCTCTTCTTCTACAAATCATTTTCAATATAACGCATCTGCCAGATTATTATTGACCGGTCTAAATGTATTATGGGGCCAAAAATAAAAATTATAACTGGTTAATAAGTATATTTTATTCTAAACTTAAGCCAACAAAATGGTACTTTTGTTAAAATTTTCATGCATGTCTACAGAACTTATATTAAAATACTTTCCTGAAATAACGGAAATTCAACAAAATCAATTCAATCAGCTGGAAGATTTATATAAAGAATGGAACGCTAAAATAAATGTAATTTCGAGAAAGGATATAGATCAGTTGTATGAAAGGCATGTGTTGCATTCACTGGGAATCGCAAAGGTTCAGCCATTTGTGCCAGGATCTAAAGTGCTGGATGTTGGAACCGGTGGAGGTTTTCCGGGAATTCCTCTGGCAATTCTTTTTCCGGAAACTGATTTTTACCTGATAGATGCGATAGGTAAAAAAATAAAAGTAGTTCAAGGGGTTGCAGAAGCGCTGGGGTTGAAGAATGTCAAAGCAGAACATATCAGGGCTAATAAAGTGAAAGCTCAATTTGATTTTATCGTGAGTAGGGCGGTTACCAATATGCCTGATTTTGTAAAATGGGTAAGAGGGAAAATAGCGAAATCCCAGAAACACAAATTGAAAAACGGAATACTATACCTGAAAGGAGGCGATTTGACTGAAGAATTGGAGGTGTACGAAACGGTGAAGCTGTTCCAGCTAAAGGATTACTTTGATGAACCTTTCTTTGAAACCAAAAAAGTAGTATACCTGCCTATGAAATATAAATAGGTTTTAAATTTTCAACAACTCATAGTATTCATTTTTCCAGGTATAAAGATGATGCCTGATGTACTTTTTTATTCTGGAAAACATCGATGTAGCTTCCTTTTGATGTTGTTTTTTAAGGAAGTTTTCTATTTGTTGAAACTCTTCATTGATGTCCTTAATTGCGTCGGAAAGTACTATTTTTTTTGAGTTTTCTTCTATGTGGAAATCTTCGCCTTCCAAATTTTTTTCAAAGACGGTGTATTTAATGTTTACAATACAATATTTGTCATTTGTTTCCATAATTAAGGGATTTTTCAACACCTTTAAATTACGTAATAAACATTAAGTTTACAATTAATTAACGTTAAATTTACATAAGAAGATCTTGATTATGTTTCCTTAAATAAAAAAAAGCCCGGTTAAACCGGGCTTTTTTGAAATGAATTTATGTTTTTATTCTCCTAAGAAAGGATATCTGTAATCTACAGGTGTAACAAAGGTCTCTTTAATTAATCTAGGAGAAACCCAACGTAAAAGGTTCAATGGAGAACCAGCTTTGTCATTGGTTCCTGATGCTCTCGCTCCACCAAATGGTTGTTGTCCTACAACAGCTCCAGTCGGCTTGTCATTAATATAAAAGTTACCAGCGCAATTTTGAAGTGCCTGAGTCGCTTCCTCTATTGTGTAGCGATCATTGGAGAAGATAGCTCCCGTAAGGGCGTATTCAGAAGTCTGATCAACCAATTTCAAGGTTTCACTCCATTGATCATCCTCGTATACGTAAACTGTTACAACCGGTCCGAAAAGCTCAGTTGTCATTGTTTCATACTGAGGATTCGTGGTTAATATTACGGTTGGCTCAACAAAATAACCAGTAGATTTGTCGCAATGACCACCGATAATAACATCAGCTTCATTACTCTCCTTGGCTTTGTTAATGTAGCTCTCAAGTTTATTGAAAGAACCTTCGTGGATAACAGCAGTAATAAAATTACTCATGTCTTCTGGTGATCCCATTTTGAAAGAGGCTACATCTTCTTTTACGAAATCTAATACTTCCTGAGCTATTGACTTAGGAAGGTAAACTCTCGATGCGGCACTACATTTTTGTCCCTGAAATTCAAAGGCACCTCTGGAAATGGCAGTTGCCACCTGCTTAGGTGTTGATGAAGGGTGAGCAATGATGAAATCCTTACCACCAGTTTCACCTACGATTCTAGGATAAGTCTTGTAGTTGTGAATGTTGTTTCCGATTTTTTGCCAGATGTTTTTAAATACTGTTGTTGATCCGGTAAAGTGGATTCCAGCAAAGTCAGGACTTGCCAATACCGTATCTGTAATCATTTCAGGATCTCCATATACAACATTGATAACTCCGTCAGGAACACCAGCTTCTTTTAAAACATCGACGATCACTTTTGCTGAGTATATCTGACTGTCGCTAGGCTTCCATACAACCACACAACCCATCAACGCTGCACTTGTAGGTAGGTTACCCGCAATAGCAGTAAAGTTGAATGGAGATACAGCGTAAACAAACCCTTCTAGTGGACGGTATTCAACTCGATTCCAAATTCCTTCCGAAGAAATTGGTTGATCGTTGTAAATTTGAGTCATGTACTCAACGTTGAAACGTAAAAAATCAACGATCTCACAAGCTGAGTCTATTTCAGCCTGAAAAATATTTTTTGATTGCGCAAGCATGGTTGCAGCATTCATTTTGTCTCTGTAAGGACCCGCGATTAAATCTGCAGCTTTTAAAAAGATGGCAGTTCTTTGCTCCCATGAAAGGTTAGCCCATTTTTCTCTGGCTTCAAGCGCAGTACTTATAGCTTTATCTACATGTGATTTTTCAGCAAGATGATACTCGCCTAATATATGTTGATGCTCATGTGGGGGAGACATGGTCCTGGTATTACCTGTTCTAATTTCTTCTCCATTGATATAAAGCGGAACATCTACTTTACTGTTGTAGAATTCTTTATATTGTTTCAAAACGGACTCTCTTTCAGGAGTACCCGGAGCATATGACCTTACTGGCTCGTTTACAGCCTTAGGAACATGGAAAAAACCTTTTGACATAATTAACTCTATTTTTACTGTTTATATAATTTTGGCCAAAGGTAATAAACCTCAAACGTTTGAAAAACAAAAACAACCAAAAGGTTGTGGTTAGTTTAAAGCAAAAGGAGCGTAGAGCTTAAAGGTGGGAATGTAAACCCGGAATTTTCTGGTTGATGTGAAATTTACCATATCGTAATAGCCTCGCATAGAGCCAATTGGAGAGATTAATAAGCAGCCGGAACTGTAGGTGTGGGTCTCGCCTGGTTTTAATACAGGTTTTTTTCCGATAACTCCCTCACCATCTACCACTTCAATGTCATTGAGTGAATCAAAAATTTGCCAGTGCCGGGCAGTGAGTTGAACCGTGTCTTTACCTTGATTTTCAATGGTGATCTTATATCCAAAGGCAAAGTTAATGTGCTGGTTTTTGAAGAAGGTTCCTTCAAAACTAGTCTCTACAGAGATTTTAATGCCTTTTGTGATCTGTGTAACCATCATTTTAATAGGTAATTGCGCTTGCTAAAAACAAGATAGTTATAGCAATAACTGCTAAAATAAAAAAAAATGAGTTTAAAATGGTGAATTTAACAATAGTTTTAAATCTACCTTGCTGATAAAAGTTTCGCATGGCCTTATAAAGGTATAAGAGAAACAAGATCAGGGCAATAGATATCGCTGAAAGTTCTGCGATATTGTCAATTATAAAGGCAATCGTAATAAGTATGATGAAAGTGGTTTGAGTGTGAAAACTAAAAACCAAATGATCCATATAGGTGAAATTTCTTCTTAAATATAGCAACCAGATGAATACCGCAAACACCGGAAGGAAAAAGAATATCATAAACGGAACTCTTGAAATAAGAGTGTTTACAAAAGTTCCGGGTTGTCGCTCTATTCTTACGATGCTATGGGCTACGTTAAAAGAGAGCTTGTTCTCAAAACTTGAATCTATTTGTAATGTATCTAATGCTTTTTGGTAGGTGAAAAAATATTTATTATTAATTCCTCTTTCAAACAGTCCTGCTTTATAGATAAAGCGATTTAATGAAGATGGCATGTTGTTGATAGAGTCGAAGGTTTTTTTCGGATTTTTAAGCGTGATAAAGTCTCTCTTTTTTAGATTAGAGGCTAATAGAGTGCTTGCTTCCTTTAATGGTTTTTCATCTTTTTCAGCAAAAATTGAATCTCTTTCTCTGGAATCATTTGAGTTAACAATGTTGATAAAGTTTTGGTCTTCCATTGCGAGATCTAAATCAGAGAAATCCCTGGTGAACCCAAAAACAAAGGCATATATAATGGCCGCACTAAGAAAAAACCTAAATGGGTTGGCGTAAGTCATACGCTTTCCTGAAATGTACTCCCTGGTAATCTTACCTGGTTTGAATAGTAGGGAACTCATAGTTTTTCTGAATCTGGAATCGTAAGAGATAATAGATCCGAAAAATTCTATGATTAAATCTTTGAAGGTGATCTTCTTGGTAGAATTCATTTGAGAGCAATGCGGACAGTATTTATCACTCAAATCAAGTGGATGATTGCAGTTTAGGCATTGGTTGCCTCTGTACTTTAATTGGTATCTCCCTTTGTATTCTGAAGGTATGCTCATTGTTTGGTTATGTTAGTTGAGTTGGCTGATCCGATTCCAATGACACTGTCATAATTCTGACCAAAATTACGATAATAGACAATAACTAAATATTCGTTTTCCGTTTCTGAATGATTTCCACTAAAATAATGGAGATCTTTTTTTCCTTCTTCATCAACGAGAATATATTTATAGTTGTAAAACCCTTGTTTGAGTAGGATGCTACCCTCCATTAAGTTGTGCTCCTCATTGTACGCTAACTTGTTTTCTTCTGACAATTCATAATTATTAAACTTCCCGTAAATATACACCTGGTTAAAGCCAAGTTTATTCTCGTAAGGGATGCTGAAATGAACATTGGCATAATCTGCCTGGTAGCTGTTTTCGCTTTCTAAAGACGAAATTCTATAGTCTCCGTTAATGTCAGGATTGTAGGTGTAGAGTTGATTGCTGCGATCTTCGTCGGTATATAGGTGATGTTCGTAAATGTCGTTTAGTTCAACGTGTCTGATTTTATTCGCAGGAACCCGTATGTCCTTGTTTTCAAAATATAAATATTCATTACCGCCATTAAATGCAGTTTCCTTATCGTATTTATAGGTGTATTGATTTCCCGATATAAACTGAGGTTTGATGTTTTTAATTGCGGTGTCCCAATGGTAGTTTTTAAGAATCACGGTTTTAAGTTCTTGTTGTGGGTTTACGATGTTTAGGTTGTTGGTGTTGACCGTATATTGTACTACTTGTTTTGAATTGATGAGGTTTAAATCCCGCGATGTTTTGATCGTAACCCCTACGCTAACAGCGTTTTGATACACGATGAATCTTCTCGAAAACATGAGTTCGTCATAACTGTTAAATATTTTTAAAATGTAGTTGCCACTCCGTGTTACCCTGGTTTGCTGGTTTGGGATTTTTAGTTCGTAATGCGTGTAGGGTTTTAGAGTTGCAACAGAATTACGGTAATTTGTGATGCGCTGGTTGTCAAGGCCTTTTAAGTATTGAGATTTCACAATGTCAGAAGGCTTCCAGTCGAAGTCGCAATGTTCAATTTTATAATAGTAGTCCGCTTCGTCAGCATACAGGTCGTCAAAAGTGAGGGTGATTAGGTCGTTTAGCCTCACTATGGGAAACTGGTCAGCCTCGTTACTTCCTTTAAATATAATGGTTTTGATGTAATCGGGAGGTGCAACTTCTTTTTGTTTTTGAGCTTGTGTTAATAGGGGGTTATGAAGGGTGAATAATAGTATTATCAGTAGGTGTTTCATGATTTTGAACTTTAACTGTCAAATATAGTTAAAAAGAATACTTTGATAAGCTGTGTTGTCGAACCCGAAAAATGTAGCCTTTTATTATGGAAAGAATCTTTTAATTCATAAATTTGCAGCGATTTTGAATTAACCTGATTTCAATTAGACGAGTAGTATGTCAAATGACATTAAGATTAAGAAAGGCTTAAATTTAAAGCTTAAAGGCGAGGCAGAAAGACTGATTTCTGATGTGCCTAGATCTAAAACCTTCGCTATAAAACCTACCGATTTTCACAATGTAACTCCTAAAATGGTTGTAAAACCAGGTGATGCTGTTAAAGCAGGAGATGTGATTTTCTTTTCTAAGTATAGCGATTCGGTAAAATTTGTAACTCCGGTGAGCGGAACGATCTCCGAGGTAAAAAGAGGAGCTAAAAGAAAGATTCTTGAGGTGATCATCGATGCAGATGCAACAGATGATTACAAAGAATTTGGGGTGAAAAACCCAGCTGATCTTTCTTCAGAGGAGATAAAGACTCATTTGTTAGAATCCGGATGTTGGCCGTTTATCAAGCAACGTCCGTATGATGTGATTGCTAATCCTGAAGACAGTCCTAAAGCTATCTTTATTTCAGCGTACGCTTCTGCTCCTTTAGCAGCAGATATCGAGTTTATTCTGAAAGATAGAAAAGAAGACTTCCAGGCAGGGATAGATGCATTGTCAAAACTAACAACGGGTAAAACCCATTTGTCTGTAGACAAAAATGCTAATTCATTTTTGAATGAAGTTAGCGGGGTTGAAATCCATAAAGTTTCCGGGCCACACCCTGCGGGGAATGTTGGAGTACAAATACATCACATAGATCCTATTAACGCAGGAGAACGTGTATGGGTTGTTAACCCTGAAGACGTAGCAATTATTGGATCCTTATTCAGGACCGGTAAATTTGAAGCTACCAGAGTTCTTGCTGTAGCTGGTACTGAAGCTCCTAAAGCACAGTATTTCAAAGTTAAGATAGGAAGTAACGTTAAAGATGTTATTGGAGCTGTTCCTGCTTCTGTTAGAATTATCAGCGGAGATGTTCTTACAGGAGATAAAATAGGAAACAATGCTGCTGTTGGCTATTATCATAATACAGTTACACTGATTCCTGAAGGGAATGAGTATCGTATCTTCGGTTGGTTGCCATTTAAGGACAATAATATTCCAAGTATGTCCAGAACTTCTTTGGCATGGTTATTCCCAAATAAGAAATATAAGGTGAATGCAAACCTGAACGGAGAAGAAAGAGCTTTAGTTGTTACCGGAGAAATGGAACAAGTAATGCCTATAGATATTTACCCGATGCAACTGATTAAAGAATGTATGATTGGGAATATCGAGAAGATGGAAAATCTTGGTATCTATGAAGTTGCTCCTGAAGATTTTGCATTAATTGATTATACATCTACTTCTAAGTTAGAGGCACAATCAATTATTCGAGGAGCGTTGGACTTAATGATCAAAGAAGTTGGTTAAACAAATAAGTAACTATGAGTTTTTTAAGAAATAAATTAGATCAACTTAAGAAGCCTTTCGGAAAAGGCGAAAAGTGGGAGAAGTTTGCGCCAGCCGTAAATGCATTCGATACTTTTCTTTTTGTACCTAATCATACCACTAAAAAAGGTGCTCACATAAGAGATGCAGTAGACTTAAAAAGAACGATGATTACAGTGGTCATCGCCTTATTACCTGCATTGATTTATGGAATTTATAATACCGGATATCAACATTTCACCCAATTAGGAGAGTCATTCACTTTTATGGATGCGTTTCTTCATGGAGCTGCCAAAATAGTTCCAATGATTGTTGTTTCTTATGTGGTAGGTTTAGCAATAGAATTCGCTTTTGCAATTTATAGAGGTCACGAGGTTAATGAAGGGTATTTGGTTACCGGGTTGTTAATTCCGATGATCATGCCAGTTGATATTCCGTTATGGATGGTAGCTGTATCAGTTGCATTTGCTGTTTTAATCGGTAAAGAAGCCTTCGGTGGAACAGGAATGAATATTTTGAATCCTGCACTAACGGCAAGAGCATTTGCATTTTTTGCATATCCGACTTATATGTCTGGTAACAAAGTATGGGTTTCAGAAGCAACGAATGTAGACGCAATTTCAGGAGAAACTATTCTTGGTAGTTTGGCAGCCGGAAGAGATGCAGGTTATGATATGTGGAGCATGTTTGCCGGATCTATTCCAGGTTCGATAGCAGAAACGTCAACCTTATGGATCCTTGTAGGTGCCGCTATATTAATACTTACCGGGGTAGGTAGCTGGAGAATTATGATAGGAGGAATTATAGGAGCTGCATTTATGGGACTTCTATTCAATCTTTGGGGTGTTAATGCATTAATGAGTTTCCCTTGGTATCAACACTTAATGGTAGGTGGTTTTGCTTTTGGTATTGTATTTATGGCAACAGACCCTGTGTCTGCCGCACAAACCTTTAAAGGGAAATGGATCTACGGGATATTAGTCGGAATCTTTTGTATCATGATTCGAGTATTTAACCCTGCGTATCCGGAAGGTGTAATGCTTGCTATTTTATTAATGAATGTCTTTGCTCCAACAATCGATCATTATGTGATTGAGGCAAACGTTAAAAGAAGAAAGAAGCGTCTGGAGGCAGCAAAAGTTAAAACAGCATAACGATGAACAGAGATAGTAATATATATATATTTTCATTTGCGGCGATAATGGTTGTGATAGTGGCTTCCGTATTATCATTTACAGCAGTGTCATTAAAACCACGTCAGCAAGAGAATGTAAGAAACGAAAAAATGCAAAGTATTTTGCATACCATCGGTGTCGAAGTTGAAAGAGATGGAGCTCAGGCTAAATATGATGAATTCATTAAAGAAGAGCTTTCTCTTAAGGCAGACGGAACGGTGGATGAAAGTGTAGATGCTTTTAAAATAGAACTTAACAAAGAGCTTAAGAAGCCTGTGGAAGAGCAAAGATTTCCACTGTTCGTAGCTGATGTAGATGGTGAGAAATTTTATATCGTGCCATTGAGAGGAGCTGGACTTTGGAATGCAATCTGGGGTTATATATCTTTAAAAGAAGATATGAACACCGTGAAAGGAACAATTTTCGATCACGCAGGTGAAACACCAGGACTTGGAGCTGAAATAACTCAATCTTGGTTTCAGGAGCGTTTTGTGAATGAAAAGATTTTTAATGCTAATGACGAGCTTGTCGGAATAGCTGTTCAAAAAGGATATAGTGGTGGTAATGATAAAGATGATAATGCAGTTGATGCTATTTCAGGAGCAACCATTACTGGAGATGGAGTGACAGATATGATTAAAGAGCGTCTGTTACATTACGTACCGTATTTTGAGAAAAATAATTCTAAACTGGCTATAAAATAATTGTCATGGGAAAAGATAAAAACAAGACTTCAAAATCTCCGGTGGTTCTTTTTGTAGGAGAAGAAAAGGAACCTCTTTTTTCGAAGAAAAACAGAGAACTGTTATCAGATCCTTTAAATGATAACAACCCGATTACTGTACAGGTCCTTGGGATATGTTCTGCCCTGGCAATCACAGTTCAATTAAAACCATCAATAGTTATGGCTATTGCCGTAATGTTTGTGATGGCATTTGGTAACATTATCATATCCCTTATCAGAAATTTGATACCAAACCGAATTCGAATTATCGTTCAGTTGGTAGTAGTGGCTGCATTGGTAATTCTGGTTGATCAGATTCTAAAGGCTTTCGCTTACGATGTTAGTAAACAACTTGCAGTATTCGTTGGTTTAATTATTACCAACTGTATTGTAATGGGACGTCTGGAAGCATTTGCCTTGGGTAATGGTGTGTGGAAATCATTTTTGGATGGTATAGGTAACGCTGCAGGATATGGTCTGATTCTAATTGCTGTTGCATTTTTCAGAGAACTTTTGGGTTCTGGTAAATTGCTAGGGTATGAGATATTAGGACATAAGGGTGTTACTATGGCAGAATCTACCGGTTTATATGCATTGGGTTACGAAAACAACGGTTTGATGTTGTTATCTCCAATGGCATTGATTACTGTAGGGGTTATTATATGGGTTCAGCGTTCTAGAAACAGAAAGCTAATCGAAAAGAACTAAAGTCTCAAGACATTAAAAATATTTAGTAATGGATTACGTAAATTTATTTGTTAGGAGCATATTTATCGAAAACATGATTTTCGCCTATTTCTTAGGAATGTGTTCTTACTTGGCAGTATCTAAAACAGTTAAAACTGCAGTTGGTCTTGGGGCGGCTGTAATATTCGTTTTGTTTGTAACTGTTCCTTTAAACTATTTATTGGATAATTACCTGCTTAGACCGGGTGCATTAGCATGGTTGGGTGAGGAATACGCTAATATAGATCTTAGCTTCCTTTCGTTAATTATGTTTATTGCCGTGGTGGCATCAATGGTGCAGTTAGTAGAGATGATTGTAGAGAAGTTCGCTCCGGCACTATATGGAGCGCTAGGGATATTCCTTCCGCTTATCGCCGTTAACTGTGCAATTTTAGGAGGTTCGTTGTTTATGCAACAAAAAGACTTCAGCGCAGTTTCGGAAGCAGCAGTATATGGATTAGGATCTGGGATCGGATGGTTTTTAGCGATTTTAGCGATCGCTGCTATTCGTGAAAAAATCACCTATTCAAATGTTCCTGCTCCTTTAAGAGGGTTGGGTATAACCTTTATTATTACAGGGCTTATGGCACTTGGTTTCATGAGCTTTATGGGAATTAAATTATAAATCTGTTTATAGAAAGAAAGTATGGATTATTCAGTAATCTTAGCCAGTCTAGTAGTATTCTTAGTATTGATTTTTGCTTTAGTGGCTATTCTTCTAGGGGCAAAGGCCAAATTGGTTCCTTCTGGTCCTGTAACATTAAAAATTAATGGAGAAAAAGATGTAGAAGTATCTTCCGGTGGAACCTTACTTACTACACTTGGAAATAATAAAATCTTCTTGCCTTCTGCATGTGGTGGAGGAGGTACTTGTATTCAATGTAAGTGTGTGGTAACAGAAGGTGGTGGAGAACCACTTCCTACAGAAGTACCGCATTTTACAAGAAAAGAACTTGCTGAAGGTTGGCGTTTAGGATGCCAGGTAAAAGTGAAGCAAGACATGGTAATTGAAGTGCCTGAAGAAGTATTTGGTGTGAAAAAATGGGAAGCTGAGGTTGTAAGAAACTATAACGTGGCTTCATTTATTAAGGAATTTGTAGTGCGTATTCCTGAGGATATGGATTACGAGCCAGGTGGATATATTCAGATTGAAATTCCTCCTTGCGAAGTTAAATATGCCGATGTTGATATTACTGCACACCCTGAGGAACACGACGATCCTAAGAAATTCCAAATGGAATGGGATAAGTTCAACCTTTGGCCATTGGTAATGAAAAATACCGAAACCGTAGAACGTGCATACTCAATGGCCTCTTATCCTGCAGAGGGAAGAGAGATCATGTTGAATGTTCGTGTTGCTACACCGCCATGGGATAGAAATAAAAATGGATGGATGGATGTTAATCCTGGTATTGCTTCATCTTATATTTTTGCGAGAAAACCTGGAGATAAAGTTACTATTTCAGGACCTTACGGTGAATTCTTCATCAATCCTAGTGATTCTGAAATGCTTTATGTTGGTGGTGGTGCAGGTATGGCACCGATGCGTTCGCACTTATACCACCTTTTCAAAACCTTAAAAACAGGTAGAAAAGTTACCTATTGGTATGGAGGTCGTTCTAAACGTGAATTGTTCTACATGGAACACTTTAGAGAATTAGAAAGAGAATTCCCGAACTTTAAATTTTACATTGCGCTATCTGAACCTTTAGAGGAAGATAACTGGAAGGTTAAAGATGGTTTAGATGGTGAAGGTGATGGTTTCGTAGGATTTGTTCACCAGGTAGTAATTGATAATTATTTAAATCATCATGATGCTCCTGAAGATATAGAATTCTACTTCTGTGGACCACCACTTATGAATAAAGCAGTGGAAAAAATGTGTGATGACTTTGGAGTACCACCAGAAAATGTTCGTTTCGACGACTTTGGAGGATAATAAAGTCAAAGTATAAAATATAAAAGCCGATCGTCAGATCGGCTTTTTTTATTTGGTATGT
>NZ_AYXY01000021.1:0-11865 GCF_000511935.2 Zhouia amylolytica AD3 | reverse complement strand
CCCGTCCTGAAATAAGTTGACACAAAAACGACTTATTTATGAAAGACAAGGACGAACAAAGGGAACAAACGCACACAGCGCGATTATAACCTAGGCTTTAAATTAGCTGTGGTCTCGCAGGTAGAAAAAGGCGAGATGACCTACAAGCAAGCTCAAAAACACTACGGGATTCAAGGTAGAAGCACAGTTTTGGTTTGGTTAAGAAAACATGGTACCTTAGACTGGAGCAAACCAAACCTATTTATGAAATCCAAAGAAACACCTGCACAGAAAATTAAACGTTTAGAGCGTGAGTTAGATGATGAAAAACTAAAGAACAAGATTCTTAATACGATGATTGATATCTCAGACAGTCAATATGGTACCTCAATCAGAAAAAAGTTTTCATCTCAACAATCCAACGCATCAGGCAAGAACAAGAAGTGAGCCTATCACGTTGTTGCCGGTTGTTTGAGATATCTCGTCAAGGGTTCTATCAGTCCATAAAGCGTCAGGAGTCCCGAGCCAAGGAACTTGCCAAAATAAAAGCATTAGTACTTCAATTGCGTATGCAGATGCCAAGAATAGGTACGCGAAAGCTGTATTATCTACTAAGGGACGAGTTTAGGCTACAGGGTATAAAAATAGGTAGAGATGCCCTATTTACTTACTTAAGATCAGAAGCCTTACTTGTTAAGCCAAAGAAGAACTATACAAAAACAACCGATTCCAAACACTGGTTAAGAAAACATGACAACCTTATGAAGGATCAAGTAATCAACAGGCCAGAACAGTACTTTGTAAGCGATATTACTTATGTGAAATCCAGGAAGGCCACACATTATCTATCGTTAGTTACTGACGCCTACAGTAGAAAGATAATGGGGTATCAATTAAGTGACAACATGAATAGTGATAATGTGGTCAAGGCTCTTAAAATGGCCATCAACAATAGAGTAAACGACACTAAGCTCATCCATCATTCGGATAGAGGGCTACAATATTGCTCCGAGGTTTATCAAACGGAATTGAGAAAAAACAATATCAGACCTTCCATGACTACAGGGGATGACTGTTATCAAAATGCATTAGCCGAAAGAATAAACGGTATCTTAAAAAGTGAATTTTTAATTTATCAATGCAATAACAAGAAAGAACTTGAACTCCTGGTTAAAGAGTCTATTGATACTTACAATAATGTAAGACCACATTTAAGTCTTAACATGAAAACACCTAATTTTGTACATATAAAAAAACCAGAGAAGCGAACTACTCTGGTTTGATTTAACTTTTTTAAAAACTGTCAACCTATATTAGGACGACTCAGTACCTTCCGGATGGTAATTGTAACTTTTCATCAATCTGATGAACTCCGCTCTGTACCCATCATCATCTTTACCCTTGCTCTTTTGGGCAAGTTCAATGATGTTTTCTTTTTTCATACCATTGAGATATTCCGATTCCCTGAGGTACATAGCCCATGCAGCTACTGCAGCCGTGAAGCTGAAATCTACAGAAGGTGCTTTCAAAGTGGTTTTTACAGAATGAACAAGCTCTTTGCTTTTATTTCCATCAGGATTTTTATACCTGAACTTTACAGTGAGTAATTCGTCCGAAAAATGAGTGTCGTTTTTTACGGAACTATATTTTAAAGAGTCAATATCCTTTAGATAATTACTTTCGATGCCCGATGGAATGATTTCATATAAAGCTGTAACATTATGACCGCTTCCCAATTCGCCGGCATCTTTAGTGTCATCTTTAAAATCTTCATCATTTAAAAGACGATTCTCATATCCAATGAGTCGATAGGCCTTTACTTTAGCCGGATTAAATTCAACCTGTATTTTCACATCTTTTGCAATTGTATAGATGGTGCCTCCAAATTCAGTCCCAAGTACTCGTTGAGCCTCTTGCATACTATCTATATAAGCATGGTTTCCATTCCCTTTGTCTGCGAGTGTCTCCAGTTTAGAATCCTTATAGTTTCCCATTCCAAACCCTAAACATGTTAAATAAACCCCGCTTTTTCTTTTTTCCTCAATTAATTCTTCCATGGCCTTATCACTCGAAGCACCAACGTTAAAATCACCATCTGTAGCTAATATGATGCGATTATTGCCTCTTTTAATGAAATGCTCTTCTGCGATTTTATAAGCCAGTTCTAACCCGGCACCACCTGCAGTAGAACCTCCGGCTTCAAGCTTATTTAAAGCCTCCATAATCTTGTTTTTGTTTTTTCCGGATGTAGGCTCTAAAACCATACCCGCTGCACCCGCGTATACCACAATGGAAACCCTGTCTTGTGGGCGTAATTGATTTACCAATAATTTAAAAGCGGATTTTAATAACGGTAGTTTGTTGCGACTATGCATTGAACCAGATACGTCTAATAAAAATACCAGGTTAGAAGCGGGTACGTTATCAAGAGGTATCTTCTTCCCCTGAATTCCTATTTTAACCAGTTGATGTTCTTTATTCCATGGCGCATAATTCAATTCTGTTTGAATAGAGAAGGGGACATCTCCTTTTGGTTGAGTGTATGAGTAATTAAAGTAGTTAATGAGCTCTTCTGTTTTAATCGCATCTTTAGGAATCTTTATACCTGTATTAATCATTCGCCTCATATTGCTGTATGAAGCCTTGTCGACATCAATTGAAAAGGTTGAAAGTGGTTTGTATTTTGGCTGCTGAAATTCGTTTTCTTGTATCTCAGCATAAGATTCGTTAGTAGGTTCACTTACAATTCCCCTTAACACAATATTTTGTTCCTTCTTTCGCCCATAAGCTACAGCCACATTAGATTTAATCATTTCTTGATCATATTCAGTCACCACGATCTCTTCAAGCGTAGAATGATCGCTTTCAAGCACCACATTATATACCGATTGATTGGTGATTTTAATTTCTTTGGTCTTCATGCCGATATAGGAAAAAACCAGAACGTTTCCCGTTTCAGCTTTGATGCTATAGTTGCCGTCAAAGTCTGTTGTGGTTCCATTAGTGGAGCCTTTAACTACAATGTTAACTCCAGGTAGCGGCTGACCATTGTTAGTAACCACACCTGTTATAGTTCGTTCTTTAGCGAAGGTAAAAATTGCTAATAATGAGAATAGAAAGGTGATTATTGTTTTCATAATATGAAGATTTGTATGATTAGAAACAACTATCGTACCAAAGTAGGAAAATGCCTGCTTCAGGGAATTTGTCTAACCAGGGTTGAATAATTATATATGTTGCCTTCCATCGGGTGTCGTATATATATTTTGTAATTTTGCCTGACTTCAAAGTAACATTTAAAAAACTGCTATGGCAGAAGAATTAACAGAACAAGAGTTACATAATCTGGCAATGAATGTGGTGGGTAAAGACCTCGAAAAAAACGGTTTCGAGTTTATGGCCGTAAATAGTAAATTAAAAAAAGATCCACAGTTTGTCTGTTTAAAAGATAAAAAGCTACACTTTATAATAGTCAGAGCTGTTCTATACCCGGAAAATCCGTCTGAGATAAATTATCTTTTTATGGAAACAATTAAAGAACACGCTACAAAGTTTAAGGCCTCAACTTATTATGCGGGTGTGGGGATTGCTAATGCTTCAGATTATGAAAAACCAGTGAATAAAGAACAAAACTATATTATAAAATACGATGGTATTATTAAGATTTAAGTGCACTTTTATTTTGGCATTAAGCCTTTTGATTTTTGCTTGTAAAAC
Organism: Zhouia amylolytica AD3; assembly: GCF_000511935.2. Classification (NCBI taxonomy): domain Bacteria; kingdom Pseudomonadati; phylum Bacteroidota; class Flavobacteriia; order Flavobacteriales; family Flavobacteriaceae; genus Zhouia; species Zhouia amylolytica. The sequence continues at coordinate 8,169 of NZ_AYXY01000021.1, read as the reverse complement.
TGAGCAGAAGCAATCAGCAAATTCGATATTACAATATGAAGAGGGACAGGCGTTGGGAACAACATTCCACATACAATATGAAGTAGCTCATGATTCCATTCGCTTAGATGATGAAATTCAAACGGTGTTTGAAAATATGAACCGTTCGATGTCAACCTATATACCAACCTCTGATATTTCTAAAATAAATAAGGGAGATAGTACCATTGCAGTGGATGCTAATTTTAAGGAAGTCTTTTTTACAGCACAACGCATATGGAAGGAAACAAATGGATTGTTTGACCCTACTGTTGGAGCCCTTGTGAATGCCTGGGGTTTTGGGCCTGACAAGCCACTCGCCAGAATAGAGCAAGAACAGGTGGATAGTATTTTAGAATTTACCGGTTTTGATAAAGTGTCTATTACCGAAGAAGGATATATTCTTAAAAATCATCCCTATGTTTATTTTGACTTTAATGCACTTGCAAAAGGGTTTACATTAGATTTAATTGGACGTATGTTTGATGAGCATGGAATTAATAATTATATCATTGAAATAGGAGGAGAGATTCTTACTAAAGGTAAAAATGTAGTAAAAGAGAAAGATTGGATTGTGGCAGTTGACGACCCGACCCAACAAGAGGGAGAACGAACTTTGATTGCAAAAATTAAATTGAAGAATAAGGCGATGGCTACCAGTGGTAATTACAGAAAGTTTAGGTTAGACTCATTAACGGGCGAACGGTTCGTGCATACTATTAACCCTAAAACAGGTTATACGCAAAAGTCTGATGTTTTGAGCGTTACTGTCATTGCTTCAACTTGTATGGAAGCTGATGCTTATGCTACTGCTTTTATGGCTATGCCATTCGAAGAATCAAAGGCTCTATTGGAAAAATTAAATGATGTAGAGGCTTATTTTATTAGCGCGGCAGGAAAAGATAGTCTAAAAGAATATAAAACAGAAGGATTTAAAAAGTTATTGGTTAAATAACTATTTACGACAAAATGGGATAACTTCATTGATGTCCAAAGCAAATCGTTCCACTAATTCTGGAGCGATTTTTTTTGAATAGGGCACTGCTTCTACTTTAAAACCAATAGTCCTTAACTTATCAAAATAATCCCGTCCATAGACTCTTACATGATCGTACTGCCCAAATATTTTAGCACGTTCTTTCGGGTCTGTAATAGAATCGTCTTCAAAGGTTTCTTCTCTGTTTAAATCCTGAGGAATCTGAAACACGCCCCATCCTCCTTTTTTCATCACCCTGAAGAGCTCCTGCATAGCTTTTGTGTCATCTTTGATGTGTTCCAATACATGATTGCATAGTATGACATCAAATTCATTGTCCTTAAAAGGTAAATTGCAGATGTCTGCCTTAACATCCGCCAGGGGAGATTCTATGTCTGTAGTGGTGTATTCCAGGTTTTCCTGCTTCCTGAATCGTTTATAAAAAGCTTGTTCAGGAGCGAAGTGCAGAACTTTTAATGGGTCTTGAAAAAAGTTTGTTTCACTTTTTAAGAAAAGCCATAATAGTCTGTGACGTTCCAGTGATAGGGTGCTTGGTGAAAGCACATTGTTGCGCTGTTTCCCATACCCATAAGGTAGAAAGCTTTTAAAACTCTTACCATCTATTGGATCCGTGTAAGTATCGCCTTTTAGATAAAAGGCCATTAAAGGCCGCACCCAATAACTCATGCGAATCAACCAGGGGCGCGGAACCGTATTCAAAATTATTTTAAATATCTTTTTCAAGAAACTAGCTAAGGATTAAAGGATTTTGTCTGAATTCATCCTCCTCATTACTTTCGATGCCTAATTCATCATAGATATACTTAAATGTAGACAAGATCTCAGGTTTCCCATTAATTAAAGCTACATCATGCTCAAAATGAGCACTTGGTTTACCATCGGCAGTAACAATGGTCCAGCCGTCCTTTAATTGTTTAATTCTTCGGGTTCCCATATTGATCATAGGCTCTATCGCTACAACCATACCTTCTACAAATTTCTTCCCGCGTCCTCTTTTACCATAGTTTGGCATCTCAGGTTCTTCGTGCATCTTTTTTCCTAAACCATGCCCTACAAGTTCTCTTACTACTCCATATCCCTGATCTTCGCAATATTTTTGAATAGCAAAACCAACATCTCCAACTCGGTTGCCAGCTTTAAATTCGCGGATTCCAATATATAGAGATTCTTTGGTGACCTCTAGAAGCTTTTTAGTCTCAGGATCAATTTCACCAACTTCAAAAGTATAGGCATGATCACCATAAAATTCATTCATTAAGGCACCACAATCTATAGATACAATATCTCCTTCCTTAAGAGGTTCATTGGTAGGTAGTCCATGAACTACTGCCATATTGGTACTGGTAAGCAAGGTAGACGGACAGTCATATAACCCCAGAAAACCTGGAATCGCTCCGTGGTCACGAATAAATTCTTCAGCTAATTTATCTAGTTGTAAAGTGGTAACACCTGGTTTTACTTCTCTGGCCAACATTCCTAAGGTTTTAGAAACAATTAAGGCACTTTCTCTCATCAACTCAATTTCTTCAGGTGATTTAATCTTTATCATGTTATGTATTTTTAATGGTATGTTGAATTATTGCTAATTCTGTATGGCTGCAAAAGTAGCTAATATTTTTCAAAACAGATGGTTCTCAATATCCCGGAAAAAACAAAAGCCGCATAATTGTAATATGCGGCTTTTAAGTTGGTATATAATAATGTTATTTCTTCTTAACTCCTTCTTTGAATTGGTTAAATTCAGACTTTGTTTCCTTTTTAGGCCACGTGTTATTAGAAGTATCTATATCTGCAGTCTCTTCTTTTGGATCCACGATGATGTTAGTGATTTCTTTTTCTGAAGCAACCACTTTTACAACCTCAGCATCGTTCTTTCTCCAAACCATTGCAGGATATTTAACAGTTTCAGTAGAACCATCCTTATAAGTAAACTGTGCTATTAAAGGCATTGGAAGTCCACCTGGTTTTTCAAAAGTAATCTCGTAAAAGTATTTTGGATTTTTAAGCTCGCTACGTTCTGCAGCTGAGAAGTTGTCCATGATATACTCGTTAAGAGTTTTGAAGTTCTCAGAATCTGAGTTGTTAGCGACACTGTTTTTATAGTCTTCACTGCCCTCTTCTACCAGGTATACAAGCGAAGGTAAATCTGATTCGCTCATATTTCTTGCAGCAATATATTCTTTCATTTGTTGATTAGGCTTAGAAGAAACGTAAAGCTTTTTAACATCTTTTACGCCCATGTCAACATAGTCAGTGGTAAAGAACCAACCTCTCCAGAACCAATCAAGGTCCATCGCAGATGCATCCTCCATTGTTCTGAAGAAATCTTCAGGGGTAGGATGTTTGAATTTCCAACGCTGGGCATAGGTCATGAAGGCATGATCAAATAATTCAGGCCCCATAATGGTTTCTCTTAAGATATTAAGACCAGTTGCAGGTTTAGCATATGCATTTGAACCAAATTGATAGATGTTCTCAGAATTGGTCATGATAGGAGATAAAAAGTCCTGGTCTCCACCCATGTATCTAACAATGTTTTTGGCAGGTCCTCTTCGAGAAGGATAAGCATCTAGTTCCGGTAAATGCTTTTTTTGGAAATCCTGCTCAGCTAAATATTGCATAAAGGTGTTTAAACCTTCATCCATCCAGGTCCACTGACGCTCATCAGAGTTAACAATCATTGGGAAGAAATTGTGTCCTACCTCGTGAATAATAACACTGATCATTCCAAATTTAACTCGGTCACTGTAACTCCCGTCCTCATCAGGTCTACCATAATTCCAGCAAATCATAGGATACTCCATACCCTGGTTTTTAGAATGTACAGAGATCGCTTTATGATATGGATAGTCGAAAGTGTATTTAGAATAAGATTCTAAAGTACTCGCTACTGCTTTGGTGGAATATTTTTCCCATAAAGGGTTTCCTTCTTTAGGATACATAGAAACAGCCATTACCTTACGACCATTGATGTCAACAGCCATGGCATCGTAAATGAACTTTCTTGAAGATGAAAAAGCAAAATCTCTTACCATTTCAGCCTCAAACTTCCATGTCTTGGTCTTCTTAGAAAATGATTTTTCCTTTTGTTCAGCTTCCTCTTGAGTTACAATTACCACAGGTTCATCATACGACTTTTGAGCCTTTTCCCAACGTGCATATTCTTCTTTAGTGAAAAGATCCTTACGGTTAGTAAGAACCCCGGTACCATCCATGATATGATCAGCAGGAGCAGTAATATTTACTTCGTAGTTTCCGAAAGGTAGTGCAAATTCACCACGTCCGTAAAACTGATTGTTTTGCCAGCCTTCCACATCACTGTAAACACACATTCTAGGGAAGAATTGTGCGATGATATACAGGTTGTTTCCGTCTTTCTCAAAATGCTCATAACCACTTCTTGCACGATCTACAAGGTGATTGTTTAAGTTGTACCACCATTTGATACTGAAATCAATGCTTTCCCCTTGTTTTAAAGGCTTAGGGATGTCGATACGCATCATAGTTTTATTAACGGTATGAGCTAAAGGGTTTCCTTTACTATCCTTAACAGCCTCAATTTTAAAACCACCATCAAACTTATCTTCAAAATGCTTTTTTACAAAGCTTCCCGGCTGGTCAGCAAATGAGGTTCTGTCGCTCTCTATTAAATAAGTGTCAGAGTCCTGGGCTCTAACATTTTGATCCAACTGAACCCATAAGTATTCCAAAACATCTGGAGAATTGTTAGTGTAAGTAATTGTTTCTTCTCCGTATAGTTTTTGGTTTTCGTCATCAAGAACGAGATCCATCTTGTAATCGGCTTGTTGTTGATAGTAAGAAGGACCAGGGGCTCCTGAAGCAGTTCTGAACATGTTAGGAGTAGCAAACTCCTGATAAAGTTGTCTAAACTTATTATTGTTAATGTGTCCTGGTTTACGCTCTTGCTTAGCTTCTTCTTGTTGTGCGGTCGCAAACGACGCACTCAGAAAAATAACTGCAAGAATGCAATTCTTAATTTTTAGCATAGTAATTATTGGTTTTAAGCGGGTTAAAGTAATTAATTTTATAATTTTTGTTAAAGAATTGTTTAAAAATTTAACAAAGCTTTATCATTTCCGGAAATGAGGGAAAAGCTTTTTCTAAGGTCATCAATTTTAAAATGAACAATGTTGTTTTGTTTCTCAAACAACTCAAAAAGTAATGAGTTTTCAACCTCAATAGATTTTAATGCATCAGCATCGATTCCTTCAATCTCTATATAGCACTTAACAACATCATTGTCGTATTCCTTGCCCAGGTATTTTAAGTCTACCTTCTTATTGTTAACTTTAACATTCAAGTGATGTTTCAAATAACGTTCGATATAAAGATCGATGTTCGGCATCTCCTTATCACTCATTAACTTTGGCTTTATTTGATATCGCTCTTCAAGAGTGTCTTCAAAATCATCAATGAATATCCTACTGATAATTTGAAGTGACTTATCCTGATCAGAATAGTTAATATTAGTAACACTTACATAGAATTTATGAAGTGTAGTAAATGCAAATAAAGGCAGAATTAAGATGAGAATAAATTTCTTAATCTTTTTCATATAGCTCTGAACTTGAAAATGTGCCGCAAAATATAAAAAAGAGTTTAACCTTTATCCTTAAGATCCGTTAAAACTTTATCAGATAGAATTTACTTAATTACCTTCGTCGGAAACGTTAAACCTATTAAACTCGGCACTTTTTTCCTGTAAAAGTTCTAACATTTTCAAAGGTTGTTTTAGCTTGAGAAGGTTTTGAAATTTGGGGTCACTGGCACAGAAATAGATAAAAGCATCAATTTTATGTTCCGGTATTTTAAGGTGGTCTGTATAAAAGTCTTTTTCGAAACTTCTTTTGACCTTATCTGTGGTCTTTTCCTTTTCCTCAAGTTTAACCTGCATTTTTAATCTTTTGATCCTTCCCGTAATTGAATTGATGATTAAATCGAGAGGAATGAGACCTGCTGAAGTTCTGGCAGTATATAAACGTCTTTCTGATTGAGTAGGAGGTGTTACGGTTGCGTTAGGCAGTCCTAATGAAATAGCGCTTACTTCTTTTTTTAGTTTGATGTTATTGAGGTCATTAGATAAACTTCCCGATAAATTATAAGGAGTGACAACAACATCATCTAATTTGTTGACATCACTAACCAGGGTGATATGTAATTTCCCTTCTTTAAAGTGAGTACTGTCAATTCTTATGGTTCTGTTTTGATATTCTACGGATGAAAATTTAATACTGTCGTTAAGAGCGACCTTAATTTCGAACACTCCCTCAGGATTAGTGATTGTAGCATAATTTGTATTCAGGTTGATCACATGAATCCCTTCTAAAACTCCGGGTGCTTTTACCTTGCCCTTTATTAAAGTGGTTTGGGCGGATGAAAAAGCACAACCAAAACAACCTAAAATTAAAAGTAGATTAATTCTGAGGATCAATGTTTTGTTCTTTAAGGTAAGCCTTGCTTTCAGTTACTAAAAAATCGATCAATTGAAATTCGTTTGCCTTGGTAAGCAATGAATCAGATGGTAATTTATAATCGCAGTAATAGAGGAAGTCGTCTATTTTGTTTTGTGGTATTTTCAAGTCCATAACAAAAAATCGATCGTCATAGACTTGCCTGAGGAGTTCACTTGGTTTTAAACGATCCTCAAATTCTGGTTCTTTATCTTTTTTCGATTTGAAAATAGCTTTGTAAATGTTAACAAAATTTAACCCGTATTCCATACCCTTTAAATGATCTGGTAATGCTTCATTTTCTACAGGAGTAGCCTCATCCCGGTCATAAAATACACGCTTAAACTCTTCGTTTCTTAATTTTAGCGTTTCCTCCCTGTCTTTTTGAGTGAGTACGATTTCGTCAAGTTCTGTTATCTTTTCTTTTAACTGGATAACCAGCCTTTTGTTGTCTATAATGCTTTGGGTAATTGTAATACTTTGAAGCTGAAAATTTAATGAAATCACAGCAAGAACTTCCCCTTCATTAACCTCGATTTCAAAACTTCCGCTATTATTGGTAACTGTCGCTTTTTCTGTGGTCGTATTTACGATATTTATGTCAGGAACTACCTTGTTGTTGTGTAGTACAGTACCTCTAAGTAGAATTCCGTCTTGAGCAAGTGCTACAGAGACGTTTACAAGTAAAAATAATGTCAAGAAGTAGGCAGGTAGTGCTTTCATAAGTTAAATTTGATTACAATTTTATTATTTTATCTTGCTTTAAAGGCCAAAATTATGTTAAATGTAATTACTTAAATTTACAAAAAAATAGCATGTGAAATTCTTAACTAAGAATATCTTTGTTATCGAACTTAACAATTGTCATAATGAAAAAGCTTATTATAGCAAGTACTTCAACAGTTCACGGAGGAAGTTATTTAGATTACATTTTACCAGAACTTGATCAGTTTCTCAGCGAGGTTAACGAAGTATTATTTGTTCCTTACGCCAGACCCGGTGGTATAACCCATGATGATTATACGACAATAGCTCAAAATGGTTTTGAGAAAATTAATAAAAAAATTACCGGGATACATACTTTTTCTGATCCCGTAAAGGCTGTAAAAAATGCCCAAGCCATATTTACTGGAGGCGGAAATACATTTCTTTTAGTTAAGATGCTATATAAAAACAACCTGATGGAAGTGATTCGTGAATCTGTGCTTAATGGAACGCCTTATTTTGGGACCAGCGCCGGATCCAATATTACAGGACTCACCATGCAGACCACGAATGATATGCCTATTGTATATCCTCCGAGCTTTAAAACATTAAGTTTGGTTCCTTTTAATATCAACCCTCATTATTTAGATCCGATTAAAGGAAGTACTCATATGGGAGAAACCAGGGAAACCCGAATCAAGGAGTTTCATAATATAAATACCCAACCAGTAGTTGGAATTAGAGAAGGAAGTTGGCTAAATGTGGAAGGTGATCGAATTACTTTAAAAGGGGAGCTCTCTGCTCGAATTTTTGAGCAAAATAAAGCTCCTTATGAAGTTGCTTCAGGTGCCGAAATAGATTTTTATTAGCAGCTTTCTGAAAAAAGGAGTTCAAATAAAAACCAGGTCATTCTATTCCAATTTCTTTCCTTTGTCCTTCCTCTGTCATTCCGCACCTGTTGCGGAACCCATTATAGCT
>NZ_AYXY01000020.1:0-165799 GCF_000511935.2 Zhouia amylolytica AD3 | reverse complement strand
CCGCATTTACTACGGAATCCATTCAAAAGCGGACTCAAATTAACCCCTGTTTTTTCTTTGTCATTCCGCACCTGTTGGGGAATCCATCATAAACACAACAATCGGGCATGAACCCCTTTTCCTTCTGCGCTTGAAGTTTATTGAATTGAGCAGGCCCTTTACGGACGCTTAGAACACTTGATGAAGTTTGAATTCATGCAATAAAAAAAGTCAACCTGGATAAGGTTGACTTTGTAGAGCGGGAGACGAGGTTCGAACTCGCGACATTCAGCTTGGAAGGCTGACGCTCTACCAACTGAGCTACTCCCGCAATTGCCCGGCAAATATAAATAAAGATTCAAATTACTTGCAAGTAAAAAATAGAATTTCTTTAAAAAAAATGATGTTTTGCTTGAGTGCGATTCGCTGGAAAAGGACCGATTCAAACAGGTGATTTTATAAGTTGTTAATTATGAGGAATAAACCACGTTTCGGAATGTAAAATGTCAATCACCATCTTTTAGATCATAAAATAAAAGAATAGATTAATTTTTCCTTTAGATAGCTTTATATTTTCGAATTCCAGTTGATTTTTACATTAATTTAGTGCCAGTGATAAGTTGAATTGATCTGTTGCCAATGAAATATATAACTGAAACCGAAAGAATTTATCTTCGTGAATTTAATACGGAAGATGCACGACATATATTTGAGTTACATAAAGACGAGGATGTTGTGCGTTTTACTGGCGATAAAATTAAAACATTAAAAGAAGCCGGGCATGAAATCACTCAACTATCCGGGAGTTATAAAAAATATGGTTTTGGAAGGTGGGCTGTGATTAGAAAAAGAGATGAATCTTTTTTGGGTTGGTGCGGACTAACATATTATCCGGACCTGGCCAGGGTAGAAGTAGGGTTTCGGTTTAATAAAAAGTTTTGGGGACAAGGTTTTGCTACAGAGGCCACCAAATCTGTGATTTCATATGGTTTTTCGAGTATAAAACTTTCAAAAATCTATGCCCATGCCCATAAGCTTAATACGAGTTCGCAAAAAGTTATGGAAAAGTGTGGCTTTACCAAGATCAAAGAATTCGAATATAATGACGTGCCCGTGTATCTGTATGTTAAAAAAAATCCAGACTTGCTGATTGAGTTTATATCAGCGCAAGAAACCTTTCAGGTTCGTCATCCTGTTTTAAGACCGGGAAGGCCTTTGGAGACATGTGTGTTTGAGGGGGATGATTTAAAATCAACATTTCATTTAGGTGCTTTTTACAATAAAAACCTAGTAGGAGTGGTTACTATGATGAAATCAGCAGAGAAGACTGAAAACGTTTTTCAGCTAAGAGGAATGGCAGTATTGGATGACTATCGGAAAAAAGGAATTGGTGAAGAGCTTGTGTGTCATGCAGAAGAAGAGGTTAGAAAAAAAGGAGGGACTTCTGTATGGATGAATGCCCGGCAGGTAGCTTTAAACTTTTATATGAAATTAGGGTATGAAAAGTTTGGTGAAAAGTTTAATATACCCAAAATTGGAGCACATTATAAAATGAAAAAACAACTATGATACAACGACTATTGCTGTTAATGATAATTACGAGCATTAATGTTCAGGCACAAAATAAAGCTATTTCAGTGGAAGAACTTCTTGGTAAAGGAGATCCAGAGCTGTATGGTAAAGGAATAAACCTTAGAAAGGAAGCTTATGAGTGTTTTGTTCAGATGCAGGAAGCGGCTGCCAGGGAAGGTATTGTGATAACCATAGCATCCAGTTATCGTAGCTATGAGAGTCAACGAAAAATCTGGGAGCGAAAGTTTAAAAGATTTACTGCAAATGGATTGTCTCCTTCCCAAGCTGTATCAAAAATTGTTGAGTATTCTACGATTCCAGGTACTTCAAGACATCATTGGGGAACGGATATTGATATTATTGATGGAACAAAAAAGGTTAAAGGTGACGTTTTGATACAAGATAATTACGAAAATGGAGGGCCTTATGCAAAGCTTAAACAATGGATGGATAAAAATGCACACAAATTTGGTTATTATTTAGTGTATACAAATGATTCTCAAAGAAAGGGATTTAATTATGAACCATGGCATTACAGCTATGCTCCCTTGTCTATTAGCTACCTCAAACAATATAGAGAGTTAGCTATAAAAGAGCAGCTGCTGGAATATAAGCTATTAGGGGCAAAGGCTTTTACAGATTCTTTTATCAATAGCTACATAGACAATAATATTTTAGATATAAATCCTGAATTATTGTAATAATCTTTTTGTAACTTTATTAAAATAAGGATACTACCCCGTAATCTCTTACCTTGAGGTTTGAAGAATTTCTAATATTTTATTAATATTTCTGATATAGGGTCGTAATGAAAAGATTAATACCAATTTTAATTTTGTTTGTTTTTCTTCAGGTGTCCTATGCTCAAAATATAACGGTTAAAGATTATCTGCTTTTGGGTGTTGATGCAGCACAGGATTTAATGTCAAAATATACAGAGCCGGCAGATGAAGGATTAATTTACGCTATAACCGGTGGGTGGTATAACGATGCCCGGGTTTTAGACAAGTGGGGTATGGATATAGCCCTTGTAACCAATGGTTCCTTTGTTCCAAGTGAAAAAAAAATATATAGACTCGATGTAAGTAGGTTTGATAATCTTGAAATTGTAGGGGGCGGAGAATCAGTGGATATTCCTACAATTATTGGCGATACCAAGTCTTCAGTGAGGTTAGCTGCTATTTTAGATGATGAGCGTTTTGAGTTTGATGTTCCAACGGGTATTACTGGCTTAGCTGATATAAATCTTTTGCCGTCTGCTTTCCTGCAGTTTAGGATGGGTATTCCATATGGTACCGAAATAAAGCTGAGGTATTTTCCTAAACTCAATATTGATAATTCAGAGTTAGGAATGCATGGGGCCGCAATACAACATCAGATTTCAAACTGGATAGAACCCATAAAAGAATCAATGTTTGCAGTTTCAGGTATCGTGGCCTATACAGCTATAAATGCTGATTATGAATTTCAAACAGGAGGTTTTGTTTCCGGAACTGGACAGCATATTGATTTTGATTATGATTCATGGTTGTTTGAAATGATAGTTTCAACAAAATACCCTAAGTATAATGCCTATGGAGGGGTGGGGTATATTACCGGTACCTCCGATGTTGCCATGAAAGGAACTTATGTGATTGAGACACAGCAACAGACCAGAACTTTCAGCGATCCATTTGTTATTGGGAATAATGTGTCGGGTTTAAGAGCAAATATAGGAGGGAAAGCAAGCTTTGGGAGGTTTAGTATAAATATTGATTATACATTTCAAGGATATAACAACCTATCTCTGGGTTTTAATTATAATATCAGATAGTTGCTAAAGTATAGAAATGAAAAATCCCGTGAAACGGGATTTTTCTGACTAATTCAAATTATGCAAATGAGCTTATTTTTTATGCTCTAAGTGCCTCTTTAATGATTTTATGCGCTTTGGTAGCTTTAGATAATTCAGCGTATTTTAAGGCTGTTCTTCCAAATTTTGAATCCTTAACTTTTAAGTCCGCACCCTTGGCGATTAATAGTTGTAAGATTTCACATCTGTTGTACCTGGCGGCAAACATAGCTGGAGTCATTCCATTGGAAGATTTTTGATTAACATCAGCTCCTAACTCAATTAATTTTTTTACGGTTTCCACATCACCCTTAACAATGGCCATGCAAAACGGACCTACATTTGGTTTGACGGTTAACTGAGTTTTTTCAGCGGTTGGTTCTAATTTTGTAGTTTTAGCATTCGAAATGCTTACTCCAATAAATAATAATGCGGTTACTAAGGCTAACTTTTTCATAATTGATGAATTTTTAATTGTTGAAATTTTATAGGTTATATAGAAAAGACGACCAATTCGGTAGGGTGTTTCACTTTTTATGTTGCTTTAACATTTGTTTAACCTACTTAAGATAAATTTAAGGAAGTGATGAAGGCAGGTATTCATTGTTAGGAATATAACTTCTTCCCGAGATAAGTTATGATACACATTAATCCCTTCTTATTTTTAGTACAGAATAGTATCTTTGAAAAATATAATCAGAATTACATATGAACAAGAAAGTTTTATTAATGATATTAGATGGTTGGGGGAAATCACCAGATCCTAAAATTTCAGCCATCGAAAATGCCAAAACGCCTTTTATAGATTCTTTGTATACCAATTATCCGGATGCAAATCTATTAACAGATGGATTAAATGTAGGATTGCCGGAGGGGCAGATGGGGAATAGTGAAGTAGGGCACATGAATCTTGGAGCAGGGAGAATTGTTTATCAGGATTTGGCTAAAATTAACCTTGCAGTTAAGGAGCATACACTGGCTCAGGAAACTGAGTTGAAAAAAGCCTTTGAATATGCTAAAGAAAATGATAAGGATGTTCACTTTATAGGTTTAGTAAGTGATGGAGGTGTGCATTCTCATATCAATCATTTGAAAGGATTACTTGATGCCACTAAGGACTATAATTTAAACAAAGTTTTCGTTCATGCCTTTACTGATGGTCGGGATGTAGATCCTAAAAGCGGAAAAGGGTTTATAGCAGATGTGCAAAGCTATTGTGAAAGAACCAATGCAAAACTGGCATCTGTCGTTGGGAGGTATTATGCGATGGACCGTGATCAAAGATGGGAGCGTGTTAAATTAGCCTACGACCTTTTAGTGAATGGTGAAGGTGAGCCATCGCATGATGTCTTAAAAGCTATACAGGAAAGTTATGATGCTGGGGTTACGGATGAGTTTATAAAGCCTATTGTTATTCAGGGCGATAATGATCAGCCTGTTGCAAAAATAAAAGATGGGGATGTGGTGATGATGTTTAATTTTAGAACCGATAGAGGACGACAGTTAACCCAGGCTTTGACTCAGCAGGATTTTCATGAGCAAAACATGCATAAATTGAATTTGTACTATGTGACCATGACAAATTATGATGAAACCTTCAAAGGGGTTCACGTTGTTTATGATAAAGAAAATATTACCCACACGTTGGGAGAAGTACTCTCAAAAGCAGGGAAGAAACAGATCAGGATTGCCGAAACCGAAAAGTATCCTCATGTTACCTTCTTCTTTAATGGCGGACGTGAAGAACCTTTTACAGGAGAGAAACGTATTTTGTGCCCTTCTCCTAAGGTTGCTACCTATGATATGCAACCTGAAATGAGTGCCTATGATATACGTGATGCTATAGTTCCCGAATTGGAAAAGGGTGAGGTTGATTTTGTTTGTTTGAACTTTGCAAACCCTGATATGGTTGGGCATACGGGTGTTATGGAGGCAGCTGTTAAGGCATGTGAGGTTGTAGACGAATGTGCTAAAGATGTTATTACAGCAGCCAACGAGAATGGATATACCTCCATTGTCATTGCAGATCATGGTAATTGCGATACTATGATAAATCCTGATGGAACACCTAATACAGCGCACACTACAAATCCAGTACCTGTGATATTAGTGGATAAGGATATAAAGACCATTAAAGATGGAATACTTGGAGATATTGCGCCAACCGTGTTGAAATTAATAGGTGTGGAAAAGCCTGAGGCTATGTCACGAGAATCACTGGTTTAAAAACTATAAAAAAGTTCATATTAAGAAACGATCAAATTGCTTTCAGGCTTTGATCGTTTTTTAATTTTTAAAGACTGTTAAATTATAACATTTCATTTGTGGTAACACGCATAATGTTCTATATATTTGCAAAGAATAAGAAAGAATTATGATGTTTCTTTTTATAAGCGGAACCGAAATTGTATTTATCCTCTTTATAGTGGTAATGGTTTTTGGTGCAGATAAGATACCGGAAATTGCCAGAGGGTTAGGGAAAGGTATGCGTCAACTTAAGGATGCAACGAATGATGTAAAAGCGGAAATACAAAGAAGTGCCGAAAAACAAGGTATAAATTCCGATGAAATTACAGGTAATATAACCAAAGAAATAGACGATATTAAAAAAGACATTGATGATGTGACAGGTTCTATTAAGCGTCGCATGTAGGTTTATGTTTAATGATATCAAGGATATAGATACCAGTTTTTTTATTTTTCTTAATAGTCTGGGGGCCGAAAAGTATGATTATTTTTGGATCTCAATAACCCAGATTTATTTCTGGATTCCCTTCTACATAATTTTAGCTTTGATCCTGGTAAAAACCTTTGGCAAGAGTTTGGGCAAAAGAATAGCTATGTATGCAGTCTTCTTGCTTGGCGTTACCATACTGATTACAGAATCAGTTAGGATGATCGTTGGACGAATAAGACCTAATAATGCTGGACTTGAAGAAGTGATTAGAATCTTGCAATTTCCTGTCAATAACAGCTTTTTTTCCGGGCACGCTGCAAATTCATTTAGCCTTACCACCTTTTTCGTGATGTTGCTTTGTAGAAAGAGTAAGTGGTATGTGTTGCTATACCTATGGCCACTGCTTTTTAGTTATAGCAGGATATATGTTGGAGTTCATTACCCTTCTGATATTTTGGTGGGAAGTATAGTAGGAGTTCTTTTAGGGGGTTCTGCCTACAAAATTTTAAAAAGGAATAGCCTGTTAAATAACCCGACATAAGGTTAACCCATCTCTGATAGGCAGTAATACAGTCTCCACTCGCTTATCTTCTTTGAGTTTTTTATTATAGGCTTTTAAAGCAATAGTGCTTTTGTCGTTAGGCTTGGCTTCTTTCAGTACCTTACCACTCCAAAGAACATTGTCTGATAAAATGATGCCTCCGGGATTCATTTTTTCAATAATCAGATCAAAATAATGAGAATAATTCTCCTTGTCGGCATCGATAAAGACTAAATCGAAATTTGAATCAATCCCGGGAATAAGATCTAGGGCATTTCCTAAGTGCTGAACAATTCGATCCCCAAAACCACTTTTGTCAAAGTAGGTGCGTTGCAGCTCTTGTAGTTCTTCATTAATGTCAATGGTGTGGAGTGTACCGTCTTTTTTAAGGCCTTCCGCCAGACAAATTGCCGAATACCCGGTATAGGTCCCAATTTCCAGTATGCACTTGGGGTTAATTAATTTTGATAAGATGCTGAGTACTCTACCTTGAAAATGTCCACTAAGCATTCTGGGTTGTAGTACTTTTAAGTGGGTCTCACGATCTAACTCCTGAAGTAATTTAGGTTCATCCTCAGAGTGATTTGCAATATAGTTTTCAAGTTCTGGCGAGATAAAATGCATCTTAATGGTTTTTTACAAATGTACTTAATTTTGATTGTTTATTTTTGAATTAAAAAAGGATAAGGATGCAATTTGAAAATACCAGAGCATATGCCGCGAGCCTGGATCGTCAGGATGAACTATTGAAATATCGTAATGAATTCATTTTTCCCAAAGTGAATGGGAATGATGTTATTTACTTTACAGGAAATTCTCTTGGGTTACAGCCAAAAAATGCTAAAAAGTATGTTGATGAAGTGATGCAGGATTGGGCAGAACTGGCTGTGGAAGGGCACTTTTATGCTGAAAAACCATGGTGGGACTACCATGAAAGATTAGCAGCTCCTTTAGCCAGGGTGGTAGGGGCAAAAACAGATGAGGTCACAGTGATGAATACGTTAACCGTGAATCTTCACTTGCTTATGGTTTCTTTCTATAATCCCAGTGCTGCCAGGTTTAAAATTATATGCGAAGAAAAAGCGTTTCCTTCAGATCAGTATATGTTGGCGAGCCAGGTGCGTTTTCATGGGTACGACCCAAAAGAAGCTATAGTGGAGATAAAGAAGCGTCCGGGAGAGAATTTTTGGCGCGAAGAAGATGTTTTAGCTAAGATTGAGGACGTCGGTGATGAATTGGCATTGGTGTTGATTGGTGGTGTGAATTATTACAACGGACAGGTTTTTAATATGAAAGCCATTACCCAGGCAGGGCACAAGGCAGGAGCAATTGTTGGTTTTGATCTTGCCCATGCAGCAGGTAATATTAAATTAGAACTTCATGATTGGAATGTAGACTTTGCAGCTTGGTGTAGTTATAAATATATGAATTCCGGACCTGGAAATGCATCTGGGATTTTTGTTAACCAAAGACATTTAGGGAAGAAAGATATACCGCGATTTGAAGGTTGGTGGGGTCATAATAAAGACCGTAGATTTCTTATGGAGCCGGAGTTCGATCCTATGCCAAATGCAGAAGCCTGGCACCTTAGTAATGCTTCAATATTGTCTTTTGCACCGTATTTGGCCTCGCTGAAAATGTTTGATGAGGTTGGGATGGATGCCCTGGTAGAAAAAAGTAAATTGTTAACTTCTTATCTCGAGTTTATTTTAAAGGAGGTCGACAAGAATGTGGATGCCTCGTTTGAAATTATTACACCGGAAGATCGCGGATGCCAACTCTCAGTGTTTTTACACGGAAAGGGACGTGAGATATTTGATTACCTTATGAAAAATGGAGTAATTGTAGACTGGAGAGAACCCAATGTGATTCGGTTAGCTCCTGTGCCTTTTTATTGTTCTTTTGAAGATATGTTTACGTTTGGCGAAATTTTGAAAAAGGGGTTGACGTCTTAGTATTATTTTGTGTGAATATAAAAAAAGAGCCGGTTATTTAACCGGCTCTTTTTTTATTATAATAGCTTAAAACGTAGTAATTATGCAGTAGCAACTTCTACTTCAACATTCTTTACAGTTTCAATGATTCTTCCAGCTACTTTGTAAGGATCTGCATTTGATGCAGGACGTCTGTCTTCTAACCATCCTTTGTATCCTTTCTCTACAGTGATAATAGGGATTCTTATTGAAGCACCTCTATCTGAAACACCGTAGCTAAAGTCATTGATTGAAGCTGTTTCGTGAAGACCTGTAAGACGTTCGTCGTTGAATTCACCGTAAACCTCAATGTGTTCTTTAGTAACAGGACGGAATGCTTCACAAACTTTATCGTAGATTTCTTTAGAACCACATGTTCTAAGAAGCGTGTTTGAGAAATTGGCGTGCATACCTGAACCATTCCAATCACCTTTAACTGGTTTTGGATGGTATTCAATATAGTATTGATATTGTTCAGCTAGTCTGTCTAATAAATATCGTGCAACCCAGATTTGGTCACCCGCATTTTTTGCACCTTTTGCAAAAATTTGGAATTCCCATTGTCCACAAGCTACTTCCTGGTTGATACCTTCGAAGTTAAGTCCAGCCTCGATACAAAGATCAGCATGCTCTTCTACGATGTCTCTTCCGTGGGTGTTTTTCCCTCCAACAGAACAATAGTAAAGACCTTGAGGTCCAGGGTATCCACCAACAGGGAATCCTAAAGGAAGCTCTGTTTTGGTGTCCATGATAAAATATTCTTGTTCAAATCCGAACCAGAAGTCATCATTTTCATCGTCAATCTGAGCTCTGCCGTTCGTCTCGTGTGGTGTTCCATCTGCATTTAGAACTTCAGCCATAACAAGGTATCCGTTCTTTCTCGCTGGATCTGGATAGATAGCAACAGGCTTTAAAAGACAGTCTGAATCTCCACCTTCAGCTTGTTTGGTAGAAGAACCGTCGAAAGACCATATCGGGCAGTCTTCTAGTTTTCCACTAAAATCTTCTTCAATCTTCGTTTTACTTCTCATGTTTTGAGTTGGATAGTAACCATCCAACCAAATGTATTCGAGTTTTGCTTTACTCATATTTTGGCGGTTTAAAAATTGAACACTAAATACGATGCAAATATAAGTTATAGAACAATATACGCATTAAAATTAGGGGGTGTATTTTTAATTTTCATGTAATTTTTATTATTACCCCATTTTAGAAGGGGGTGTATTGAGATTATTGGTATTTTTGAGGCTTCATATTGAATATTTTTTAATAATGCCCATTTTAAATGCTTGAAAAATTGTAACTTACATTTGTCTTATTGGAGAATGTTTTAATAGAAATACAAAACTTATATAATATGTCAAACATCAGATTAGAGGCGATCAAAGAGACCTTTAACAGAAAACCTCTTGAAGTTGCCGAACAGGGAAAACGTTCAGATTTGTTTCAGGTGAATGTTTTTAACGAAATGTCGATGCGTCAATTTATGACCAAAGAGGCTTTTACCTCTGTAATGGATGCCATCGTCCATGGAAAGAAAATAGATCGTAAAATAGCTGATCAGGTAGCTTCAGGTATGAAGGCATGGGCATCCAGTAAAGGAGCGACGCATTATACGCACTGGTTTCAACCATTAACTGGAACTACAGCAGAAAAGCATGACGCTTTTTTTGAAACTCAAAGTGATGGACAAGCGATTGAAAAGTTCGGGGGAGGACAGTTGGTTCAGCAAGAACCCGATGCGTCTAGTTTTCCAAGTGGTGGAATAAGGAATACATTCGAAGCAAGGGGGTATACTGCCTGGGATCCAACATCTCCTGCTTTTATATATGGAACGACGTTGTGTATCCCTACCGTGTTTGTTTCTTATACAGGAGAGGCTCTCGATTATAAAGCACCTCTGCTAAGGGCTTTGCAGGCTGTTGATCAAGCAGCAACCAGCGTTGCTAAATATTTTGATAAAAATGTAACGAAGGTTAATGCTACTTTAGGTTGGGAGCAGGAATATTTCCTGATCGATAAAGCGCTTGCCTATTCCAGACCGGATATAGTTCTTTCAGGGAGGACTCTTTTAGGGCATTCACCGGCTAAAGGACAGCAATTGGATGATCACTATTTCGGTTCCATTCCAAGTAGGGTGATGAGTTATATGCGCGAATTGGAAATGGAGTGTTTGAAGCTTGGAATTCCTGTAAAGACAAGGCACAATGAAGTTGCGCCGAATCAATTTGAATTAGCCCCAATTTTTGAGGAAGCCAATTTAGCTGTTGATCATAATACATTATTGATGGATGTTATGGATAAGACGGCAGATAAGCATAACTTAAAGGTGTTATTTCATGAAAAACCATTTGCAGGAATAAATGGTTCGGGAAAACATAATAACTGGTCTTTGTCTACGAACACAGGAGTGAATTTGTTGGCGCCCGGATCTACTCCAATGAAAAATTTGCAGTTCCTTACCTTTTTTATTAATACCATAAAAGCAGTTAATGAGCATGAGGAGTTGCTGCGAGCGTCAATAGCTTCGGCTACCAACGATCATAGATTGGGGGCGAATGAAGCTCCGCCGGCAATAATTTCAGTGTTTATTGGAGCCCAATTAACCAAAGTGCTTGATGAGCTGGAAGATGTTTCTAAAGGTAAATTATCTCCACAGGAAAAAACAGATCTCAAGCTTAACGTTGTAGGTAAGATTCCGGATGTTCTGCTTGACAATACAGATAGGAATAGAACTTCTCCATTTGCTTTTACAGGTAATAAATTTGAGTTCAGAGCTGTAGGGTCAAAGGCAAATTGTGCAAACCCCATGACGGTGCTGAATACGATTGTTGCCAAGCAATTAATGGAATTTAAAAAAGAAGTAGATGCACTTGTAGCAAAGAAAAGCCTGAAAAAGGATGAGGCTATCTTCAATGTATTACGAGAGTATATTAAAGCCTCTAAGAAAATCAGGTTCGAAGGAGATGGATATAGTCTTGTCTGGGAGAAAGAAGCGGGTAAAAGAGGATTGAGCAATAATAGGAAGACCCCTGAAGCTTTAAAGGCGATGGTGAGTAAAAAGACCATTGAGCTTTTTGAGGAAATGAGTGTGATGAATAAAATTGAATGTGAAGCTCGACATGAAATAGAACTCGAAGAGTATACCCTTAAAGTACAGATAGAAAGTAGGGTACTGGGAGATATTGCAAGAAATCATGTTATCCCAATTGCAATCCGATATCAAAATACCTTAATTGATAACGTAAGAGGTTTAAAAGATATCTTTAGTAAGGAGTATAAAAAGTTAGCTTCAGAGCAAATGGATTTAATAGAGCATATATCGTATCATATAGCTGAAATTAACTCCAGTGTTAGCGCGATGATAGAGGAGCGTAAAAAGGCAAATAAATTAGAGAAATCACAGATTAAGGCAGATGCATACTGTGAAAAAGTATTGCCGTTCTTTGATACGATTAGGTATCATTGTGATAAATTGGAATTGATGGTTGATGATGATCTTTGGCCATTGACAAAATATAGAGAAATGTTGTTTACTAAATAGTGTAAGACTAATTAATTAGATATGTTTTTATCTGTTTTTTTAATGGCTTTGTCGATTTAGAACCTGGTTAGTAGGAGTTGTGGAAGATGTTTTAGTATCTTTAGCTTGCTATTAATCAATATAATATTGTGGGTCAAGGATATTTTGTCCTAACCAAAAAAAAGGGAAGTAATTCCCGAAAGCACGTAAACTTTTGTTTGCGTGCTTTTTTTTAATATGTACTTTTGTGCAAACAATATAATTATGGGTTCGGATATAAGTAAAAGATATAGTCAAAGAGGAGTTTCGGCATCCAAAGAGGATGTGCATAACGCTATTAAAAATGTAGACAAAGGGCTCTTTCCTAAGGCTTTTTGTAAAATAGTGCCAGATTATTTGACAGGTGATGACGAATATTGTTTGATTATGCATGCGGACGGGGCTGGGACCAAAAGTTCGCTAGCGTACATGTACTGGAAGGAAACAGGGGATGTTTCTGTTTGGAAAGGGATAGCTCAAGATGCGCTAATAATGAATATAGATGATTTGCTGTGTGTAGGGGCTGTTGATAATATCCTGCTTTCTTCAACCATAGGTAGAAATAAGAACCTGATTCCCGGCGAAGTTATTTCAGCAATTATTAATGGTACAGAGGAGTTGATTGAAGAATTGAAAGGCTTCGGTGTTGAGATTCATTCAACAGGTGGTGAGACGGCTGATGTAGGTGATTTGGTTAGGACTATTATTGTAGATTCTACCGTGACTGCAAGAATGAAGCGTGATAATGTTATAGATAATGCTAATATCAAGGAAGGTGATGTTATTGTAGGCTTGGCCTCTTATGGTATGGCGTCTTATGAAAAAGAATACAATGGCGGTATGGGGTCTAATGGGTTAACCTCTGCTCGTCATGATGTTTTTAATAAATACTTGGTAGGGAAATACCCGGAAAGTTTTGATGCAGCGGTACCAGAAGAATTGGTGTATTCCGGTAACGTTAAATTGACCGATGATGTAGAGGGTGCGCCTGTCGATGCAGGGAAATTGGTGTTGTCGCCAACCCGTACCTATGCCCCTATAATTAAAAAGGTTTTGTCAAAATATAATGCAAATGATATTCATGGGATGATTCATTGTAGTGGTGGAGCTCAAACCAAAATACTCCATTTTATTGACAACCTCCATATCGTAAAAGATAATATGTTTGATGTGCCGCCTTTGTTTAAATTAATTCAAGAGCAGTCTAAGACAGATTGGAAAGAAATGTATCAGGTTTTTAATTGTGGACATAGAATGGAGCTTTATGTTGATGAGTCAATTGCTTCGGATATCATAAGTATTTCTGAATCTTTTAATGTAGATGCAAAGATTGTAGGTAAGGTTGAAGCTTCTGATAAAAAGAAGTTGACTATTAAATCTGTATACGGTACCTTTGAGTATTAGAATATAATTGGAAGCGTTATATGTAAAGACACAGTGTGATGCAGTGTCTTTTTTTATGAATTTATTTTAATTAAATTTTACAAAAAATTTAAAAACTTGTAAACTTTTCGATGTTTATAAATTTACAAAACACTGTTAATCAGATATTTAAGTTCTTTAATTTGTTCACTTTATGATATTTGTCATGATTTAGTTTTATTTTTTGTTTACTTTTATAGTGTGTAAATCAAATTAGTCTCACCTAAAACCTAATGCTATGAAAGTGACAAAGGCAGCTTTGCCAAGTAAGACCTATTCTCAAGAAGAAGCTTATCAGGCTTCGTTAAAATACTTTAATGGTGATGACCTGGCTGCTCGTGTCTGGGTTAACAAATACGCCTTAAAAGATTCTCAGGGGAATATTTACGAATTGACCCCTGATGAAATGCATAGAAGAATTGCTAAGGAAATCGCCAGAATTGAGGTGAAATATCCGAACCCCATGTCTGAAGATGAAGTTTATGAGCTTATTAAAGGTTTTAAATATATAGTTCCTCAGGGTAGTCCCATGGCAGGAATCGGTAATCCTTTTCAAATAGCTTCTCTGTCCAATTGTTTCGTTATTGGTAATGAAGGGATGTCTGATTCTTATGGGGGAATTATGAAGATCGATCAGGAGCAAGTTCAATTAATGAAACGTCGTGGAGGTGTTGGTCATGATCTGTCTCATATACGCCCGAAAGGCTCTCCTGTTAAAAACTCAGCATTAACATCTACAGGGTTAGTGCCTTTTATGGAGCGTTTTTCGAACTCTACAAGGGAGGTGGCTCAAGACGGAAGAAGAGGTGCTTTGATGTTGTCAGTGGCTATAAACCATCCGGATGCCGAAGATTTTATCGATGCTAAAATGGAGCAAGGTAAAGTAACTGGTGCCAATGTTTCTGTCCGTATTGATGATGAATTTATGCGAGCCGTCGAATCAGATAGTATTTATACTCAGAAATTCCCGGTTTATAGTGATAACCCAAAGGCAACAGTAGATATTAAAGCAAAAGTTCTTTGGGATAAAATAGTGCACAATGCATGGAAGTCTGCCGAACCAGGTATTTTGTTTTGGGATACCATCATTCGTGAATCAGTGCCTGATTGTTATGCAGATTTAGGCTATAATACAGTTTCAACGAATCCGTGTGGCGAGATTCCATTGTGTCCTTACGATTCTTGTCGATTGTTAGCTATTAATTTGTTCTCTTACGTAGAGAAGCAGTTCACTAAAGAAGCGAAGTTTAATTTTGAACTCTTTGCGAAGCATGTGGCGTTTGCCCAACGTATAATGGATGACATAATCGATCTTGAGTTGGAAAAAATAGATGCTATACTTGCTAAAATCGATGCAGATCCGGAAACTGATGAAGTTAAATTAGTGGAGCGTAATTTGTGGCTGAATATTAGAACCAAGGCCATGGAGGGTAGAAGAACAGGAATTGGTATCACTGCAGAAGGAGATATGCTTGCAGCACTGGGGATGCAGTACGGAAGTGATGAGGCTGTAAACTTTTCAGTTAAAGTTCATAAGACGATTGCACTGGAGGCATACAGGGCTTCGGTGAATACGGCAAAAGAGCGCGGGGCCTTCAGTATTTTTAATTCGGAAAGAGAAAAGAATAATCCATTCATTCTTCGTTTAAAGGAGGCAGACGATAAACTGTATTATGAAATGTTGGAGCATGGAAGACGAAATATAGCGCTACTGACCATAGCACCGACAGGTACCACAAGTTTAATGACCCAGACATCATCGGGAATTGAGCCCGTATTTTTGCCTGTATACAAAAGAAGAAGAAAAGTAAATCCTAATGATAAAGATGCCCGGGTTGACTTTGTGGATGAAGTAGGAGACTCTTGGGAGGAGTATACCGTTTTTCATCATCGATTTAAGGAGTGGATGACTGTAAACGGATACAGTACAGAGAAGAATTATACGCAAGTGGAATTGGATGAATTAGTAAAAAAATCTCCATACTATAAAGCGACTTCTAACGATGTAGACTGGTTGAGTAAGGTACACTTGCAAGGAGCGGTTCAAAAATGGGTAGATCATTCCATAAGCGTAACTATTAATATGCCGAACGATGTTTCAGAAGAACTCGTGGGTAAACTATATTTAGAAGCTTGGAAGTCTGGATGTAAAGGGGTGACGGTTTATCGTGATGGATCGAGGTCAGGAGTGTTGATTTCTAACGAAGAAAAGAAGGATGATGAACAAGATACCTTGACTCATTTTCCAACTGACAGGCCTAAAACATTAGAAGCAGATGTCGTTCGCTTCCAAAATAATAAAGAGAAATGGATAGCATTTATTGGGTTGATAGATGAAAAGCCATATGAGATTTTTACCGGTTTAGCAGATGATGAAGATGGTATTCACATACCTAGATGGGTAGAAACCGGTCTCATAATTAAAAATAGAGATGAAAAGGGAAATTCTCGTTATGATTTTCAGTATCAAAATAAAAGAGGATATAAAACTACCATTGAAGGGTTGTCTCAAAAATTTGACCCCGAATACTGGAACTACGCTAAATTAATTTCAAGTACACTTCGACATGGTATGCCTATTGAAAAAGTGGTAGATTTAATAAATAGTCTGCAATTAGATAGTGAGTCTATTACAACCTGGAAGAATGGTGTAGCAAGAGCATTGAAAAGGTACGTTCCCGATGGAACCGAAATTAATGGACAGAAATGTACCAATTGTGGTGGCAAGAACTTAATTTATCAGGAAGGTTGCCTGACATGCAAGGATTGTGGGTCCTCTAAATGCGGATAATTTTTGTTTTCAATACTATAAAAAAACCTCTCTTTTAAAGAGAGGTTTTTTATGTCTATAGTTTATTTACGTAATTATAGTCTTCCAGTTGAGTTAATTGGTTTATAGGAATCGAACAACCATTTTTTATCAGGAAAATAAAATCAGAAGTATTGACAATATGTGCATACATATGATCTGTAATTAGAATCCCTTTATTTTTCTTCTCTTGATGAATAATGTCAATTAAAGTTTCAATATAAACAGGGGTGATATGTGAGAATGGCTCATCTAAAAACACAAAGTTTGTTTTGCTTTTAATAATCAGGTAGACTTCAATAATTCTTTTTTCACCTCCGGATAATAACTTGAAGGTGTCTGTTTTGTGCTTTTCTAGCAGAGGAAAAAGAGTGACGAACTTATTCCAGTCGACATTGAATAGTTTAAAAGCCCTATAGACTTTAAGGTCATCCGGCATAAAATGGTGCTGGGGCAGGTATTTTGCCTGGTTCTTACTATAAAGTGGCCTTAGGTGTGGTTTTTTATTTATTCTGATTAGTTTTCTCTCCGGACTCAAATATCCAAATAGCACAGCTAATAAGCTGCTTTTTCCGGAACCATTGTTTCCCAGTAATCCGGTAATCTTCCCTTTTTCAATTTTAATGTAAATGCCTTTGAGGACTTCAAGGTTCTCAAAGCTTAGTTCTATGTTGTCCGCTTCAAGAATCATATGAATAAGTTGTAAAGACTTTTGCAAATGAAGGTGAGGATGATTTCTATCGCGAAAACGAATACAAATAAATAGCGAACTCCTACACCCAGGTTAAGGTAAAAAACAAGCTTTTTTTTAAGCGTGGTTTTTGTGTAAAAGAACCATAAGAGACAAATTAATAAAGCTTTTAATCCAATAATTTGTAGTGAACTCGAATTGCTCCATAGCATGAAAAGGTTGATTATTAACGATGATATTATAAATTTTTGATAAAATAGAAATATAACAGCTGTTCGGTTCATATTATAAATTTAAAAGAATGTCTTATTTAAAAGTGGATATTTTAAACATTTTTCATTTTTGTTTATATTTCATATGGAACCCAGTCCGTAATATGTTCTTAAAAAATTGTACTTTTGCTGGGCATTTAGAATTGCTTTTATGTTAGATAGATTAAATATAGTTAAACAGAGATTTGATGAGGTTTCGGACCTTATTATTCAGCCAGATATCATTGCAGATCAAAAACGTTATATACAGTTAAATAAGGAGTACAAAGACCTTAAAGAAATTGTTGATAAACGTGAAGAGTATATTCTCCTTACCGGAAACATCGAGGAAGCCAATGAAATAATTGAAGATGGTAGCGATGATGAAATGGTGGAGATGGCCAAAATGCAAATGGAAGAAGCCAAGGAAAAACTTCCTCAATTAGAGGAAGAAATAAAATACATGCTTATTCCGAAAGATCCCGAAGATGCAAAGAATGCTGTAATTGAAATACGAGCAGGAACAGGTGGTGATGAAGCATCTATTTTTGCAGGTGACCTTCATAGGATGTACACTAAGTATTGTCAAAGTAAAGGTTGGAGTGTAAATGTGGTTGATTTCAACGAGGGTACTTCAGGAGGCTTCAAGGAGGTTATTTTTGAAGTAAATGGTGAAGATGTTTACGGTACTATGAAATTCGAAGCTGGGGTTCATCGTGTGCAAAGGGTGCCGCAAACAGAAACGCAGGGTCGGGTTCACACAAGTGCGGCTACCGTAATGGTTTTACCTGAAGCTGAAGAGTTTGATGTTGAATTGAATATGAGTGATGTTCGAATTGAAAGAACAACCTCAACTGGTCCTGGAGGTCAGAGTGTAAACACTACCTATTCGGCAATTAAGTTGCATCACGAACCAACAGGTATTATCGTGAGTTGTCAGGATGAGAAATCTCAACATAAGAACTTAGAAAAGGCGACTAAAGTGTTGCGTTCACGTTTATATGAAAGAGAGCTTCAAAAGAAAATGGAAGCAGATTCTGCCAAGCGTAAAAGTATGGTTTCTAGTGGTGACCGAAGTGCCAAGATTAGAACGTATAATTATCCGCAGGGTAGGGTAACCGATCATAGAATTGGACTAACACTATACGATCTTTCCAAAATAATGGATGGAGACATACAGAAGTTTATTGATGAACTTCAGTTGGTGGAAAACACCGAAAAATTAAAAGAATCAGACGTTTTTTAAATACACAAACCTTGAGTAAATTCAAGGTTTTTTTATAATATTTTTTGAATGACAACCGAGCAACTTGTAGAGCAAATTAAGCATAAAAAATCCTTTTTAACTGTTGGGCTGGATGTAGATCTGAATAAAATCCCTAAACATTTATTGGCGACTGAAGATCCGATCTTTGAATTTAATAAAGCTATTGTAGATGCTACACATCATGTAACAGTTGCTTATAAGCCTAACACTGCCTTCTATGAGGCATATGGAATCGATGGGTGGAAGTCCTTAAAAAAGACCATTGAGTATATCAATGATGCCTATCCAGAAGTATTTACGATTGCTGATGCAAAAAGGGGTGATATTGGAAATACCTCTACAATGTATGCCAAAGCATTCTTTGAAGATATGAATTTTGACAGTGTTACAGTAGCACCCTATATGGGCAAGGACTCTGTAGAACCGTTTTTGAGTTTTGAGGATAAACACACCATCTTGTTGGCACTAACATCAAACCAGGGCGCTTTTGATTTTCAGACTAAAGAAGTCGATGGGGTTACATTGTACAAACGGGTGTTGGAAACTTCAAAAGAATGGAAGAATAGTGAAAATTTAATGTATGTTGTGGGCGCAACCAAAGCAGAATATCTTGGGGATATCAGAAAAATTGTTCCCAATAGTTTCTTGTTAGTTCCCGGAGTTGGCGCTCAGGGAGGTAGTTTGTCTGAGGTGTGTAAATATGGTATGACTAATGAGGTCGGTTTGCTGGTAAATTCTTCCAGAGGAGTTATTTATGCTTCCAATGGAGAAGATTTTGCTCAGGCAGCTTGTATAGAAGCTGAAAAACTTCAGCAACAAATGAAAGACATCATGACCGATGCAGGTATTTAAAGATCAGTTAGATCGATTTATTTATCTTAAAGGGAGCCCGAAAAGAATTGTTTCCTTAGTACCTTCCCAAACCGAACTATTGTATGATCTTGGTTTGGGAGACCAAATTATCGGACTTACAAAGTTTTGTGTACATCCAAAAGATTTTAAAAAAAGTAATACGATTGTAGGGGGAACCAAGCAAGTTCGGGTTAAAAAAATCGCCGATCTTAAGCCCGATATTATATGCTGCAATAAGGAAGAGAATACCAAAGAAATGGTTGAGGAGTTAATGAAGATAGCCCCTGTTCATGTATCTGATATCAATACCTTATCAGATAGCTTATCACTAATGAGACAATACGGTGAAATTTTCAACTGCGATGTGGTAGCTCAGAAACTAATACAGGAAATAAGAGAAAAGCATAAACAATTCACCACTTATGCCTTAGAGCAGCCTCCGGTTAAAGTAGGGTATTTTATATGGAAGGACCCTTGGATGGTAGCAGCTGACAATACTTTTATAAATCATCTTTTAGAGATGAATAATTATAAAAATGTATTTTCCGGACTTGTAAGATATCCGGAAATAAGGAAAGAAGATCTTGAAAACTTTGAAACTCCGGATGTGGTTTTTCTTTCCTCAGAACCATTTCCCTTTAAAAAAGAACATATGGCGACCGTCAAAGAAATGTTTCCAAAATCAAAAGTTAAATTGGTTGATGGAGAATATTTCTCTTGGTATGGATCAAGGCTGAAAAGCGCTTTTGATTATTTCCTGGAATTACGAAAGCAATTAGAGATTATATAAATAAAAAAGGGTGCATTGCACCCTTTTCTAAACTAGCTAACTCTAAATAATTATAAATGTGAGAACAAATTATTTACTTGCAAAGATCTTCTTTTAAATCTAAATTGATGTTAATTATTCGTTAGTTATGTATTAAAATATTCGAATACAAACACCAGTATTTAAATTGTTAAAACTGTATGAAATATCCAACGGCAGATTTTTAATTATATTGTATAGATATCCGAAAAAGATTCATTTTTCTAGTAATTATTATTTTCTGTTCTGATTTTTCCACAAACTAAATATAACTGCTATAGAGAATAATATTCAAAACTGATGTTTGAATAGCACGCTGACAGGTAGTTCATTACAGATAAGAAGTAAGTCAGGAATTATATATAAAAGACAAGTTAATTACCTGCTAAAAGAATATTACCTGCCAATTTAAAGTTGTCTAGGCCCGGTGCAACAGTATAGATAGAGTATAGATAAAGTATGGATAAGGTATGAATAACCCATGTATGAGCTAAGGCAACATTATAGGTAAACTATCAAAGACAGTATTCATTAGAACCCGTCTTTGATAGTCATTATAAGATACAATATGATTAATCTTGTAAGGCAAATACTTGTTGTAGTAAAGCTGTGGATCTCGAAGAAATGTTATTTCTAATTTTATTTTCTTCAAAGGCGATCATAGTGAAAACACCTTGCATAGTTTCACCGGTAACATAATCAGGTAGATCAGTATTCACAGGAACCGTAAGGGGTAGCGCGTTATATTTTTTAATAATCGTACTCCATATTTGAGTAGCTCCGACATTATCCAGTGAACTTTTTATTACCGGATTAAATTTGCTGTATAATTCATTGCTGGTTTTCTCCTCTAAATAAAGCGTGGCTGCATTATCGGGTCCCATTAAAATATTTTTCGCATCATTAAAGGTCATTTCCTTTACCGCATTGGCGAATATAGGGGTTCCTTCCTTCACAGCATTTTCAGCTGCTCTATTTAAAACCTTTAACCCCTCATCTGCCAGACTCGATAAGCCAATCTTTCTAAGGGTTTTGTCAACCTTTTGTAATTCTTCTGGTAATATGATTTTTACTAAATCATTTTTGTAAAACCCATCTTCTTGAGTGAGTTTAGAAACCTGTTTATCAATGCCTTGGTCCAGAGCCTCCTTAAGACCCGTGGCTATTTGATCGTTACTTAGTCCAGCGCCAGGTAATTGATTAACTACTTGCTGTAACTCTGAACAGCTATAAGTGGTGATAATTAAAAATAAAGCAATTAGCTTTTTCATAAGATTTAAGGGTTTTTATTTTCGAGTGGATCAAAGATAAATAAAACTGACAGTATACCATGTTAAGTATTGATTATCTGGAAACGCCCTTATCAAACCTTAAATAAGAGGTTAGTTTTTTGCATTTTACGTAAATTGCAACGATTAAAACTTATCATAACACACATGACACACACTAAAAAACCATATCAACCAAAGAACAAAATACGGATTGTTACTGCTGCTTCACTTTTCGACGGCCACGACGCTGCAATTAATGTGATGAGAAGGATTATTCAGGCTACTGGAGTTGAGGTAATTCATCTCGGACATGACAGAAGTGTTGAGGAAGTTGTTAATACAGCTATTCAGGAAGATGCAAATGCCATCGCAATGACCTCCTATCAAGGTGGACATAATGAATATTTTAAGTATATGTATGATTTGCTTCAAGAAAAAGGAGCGGGTCATATTAAAATTTTTGGAGGAGGTGGTGGAGTAATTCTGCCAGAAGAGATTAAGGAATTAATGTCGTATGGAATTACCAGAATTTATGCTCCTGATGATGGACGGGAAATGGGATTGCAGGGCATGATTAATGATCTTATTGAAAAGTCCGATTATCCAATCGGTGATCAGTTGGATGGAGAGTTAGAAGTACTGAAAGATAAAGAGCCTCAAGCCATTGCGCGTTTAATATCATCAGCAGAAAATTTTCCGGAAATAGCCCAACGATTTATTGATGAGATTCACAAAAGGAATGAAAGTGTTAATGTTCCTGTTCTGGGTATTACCGGTACTGGGGGTGCAGGTAAATCTTCGTTGGTAGATGAATTGGTTAGAAGGTTTTTGCTTGACTTTCCGGATAAAACGATAGGAATTATATCGGTAGATCCCTCTAAAAGAAAAACTGGAGGAGCTCTTTTAGGAGATAGGATTAGAATGAATGCCATTAATGACTCTAGAGTTTACATGAGGTCTTTGGCTACTCGTCAATCCAATTTGGCCTTGTCCAAACATGTGGCAGAAGCTGTAGAGATTCTAAAGGCGGCTAAATATGATTTAATTATTTTAGAGACTTCTGGAATTGGACAGAGTGATACCGAAATCCTTGATCACTCTGATGTTTCACTCTATGTGATGACGCCTGAGTTCGGAGCGGCTACCCAGTTAGAAAAAATTGATATGTTAGATTTTGCCGATCTGGTGGCTATAAATAAATTTGATAAAAGAGGGGCGCTGGATGCATTAAGAGATGTTAAAAAACAATATCAGCGAAACCACAACCAATGGGAGGTGAAAGTTGACGACATGCCTGTTTTTGGTACAATTGCTTCACAGTTTAACGATCCAGGTACCAATACGCTATATAAGGCTATTATGGATAAAATAGTGGAGAAAACGAAAGCTGATTTAACTTCAACTTTCGAAATCTCGAAGGAGATGTCCGAAAAGATCTTTGTAATACCACCAAATCGAACTAGATATTTATCTGAAATTTCCGAGAATAACAGAGGGTATGATAAAACCGTAAGCGATCAAGTAGAGGTAGCACAAAAATTATACGGAATTTACAGAACCTTGTGTACAGTAATCGACAAGAAGGCTTCACATCAGTGGATTACCAAAAACGGTATAGATGAAACAGCAATTTTGAAGGAAGCTATTGAAGAGGATAAGGGATTTGTAAATCTTTTAATAGCACAGTTTAATAAAACCAAAATGGATTTTGATCCATATAATTGGGAAGTTATAGTTGGTTGGTATGAAAAAGTGAATCGTTATAAAGATCCTATTTATTCATTTAAGGTTAGAGGCAAGGAAATAAAGATTCAAACACATACAGAGTCACTTTCTCATACATCAATACCCAAGGTAGCCTTACCGAAATATACGGCTTGGGGAGATGTGTTAAAGTGGGTCTTACAAGAGAATGTGCCAGGAGAGTTTCCTTATACCTCTGGATTGTATCCTTTTAAAAGAACAGGGGAAGATCCAACAAGAATGTTTGCTGGAGAGGGAGGTCCTGAACGAACCAACAGGCGTTTTCATTATGTTAGTTTAGGGATGCCAGCTAAAAGGCTATCAACAGCTTTCGACTCAGTTACACTATATGGGAATGATCCGGGATTACGACCTGATATTTATGGTAAGATTGGTAATTCCGGGGTCTCAATATGCTGTCTGGACGATGCGAAAAAACTGTACTCAGGTTTTGACTTAAGTCACCCTTTAACCTCAGTTAGTATGACCATAAACGGGCCTGCGCCGATGTTGTTAGGGTTCTTTATGAATGCTGCCATTGATCAAAATTGTGAGAAATATATTTTAGAAAACGGCCTTGAAGAGGAGGTTCAGACTAAAATTGAATCAATTTATAAAGAAAAAGGGGTTAAAAGACCTGTTTATAATGGAGAATTGCCGGAAGGGAATGATGGTTTAGGACTGATGCTTTTAGGAGTTACCGGTGATGAAGTTTTGCCTTTAGATGTTTATAATTCAATTAAAACCGAAACTTTATCTAAAGTTCGAGGGACTGTTCAGGCAGATATTTTAAAAGAAGATCAGGCTCAGAATACCTGTATTTTTTCTACTGAATTTGCTTTAAGGTTAATGGGAGATGTTCAGGAGTACTTTATCGATCAGAACGTTCGGAATTTTTATTCAGTTTCAATTTCAGGTTATCATATAGCAGAGGCAGGAGCGAATCCAATAACACAGTTGGCTTTCACATTGGCAAATGGATTTACTTATGTGGAGTATTATTTAAGTCGAGGAATGGATATTAATAAGTTTGGTCCGAATTTATCCTTCTTTTTCTCCAATGGTATTGATCCGGAATATGCAGTTATTGGTAGAGTCGCCCGAAGAATATGGTCTAAGGCCCTGAAGTATAAATATGGGGCCAACGAGCGAGCCCAGATGCTTAAATATCACATTCAAACTTCAGGTAGATCACTTCATGCTCAGGAAATAGACTTTAATGATATAAGAACAACTCTTCAGGCCTTATATGCTATTTATGATAATTGTAATTCTTTGCATACTAATGCTTATGATGAGGCTATAACTACTCCTACAGAGGCATCTGTTAGACGAGCAATGGCTATTCAGCTCATTATTAATAAAGAGTTAGGATTGGCTAAAAATGAGAATCCTATACAAGGGGCATTCATTATAGAAGAACTAACTGATCTGGTTGAAGAAGCCGTTTTAACAGAGTTTGATAGACTAACAGAAAGAGGAGGAGTTCTTGGGGCGATGGAGACCATGTATCAACGTTCTAAGATACAGGAAGAGAGCCTCTATTATGAGACACTTAAACACACTGGAGAGTATCCAATCATTGGAGTAAATACTTTTTTAAGTTCAAAAGGATCCCCAACGGTAACACCAGCTGAGGTTATAAGGGCTACAGAAATAGAGAAAAGAGATCAGATTAAAACGCTTGAGAATCTACATAAAGCCAGAATGAATAAGGCAGATCATGCTCTGAAAAATGTTCAGGAAGCAGCGGTTAACAACAGAAATATTTTTGAAGAATTAATGGAGGCTACTAAAATATGTTCCCTCGGT
Organism: Zhouia amylolytica AD3; assembly: GCF_000511935.2. Lineage (NCBI taxonomy): Bacteria > Pseudomonadati > Bacteroidota > Flavobacteriia > Flavobacteriales > Flavobacteriaceae > Zhouia > Zhouia amylolytica. The sequence goes on along the minus strand of NZ_AYXY01000020.1, from coordinate 140,738 downwards.
CAAATAACAAAAGCCTTGTTTGAGGTAGGAGGGCAATACCGAAGAAATATGTAATAAAGAAAAATGATTATGTATATGATGACAAAGAGGTTGTTAAAACAACCTCTTTGTGTTTAGTGTAATTAATGATTCTTGACTATTTTAATAAGAAATTTTATGCAATTTATTTGATGGAATAATATTTGATGTAACTTTAAAAACAGAAAATGTATTCATACATGAAAAAACAGCTATTCTTTTTAATATGGCTTTTAGTCTTTTATGCAGGTAATGCCCAGTCTTCGAAATATATAAAAGGAGAAGTCAAAGATTCTGTTAGGATTAATAATGCTGATGCAAGTGAAACTTACGCATCGTATGTTCCATCCGCTTATGATGAAAGTAAAAGGTGGCCTGTGGTTTACGTTTTTGATCCATCTGGAAATGGACAAGAAGCCATTAAAAGGTTCACGGCTGGTGCAGAAGAGTATGGATACGTGGTCATAGCTTCCAATACTGTTAAAAATGGCAGTTATCAGGAAAACTTTATGAAAATAAGTAAGTTGTTGAATGATGTGAATGCTTCTTTTTCTGTGGCACCCGATAGAATTGTTTTTGCAGGTTTTTCTGGTGGAGCAAGACTTGCTACCTCTTCAGCCGTTCTTGCAAAGAATATTTCCGCCGTAATTGGTTGTGGGGCTTCTTTCGATATTGGGGGTGAATATATGCCCGTTAAAAATACCTTTATGTATATCGGACTTATTGGTGATGAAGATTTTAATTACATAGAAATGCTTGATGGGATTTATTATTTGAATTCCCGGAACTTCGATTCGGAACTTTTTTTCTTTAATGGAGGGCATGAGTGGCCAAATGAAGAATATATTTCAAAAGCTTTAAGAACGCTTACCGTAAAATATATGGCAAAAGGGTTGGTCACGAGAAATGAATCGCTTTTGGAACGATGTTTTCAAAAGGATTTTAATTTTGCAGATGAACTCTATAACAAAGGTGAACTAGTAAATAGTTATGAGGCCTTTGAGGCTTTAATTGAAAATTATAAGTTTTTTAAAGAGGTAGATTCTTTGAAGGATAAGATGAAGGAGATTAAACGAAGTAAGTTGTATAAAGCACAATTGAGTGAATATAGAAGGGTTTATCAGGCAGAAACCTTATATAGAGAGGATTACTATTCATTTTTGCCCGGAGATATTGAGCTAGCCGATACCAGGAATTTAACTTATTGGTCTGATGAGATTGAAAAAATTAATGAGTTAGAAAAGAGTCCGAAGCTTGAAAATCAAAAAATGGCTAAGCGATTAAAAGGTTTGTTGGGTGGTTTAGCGAAAATGTATGAAAATCAATTAATACCCGAGACTCAGGCAGAAAGCTTATTGTTCATAAATATTTTTTATACTTTACTTACCCCTGATAAAAATGAACCTTATTTGAAAACGGTACAGCTATCAACACTATTAGGGAAATATGATATGGCCTTGTATTATCTTGAAGAGTTACTGAAGAAAGGGTATAAAGATGTAGCTGTATTAGACAATTTAGAAGGAATCGCTCTGTTAAGAATTAGTACCGAATATAATGATTTATTGACCAAATATAATTTAAGAACAAGGTATTGATTATTTTTCCAGAAGTTCTTTTTCCCATTTGAATTTTTCCTTAGAGAAAAGCGATATTTCACGCCTTAAAAGGTGTATGTAATCTTTAGCCTGAGAATAATTGTACTCTAAGTATTCGCAATAACTGTTTAATTTTGATATAGCTTTTTCTAAAGATTTAATGTGTTTTCTTTTACTTGAATACTCTTTTGAGATATGAAGTTTAATTATTTTTTGAGATAAAGACATAGATTCCATAACTAAGTAAGCGGAGTAGTTGTCCTTTTTGATCTCTGAATTGTGTAAATGTAAAATGGATTGATCGTCTCCTACATAGCTGGCAATAGCTCTACTGATACCAAAAATATTAATGGCTTTTTTGTAGATTTCATGTTGAGTAATGCTATTTGAGTTGTAACCTGCCATATTAATCTTCTTTTAATCAAAATTACTACGAGTTGGTAATTTTTAGCCTTATATTTGAATGTAAAATCATGTATATGATTTAATTTTTAAATCAAAATTCAAAATTATATTTAAATGATAAAGGATGATGTTAATTGGGCGATTCTTATGTTACTGCAAGAAAATGCGAGGTTGACAAATGCAGAAATAGGTAGACGTGTGGGACTCTCATCTCCGGCAGTTTCGGAACGCATAAAAAAAATGGAGGATTTAGGTGTTATTAAGGGGTATAGAGCAGATATAGCTCATACAACTACAGGACACCGACTAAAGGCTATTATTACATTAAAGGTGTTTACTGGCAGGTTAAAACCATTTTTAGAGGTAGTGAAGGGTTATAAGGAGGTAATAAACTGTTATAGAATAACTGGCGTTGAAAATATAATCATGGAGGTTATTCTTTATGATCAGCAGCATTTAGAGGAATTTATAGACCGGGTAATTCAATACGGTGAAACAAAGACGCATATCATTCTTTCAAATGTAGTTGAAAACCGGCCTATATCTGGGAGGAGAAGAGTTTTAAAGTGATTTGACCTCTGCTACGGACTCTTCTTCTGTGTACTCCTCTTTTGTGCGCTCTTCCTCTGTACGCACTTCAGCTTTTATTTTTTTTCTTAATACAATAAGTAAGAGGCAGCAGACTAATCCAAGTGCCGTCATTACATACCAGGTAGTCTCAAAACCATATTTTTCTATAAGTTGCAAGCCTGAATTATGACCGAATATATGGGAAAATGAAAAGGCAATACTGTATAGTGCCATGTATTCACCGGCATTTCCTTTTTTAGCTCTTTTTAAAGCGAAGGCATTTGAAAAAGGAAAAGCAATCATTTCACCTAGAGTCATAAATAACATCCCAAACACAAGAATCCCTATCCACTCACTCATATTGAGTAGTAGCATGCTAATGGTTGTTAAAAATGCTCCAAATAGCATATTGGCTATATTGGACCAGGTTTTGGTTTCAAAAAATTTAACTAAAGGCATTTCAAATAAAAAAATCACAAAACCATTCATTCCTAATAATAAACCAATTTGGTCTTCGGACATCCCATGAACTTTTTCATAAAAAATAGGAACAGTCGAAAAATACTGTAAAAAGATAAACCCAAATAAACCCATTGCAAAAAAGAAAATCCAGTAAGGGTAATCTTTGTATGCAGACTGTGGATTTTCTACAGTCTTAACTTCATCAATAATCCTGGCTTTTTTAGGGTTCAGGATGTATAGAAGTAAAATTCCAGCAAAGAAGCAAGTTATACCATCTATCCAAAACAAACCTGCATATCCCAGGGTAGTAATGATAATACCACCTACCGCAGGACCAACCGAAAAACCAAGGTTTATAGCCAACCTGATAAGTGTTAAAGATCTTGTTTTGTTTTTTGGTTTACTATATGCATTCAATGCTACGAAAATAGCAGGTCTAAAAGCATCTGCAACAAGTATAGTTATAAATACTCCGAAGCAAATACTCCAAAACGATTGATAGAATTGCAAGGAAATAAACATTAAACTTGATAATATAAGGCTTCCTGCCATTACTTTGTAATAACCAATGGTGTCTGTTAATTTTCCTCCAAGCCAAGATCCTGCAACTGAACCCAAACCGAATGCTGTCATGATCCACCCAACATCACCCAAGGTAAAATTTAAACTCTTGGTTAGGTATAGCGATAAAAACGGAATTACCATTGTGCCGGCTCTATTTATCAAAGTGATTAATGCCAACCACCATACTTCTTTTGAAAGGCCATTGAAAGAAGCAATGTAGCCTTGGTAGATTTTTTTCATGGTTAATTAATTATAATAGATTGAATAAAAAAGGCCCGGCAAAATTTGCCGGGCCTTCATGTTTTTATAATGAGTTTGTATTCAACATAAATCAGCACCGACATCGATATATCGTATATACACAAAGCTTATATGTTGAAAATATTTTCATTTATTTCTTTTTTGTTGTACACAAAACTAAATAAAAATTGTATTCGTTGTACATTTGAATTAAAATTAATTTACATGAAAAGGGTTTTATTTTTAATATTGATAGTAGTAACTGGCTGTAAGTCTGATAAAAAATACCATGATGTTAAGGTTCAGGAAGAGGTAATGACGAATATTTCTGATAAAGTGAGTTCTGTGGTTGAATTCCAAAATAAGCTGAATGAAGAATTTAAAAATCCCGAAACATCCCCTTTGAAAGATAAGGATAGGAGTGAATTCTCAGAATTAGACTTTTTTCCGATTGATACTAATTTTATTGTAAAAGCAAAATTAACCTTCACGCCTGACGCTGAAGTTTTTTTTATGCCTACAACTACTGATAGAAAAACACAAGAACGGTTATATGCAGTGGCCAATTTCAAAATTAAAGATGTCGATTACAATTTGAATATCTATCAAAGTATGGCTTTGCTTGATTCAGAAGAGTATAAAGACTATTTGTTTTTACCTTTTTCAGATTTAACTAACGGAGATGCTACTTATGGAGGAGGACGGTATATTGATTTAAGAATTCCTGAAGGAGATGAAATAGTAATTGATTTTAATAAGGCCTACAATCCATATTGTGCATATAACAAAAAGTTTTCATGTCCAATTGTACCCAATGAAAATAACTTATCTCTGGCGGTAAAGGCAGGGGTGAAGAAGTTTAAATAAAAACCAGTGTGAAAACACACTGGTTTTTATAAAACTATCGAAAATATAAAATAAAAGGGCGCAAAAATTTAAAAGCTATAAATTGCCGCAATTAAAACAGAAGAGAGGCTTTTATTGGGTTCTAAATCTCCATTTAAGAAGGTGTCTTCAGAAGCAGTGTCAATTCTAAACTCCGGTTTTATCATTAAATCTCCTAGAGTATAGCTTCCGGTTAAGGTAGCTGCAAACACATGGCCGTCTCCATCTCCGTCTAGTCCAATCACTCCATCCAGTCCGTTATCAAATACTGAAAAATACTCACCTCTTAAACCAATGCTGAAATTTTCGGTAGCAGCATACTGTGGATAAAGAGCAGCTCCGTAAAATCCAGCGCTATCAGTTGTGTTATATGTTGCGTTAATCCCTAAAAAAATGTTTTCTGAGAAATCAAAACCACCAGTATAATCTATTTGAAAAGTGGGGTCTACATCAGCAATTAAAGCTCCTGTTCCGTCATAAGCTGTTTGCTTTCCGTAAAGTACATTTAAGAATTGACCTTTGTATCCTAATTGTAATCCTCCAGTATATTTTCCGTCAGGATTAAATTCAGTAAAATCAGTACTGTTCATTACTGCCAACATTAAACTTAGATCTTCAGTGAGTTGAAAATCTGCTTTTAGACCCGTGTGAGAAAAAGGTCCGTAGGAAAACATATATGAGGTGCTGTAATTGAAATTGGCAACCGGTGAAATGACTTCATAACCTAAAAAAGTATTAAAGTTTCCTAGCGTTAGTGTAATGTTTTCTGAGACATTCCAATAGGCGTATAATTGATTTATGATTCTGCTTGAACCTCCATCTGGAGTATATAAAGGAGAGTTGAATACGGCATCTTCACCTCTTGGTCCTAAAACCAGATCCGCAACAAAACCCACTTTTTCCCCTTCGTAATTAACTATTAAGTTAGCCATTCCTAAAACGAAGCCGTTTAAGTTGGCAAAAGAGGTAGCCGGAGCAATGGCATCATCTCCATTAGGCCCGCCGATGTTTTGTCGGAAATATGTGTCTATACTACCGCTTAAAGAGAATTTCTTCTCTTCCTGAGCATGTAGTGTAAAAGATGTGTAAAATAAAATTGAGGAAAATAGAATTTTTCCGAAATTTGCATTAAATATTGCTTTCATAATTATGGTATAGTTAGTTGTAGTTTTGGTAATTGTTTTTTAAAGTGTATTATTGAGCTGTAAGCTAATTGTATAATGGGAGTGATAGTAATCGGAGCGTTCCGCCAAACGCTCCGATCTTTTTACCCATCTAACCAATTAACTATTCATCATTAGTGATGATTTAACCTCTGCTGAGGTTGTACTCATTTCTGGGTAAGCCTCCATTCCATGTTCGAAATTGTCTAGTCCTTCTAGTTCTTCTTGTTTACTCACGCGAATACCAACAGTTTTCTTAAGAGTATAAAGAATGGCGAAAGCTGTAGCACAACAGAATACACCATAAGCAGCAACGCCTCCTAATTGTATTAGGAACTGGCTGAAACCAGCTTTACTTCCAAAGATTCCAACTGCAAGGGTGCCCCAAATACCACAAATTAAGTGTACCGCGACTGCACCAACAGGATCATCTAATTTTAATTTGTCAATTAAGGCCACCCCGAATACAATAATTGCACCCGCAATAAGACCAATTAAAATAGCGTCTGTAGGCCCCATTAGGTCGGCGCCAGCTGTAATACCAACAAGACCTCCTAAAATTCCATTTAAAAACATGGTTAAATCATATTTTTTATACATAGCTGTTGATACCAAAAATGCGGCTACACCTCCTGCGGCGGCAGCTAAACATGTTGTGACAAGAACCAGGGATGTAAGTGCCGGATCTGCGGAAAGCACTGAACCGCCGTTGAATCCAAACCAACCTAACCATAGTATGAGTACCCCGCCCATAGCAAGAGGTATATTATGTCCTGGGATAGCACTTGGTTTTCCGTTTTCTTTGAATTTTCCAATTCTGGCACCTAACAATGTGATGGCAATAATAGCAGCCCATCCACCAACAGAGTGAACTAAAGTCGAACCAGCAAAGTCATAAAAGCCCATTTCATCTAAAAATCCGCCTCCCCATTTCCATGATCCGGCTATTGGGTATACCAGGCCTACATAGATGATAGTGAAAATCATAAAAGGAACTATTTTAATACGCTCTGCAACTGCACCAGAAACTATTGTTGCCGCAGTTGCTGCAAACATTCCTTGGAATAAGAAATCAGTCCAGTAGGTGTATCCCTCACTATAGGTTAGATCAAGACCTTCAGCGGTCATTGGAGATTGTAAACCGATTCCTGAAAAGCCCAAAAAGCCGTTAAATTCTCCAGGATACATAAGATTGAACCCAATGAGGCAGTATAATAATAAACCAACAGTTAGTATGAATACATTTTTGAATAATATGTTTATTGTATTTTTTTGTCTGGTTAATCCAATTTCTAAAAATCCAAAGCCTAAATGCATTATAAACACTAGACCTGTACAGATCATCATCCAGACGTTATTTGTAGTTAATAAAGTTTCCATAATCTTTCTAGTTAATTGATTGTTATTTTATTTAAGTGAAATTTCTCCTGATTCCTTAGTTCTGATACGATATGTTTCCTCAATAGGAGAAATGAAAATTTTGCCATCCCCAACACTTCCGGTGTATGCGAATTTGAGGATAGTTTCGACGGTCCTTTCTACGAAATCATCTGAAACGACAATGGAGAGGTACCTTCTTTGAATGTCAGTGGTGCTGTACGAAACTCCTCTGTATACATGACCATGCTTCTCATTGCCTACGCCTGTAACATCCCAATAACTAAAAAAGTTTACTTCGATTTGCTGCAATGCATCTCTCACTTCATCAAATTTTGATTTACGGATAATTGCTTCTATTTTTTTCATAATTATAAAGGTTAGATGTGTAAAACTATATATTAATTACAAATAGCCCTATAAAAAATAGGGGTTGAATGTTATTTTTTAGTATAATTTATTTTCACACCCTATTTATTTAGGGGTATTTATTTTTTTATTGAATTTTTGATAAAAATGAAATTGAGGATGGGTAAAATGTTGTTTGAAATATAACACACTACCTACCAGTGTGTTATAAATTAACTTAAGGGATGTTGAAAATGATGCTTTGAAGGATAAAATAAACTATATCTACTTGGTTATTATAAAGCCAAGAAATACAGCAAGAATTCCAAAAATGATGGAGCCAATTGTGTAAAGTATGAAATTAAGGTAATCCCCTTGTTTTAATAAGGAAACATTTTCAAGGGCGAAAGTGGAGAAAGTTGTGAATCCACCACAAAAACCTGTAACTGTAAATAAAAGAAAACTTTGAGAGAGACCAAAGTTTTTAGATGCTAAACCGGTAAGTAGACCAATGACCAAGCTTCCTATAACATTCACGGTAAATGTAGATAGCGGAAAGTTATAACTTGAAGTGTATACCAGTTTACTTACCAGAAACCTGACTACACTGCCAAGCCCACCTCCTAAAAAAATCCATAGAAACTCTCTCATGCTGTAAATATAATGCTTACTGGTGGCTAGCTGTTAAAAAGTTTTTTGCAATGTTAAGGTTTTTTTTACAGGTATGTATATTTCTGTTATCCAATTCGCAGGATTTGGGACTTTACTTGGATCGGTAATGTAGACTTCCATAGGATCCCTTTTAGGATCTTCGACTAACCTATTAGTGTTGATGGCTTGAGATGCTTTACTCCATGCTTCTTCTATGTTTTTATAGTTGCCTTTTAAAACGGTTTTAAAGTATCTTCCAGAATCTAGAAATCCACATAGCACCTCGCTTTGAAAATCAGGAATTATCTTTTCTCTAATTGGAATGCATGTCGAAAATATTGTTGTTTTGTTGAGGTCATCCCATTCATGATAAAGTACAAATGGAGGTCCGGACAAAGTTATATTATTTTCCTTTGCAAACTTTTTGACCTTAAGAAACATCTCAGTCATTTTACTTGAAATCCCCGATTGTTTAGATGCTGTAGTGAGGTATAGATAATATCCTCCACTATATTCTGAAATACCTTTAGGGTTGATGGTGTATTGTTCTATAGCTAACTCACTCAAACTATCAATCTTGAAAAGACCTCTTTCTAAATTACTTCCAATTAGGTTGTCCATTCCACCTTTATAAATCATAATAGCTTTTTCTAAAAAGCTTAACTCCCCTTTAATACCCCAGGTTACTATAGATTGTGAAGGAGTTTTTGAAGAAAGCTTCCAGTAAACATCACCTTGAGATTCTCGTGGTTTGGTAAACTCAATTTTTTGGAGAATAGAATCTTTATCAGAATGAATAGTTTTAATGATTCCTTCTCCTATAATATCACCATTCCAGTGATAAAATGAATTTATGCCGGCTGTACTATCACTTAAGGAAATATTGGCAGAAGGTTCCTGTTCAATCCAAGGTGACCACTCAGGCCATTTTTTATAATCATTTATATATTCATGCACTACTTCTTTAGGAGCATCGATAACTGCTTCTCTATGTACATTGTAATAGCCTGATCGTGTAGCTATGTATAACGATAACCCTATGACAATTATAACAATAAGAAAGAATAAATATTTAATGATTTTCATTGAATGCTGAAAAGTTAGATTGAGAGCTTACAAAGTACAAAAAATAAGATAAACTTTCTGAGGAATGCCTATATGCTATTCACGAATAAAATATTTAAGAAGCGATAATATGGTTACAAATAAAATAAACCCAACCAGTACCCAAAGGGCACCTTTATAATATTTGGAATGTAATTTTTTGTCTTTAGTGTAAGTGTAAATTATTACTCCTACAAAGGCAATGAAAAAGAGTATTGCAAAAATGATTTGTCCCTTACTAAGCATTATTCTATTTTTATGCAAAACTAAACAAAAAATAAACGATGAAGCGAAAATTACAAGCAGTTGCAGAATTTCATAGTGCCTTTGGTTTGGGGATTGCTGAGACTCCTATGGCTGACCTTGGAAGCGATAAACTAAACTTACGTTTTAGTTTGATGGCAGAAGAGAATGAGGAATACTTAGAGGCTGCAAGAAATAATGATTTAGTTGAAGTTGCTGATGCCTTAGGTGATATGCTGTATATTTTGTGTGGTACTATTTTGGAACATGGAATGCAGCATAAGATTGAAGATGTTTTTGAAGAGATACAAAGAAGTAATATGAGTAAATTAGATGAAGATGGTAAGCCAATTTACAGGGAGGATGGAAAAGTTTTAAAAGGGCCTAACTATTTTAAGCCGGATATTGAGAAAATCTTAGAAAAATAAAAAAGACCCAATTTGGGTCTTTTTTATTATACTGAAACCTTATGGCGCCAGCCAAATTTATCTTTTGCTTTATTACATTGTATATCAGAGATTCGTTTTTTAAACAAATCAGCAAACTTATTTTCGATCTCAGGAAGATCATAATGAGCTCCTTTATATCCGAATCCAGAAATTGGGCTTATTACTGCAGCAGTTCCCGATCCAAACATTTCTTTTAAGGAGCCTTCTTTAGCGGCTGCTATGATTTCATGAACAGTAACAGGTCTTACCTCTACATCTAAGCCTTCGTCTTTGGCAATTTCTATAACACTTTTACGGGTTACACCGTCTAATATTCTATCGGAGGTTGGTGCTGTAATTAATTTGTCACCAACTCTGAAAAACACATTCATTACACCAGCTTCTTCCAGGTTTTCATGTGTGCTTGCATCAGTCCACAATACCTGATGGTATCCTTCCTGGTTTGCCAGGTGTGTCGGATAGAATTGTCCTGCGTAATTACCTGCACATTTAGCAAACCCAACGCCTCCGTTGGCTGCTCTACTATATTTTTCTGCAAACAAGACTTTAACTCCACTCATGCCTTTTTTGAAGTAGGATTGAGCCGGAGAACAAATGATCATGAATTTATATTCTAAAGATGGTGAAGCTGAAACACAGCTTTCGGTGGCAATCATAAATGGACGGATGTATAGGGAGTTACCCTCACCTTTCTTAATCCAGTCCTTATCCATTTTAAGGAGTGTTTCAAGGCCATCAAAGAAAATTTCTTTTGGAATTTCAGGCATTTGTAATCGAACGCAAGATTTATTCATTCGCGTATGATTTTCATCAGGTCTGAATAGCCATATGCTATCATCATTACTCTTGTAAGCTTTAAGTCCTTCAAAAATGGCTTGACCATAATGAAAAACTTTAGCTGAAGGGTCTAAACTCAAAGGTCCGTAAGGTTTTATTTTTGGTGTTTGCCATGCACCGTCCTTAAAATCACAAACCAACATATGGTCTGTAAAAACTGAACCGAAGGCTAAATTGTCGAAATCAACTTGTCCTATCTTTGAAGAAGTGGCTTTTTCAATTTCAATTTTTAATGTAGTACTGCTCATCTCTCAAAAATCTTTTGTGCTAATTTACGGAAATATGTTTCATGGTTAAATATAAACTTGTTCAAAAAAGCTTAATTTGCATGAATAATATCAGATTCTAACTCAAAAGTTTTAAAAAATGAAAAAAGTTATCTTTTTAGCAGTCTTAGGGCTATTAGCTTCATGCAAAAATGTTGACCAGAAGCAGGTCTCTGAAAGGATAGATATGAATGAACAGGAAAATATATATGACTCTTTTGGAAAAGAGATAGATATTGATAATACATTAAATATTGAACTTGCTTCCAGTAATTATAAAGGTCTAAAAATAGGGGATACCTTGTCTTTTAAATTCAAAGGTAAAGTGAAAGAGGTATGTGTTAAAAAGGGGGGTTGGATGAAACTTGATCTGGATGATGGAGAAGAGGCTATGGTTAAGTTTAAAGATTATGGATTTTTTGTTCCCAAGGATATTGTAGGTAAAGAGGTTATTGTAGATGGAAATGCATTTATAGAAGAAATGTCTGTCGATGACCAAAAGCATTATGCAAAGGACGGAGGGGAAGGAGATGATGAAATTTCTAAAATCGTAAGCGTGAAAAGAACAAATTTATTTGTTGCAGAGGGCGTCTTAATTGAAAAGAAATAAATTGAAAAGAAGAGTAATAAAAACAGCTGATGGCTCATCCACAATATTCATTGAAGATTGGGATGAAAATTACCATTCAAAGCACGGAGCTATTCAGGAGGCTTATCATGTTTTTTTAAAAATGGGATTATATCACCACCTTGAACAATACAATGTGGAGAATGAAATCAAAATACTTGAAATAGGATTTGGAACGGGGCTTAACGCTCTGATAACCTATTTGGAAGCTGTAAAGAATAACCTTTTTGTTGATTACCATGGTGTAGAAGGTTATCCGGTGCTAGCAAGTGAAGTTGAACAACTTAATTACATTGAAAGGTTGTCCGCTCAAAATGAGAAAGATCAGTTTAACAAAATGCATGAAACATCTTGGGATGAATATTTTAAATTGAGTGATCAATTTCGAATGATAAAAAGAAAGCAGTTTTTTAATGAAATAGATGATCAAAATGTTTTTGATTTGATATATTTTGATGCTTTTGGAGCAAGGGTTCAGCCTGAGTTGTGGACTGAAGAAATATTTCAGCGTATGTATAATGCTCTCAAGTCAGGAGGTGTTCTCGTGACTTATGCTGCTAAGGGAAGTGTCAGGCGAGCAATGATCGCTTGTGGGTTTTCTGTAGAAAAATTACCCGGTCCTCCCGGAAAAAGGGAAATGCTCCGCGCTACGAAGTAAGGAGTATTCGAATTTCTTCAAATGCTCCGCGCTACGAAGTAAGGAGTATTCGAATTTCTTCAAATGCTCCGCGCTACGAAGTAAGGAGTATTCGAATTTTTTTCGATGTTTTAAGAGGGGTTGCTCTATTAGAAATAAATATTTAAAGAACCTACATAGAGTAGCTATATAAAACTGTTAAACCTTGTATAAATACCCGATTTTCTCAAAATAAATCTCGTAAATTGATAAAAAAGCTTTTTTAATGCGAATTTTGATAACAGGTGCCACAGGGCTTATTGGACAAGAAATAGTAAGAAAGTGCAGAGATAGAAAGATAGCAGTTAATTACCTTACAACAGATAAGTCTAAGATTAAATCGGAAGAAAATTATAAAGGCTTCTACTGGAATACCAATGAGCTGGAAATCGATAAGAGTTGTTTCAATGAGGTTGAGGCTATAATTAATCTTGCAGGATCAAACATAGCAAAACGTTGGACTAAAAGCTATAAAGATGAAATCATTAGTAGCCGAATAAATAGTTTACGGACACTGAGGAAAGGTTTAGCTGAAAGTAATAAAACTGTTAAATCGATAGTGTCTTCTTCAGCAATTGGTATTTACCCGGATTCATATGTTAAATATTATCAAGAGGATGAAACTGAAATAGATGATTCTTTTTTGGGAGTGGTAGTTGAAAAATGGGAAGACACAGCCAAAGAATTAGAATCTTTTACTGAGGATTTAGCAATTATACGAACTGGTTTGGTATTGTCAGATCATGGTGGGGCATTACCAAAAATGATAGGGCCGGTCGAAAATTATATAGGGTCTGCATTGGGTAATGGGCAACAATGGCAAAGTTGGATACATATTTCTGATCTGGCTGAAATGTATTTATTTCTTATTGAAAATCAGGTTTCAGGAGTGTTTAATGGTGTTGCTCCTAATCCTGTAACGAATGAAAAACTAATCAGAAGTATTGCTGAAATTGTTCAAAAACCAATACTGTTTCCAAAGGTGCCTAAATTTGTTTTAAAGGCGGTGCTGGGAGAAATGTCTAAAGTAGTACTTGCCAGTCATCGGGTAAGCTCTAAAAAAATTCAGGAAGAAGGATTTAATTTTAATTATACGATTTTGTCAGCTGCTCTGGAAGATCTCATTTTATAGGATAAAAAAAGCCAATTCGATGAAGAACTGGCTTAATTGAGATTTTTTTATAATGTAATTATGCTTTGTTAGCTTTAATTGATATCTTAAGTTCAATATCATCATTAATGAATTTGTCTCCAAGATCTTCAAAAATTGATTTAGATCCGTAATTTACTCCCCAATCTGTGCGATTGATTGTAAATACTTCGCTCGATACAACAATGTTGTTTTCGTTTACAGAAATATTAACAGGGAAGGCAATATTCTTTTTAATCCCCTTTAAAGTTAAGTTCCCTTCTAAAACGGTTTGACCTTCAGCTTGTTTTAAACCTGTTATTTCGAAAGATCCTTTTGGGTGTTCTTTAACATTAAAAAAGTGATCCTCTTTTCCTTCTGCATTTCCTTTTAAGTGTGCTTCAAGGTTTTCTTTACCATTTCCAGGTTCAAGATCTGTTACAGTTATTGAATTCATATCGATTGAGAAACTCCCGCTTTCTATCATGTCGTTTTTTAGACTGAAAACTCCAGATTCTATCGCGATGGTTCCTGTGTGAGATCCTGTAGGTTTAGAACCCACCCACTCAATTGTACTTTCAGTTGGAAGGGCATTAAATTTAATTGCTTCTTCAGAAGAATTTGCGGCAACTTCAGCTTCATTGGTTTGAGCTTCATTTTTTTTGTCGTTCTTACAAGCAATTGACAAGGCAGCGAAGACAACTACCATAGCAAGTTTCAAAGATTGTTTTTTCATCAGATTTGTAGATTTTTAATTTTCGATAGCAAATGTAGCGGATACAATTTTATTCAAATAATAAAAATGTATTAAATATTTTGGTGACATTTTGACATTTTCAACTAAATGGCAGTACTTTTGCCGTGAAAATGAAGGTGCAATATAATTATGTTTAAAATGAGTAAAAAATCGAAAGAATCAAAAAATACTGTGGAAGATAAGGATACAGCACAAACTCAGGAAAAGACTCAAAATGTAAATGGTGAGCAAAATCCGGAGAACCAGGAAACGGTAGTTGAAGAAGTTTCTGAGTTGGATGCATTAAAGGAAGATTTGGCAAAGGAAAAAGATAAGTTTTTACGTCTCTTTGCCGAGTTTGAAAACTATAAAAAAAGAACTTCTAAGGAACGAATTGAATTGTTCAAAACTGCTGGTCAGGATATTTTACAAGCCATGCTGCCGGTTATTGATGATTTTGACAGGGCCTTGGTAGAGATATCCAAATCTGAAGATAAAGAAATGCTCAAAGGAGTAGAGCTTATAAGTTCCAAATTAAAGAACGTATTGGAAGGAAAAGGTTTGGAGGTTATAGATACCAAAGCTGGAGATACCTTTGATGCAGAAGTTCATGATGCCGTTACTCAAATACCGGCCCCATCTGATGATCTAAAAGGTAAAATCGTAGATGTTATTGAAAAAGGATACAAATTGGGAGACAAAATTATTCGTCATCCAAAGGTTGTGTTTGGACAATAATTTAATAGACCCAATGCTATAATAAACGAAACCTAGAGTTTAAAAAATGAAGCAAGATTATTACGAAATATTAGGAATTAGTAAAGGAGCGACTGAAGCTGAAATAAAAAAGGCATATCGAAAAAAGGCTATTCAATATCACCCTGATAAAAATCCAGGAGATAATGAGGCTGAAGAAATGTTTAAAAAAGCAGCGGAAGCCTATGAGGTGTTAAGTGATCCGGAGAAAAAGGCTCGTTATGATCAATACGGCCATGCGGCATTTGATGGAGCTGGAGGTTTCGGCGGAGGTGGAATGAACATGGAAGATATTTTCAGTCAGTTTGGAGATATTTTTGGTGGCGCCTTCGGAGGAGGTTTTGGCGGATTCGGTGGTTTTAGCGGAGGAGGAAGAGCTCGTGTCAAAGGAAGTAACCTTCGAATTCGTGTTAAGCTATCCTTAGAAGAAATAGCAAAAGGTGTTGAAAAAAAGGTTAAAGTTCGACGTAAGGTTAAGGCTGAAGGTGTAACCTATAAAACCTGTTCGACTTGTCAGGGATCCGGTCAAATTACCCGTATAACCAATACAATATTAGGTCGAATGCAAACTGCTTCAACTTGTAATGTATGTGGAGGTTCTGGACAAATTATTGATCATAAACCTGCTGGTGCAGACGCGCAAGGTTTAAAGGTAAATGAAGAAACCGTTTCCATCAAAATACCTGCGGGTGTGGTGGAAGGCATGCAGTTAAAAGTAGCTGGAAAAGGTAATGAGGCTCCTGGGAATAGTGTTCCGGGCGACTTATTGGTGCTAATAGAAGAACAAGAACATGCAACTTTAAAGAGAGAAGGAGATAACCTTCATTTTGATCTGTATATTAGTTATCCTGAGGCAGCATTAGGAACGTCAAAAGAAATTGATACCGTAACAGGAAAGGTTAGAATTAAGCTTGAAGAAGGCATTCAGTCTGGTAAAATATTAAGGCTGAAAGGAAAAGGTATTCCAAGTATCAATGGATATGGAAGCGGTGATCTTTTGGTGCATGTAAATGTTTGGACACCAAAAACCTTGAATAAAGAACAGAAGGAGTTTTTTGAAAAGATGTTGAATGATGACAATTTTGAGCCTAAGCCTAAAAAGTCGGATAAATCTTTCTTTGAAAAGGTTAAAGACATGTTTTCTTAAATTAATCTAAAAAAATTATATTTGTTATTAACTAAACATTGTTTAGTGAAATTTTTTCTTTTTCATAGCAATTTTTCCCATCCTTAGGTTAAGCCAAAGGGTGGGTTTTTTGTTTAACAACGAGAGTGATATTAATAAGATTGGAAGTTATAAGGTTTTTACTATTTCTATATCTTTGAAAAAATCAGATTAGGTATGAGCAATTTATTGGTAGCAGAAAATGTGACCAAAAAGTTTGGTGGTTTTACAGCCCTGAATAATGTGTCTTTAGAAATTCCAGAAGGAAGTATTTTTGGTTTGCTGGGACCTAATGGTGCGGGGAAAACAACCTTTATAAGAATTATCAATCAAATTACCTATCCCGATCAGGGTAATGTTATTTTAAATGGAGAAACCTTACAGCCAAAGCATATCTCTCAGATAGGTTACTTGCCTGAAGAACGCGGACTTTATAAAAGTATGAAGGTGGGAGAACAGGCTCTTTATTTGGCCCAGTTAAAAGGGTTGAGTAAAGTGGAGGCTAAGAAACGTTTGAAATATTGGTTTGAACGACTGGAAATTGGAGATTGGTGGAATAAAAAGGTGCAAGAACTTTCCAAGGGAATGGCCCAGAAGATACAATTTGTAGTTACTGTATTACATGAACCAAAACTTTTAATCTTTGATGAACCCTTTAGTGGCTTTGACCCCATAAATGCAAACCTGATTAAAGATGAAATATTATTACTCAAAGAAAAAGGTGCAACTGTAATTTTTTCAACTCACAGAATGGAGTCAGTAGAGGAACTATGTGATCATATCGCATTAATAAATAAATCCAATAAAATCTTAGATGGTAAGCTTATCGACATTAAAAGAGCTTTTCGAACCAATACATTTGAGGTGGGGATTGAAACACCAAACAAGATGATGTTGCGAAATGAGTTGTCAGATAGATTTGTGACTTCAGAAGCTTTTTTTAAAACGGTAGGGGACGAATTGAAGATGAAAATTCAGTTAGAGCAAGGTGCTTCTCCAACCTCGTTGATAAACTATCTTAATGGAAAAGGAGTAATTACCCATTTTGTGGAAGAAATTCCAAGTGCAAACGATATTTTTATTCAAGCTGTTAAAAACAATAATTAAAATGAATCACTTATTGCTGGTTATAAAGAGGGAATATATTAATAAGGTTCGAAACAAGTCATTTATTGTAATGACTTTTTTGAGTCCATTAATTTTTGTGGGATTAGCAGCTTTGGTAGCATATCTGTCACAGATAAATAGTGATAGTACGAAGACAATTGCCGTATTAGATGAATCGGGATACTTTGAAGAATTGTTTTTGTCGGATGGAAACTTAAGTTATCATGTGCTTGAAAATACAACACTGGCGGATGCTCAAAACCTTGTTAAAGGAGGAAATACATCCGGTTTATTATATATACCATCTGTTTCCCTGAAAGATTTGTCAAATTCTATCGAGTTTTTCTCTGAGGAATCACCAAGTTTTAATATGATAGAAGGTTTAACAGATAAAATTGAAAAGAAAATATTTAATCTTAATCTTCAGTATAATAATGTAGATGCCACTAAAATTGAAGACTCCAGAGTAGACGTAGATATAGTTCTTGAAAACTTTTCAGGAGAGAAAACTTCAAAGCTTGGTAATGTGTTGAAACTTGTTTTTGGTGGGGTGGCCGGATATCTGTTAATGATGTTTATTATCATTTATGGAAATATGATTATGAGGAGTGTAATTGAAGAAAAAACGAATCGTATTATTGAAATTATCATTTCGTCGGTTAAGCCTATACAACTCATGATGGGAAAGATTATAGGAACATCCTTGGCCGGAATAACCCAATTTTTAATGTGGCTTATAGTTGGAGGCGTTTTGTTAGGTTTGGTTTCTGTTATTTTTAATGTTGACCTTGTGGAGGCTAGAATGCAACAACCACAGATGCTGCTAGAAAACGCTGCACAACAAGAAAATATTGATGTAATCGCTCAATCATTAATCTCAGAGTTGTTCCATTTACCTTTAGGAACTCTCATTGCGAGTTTTGTGGTTTATTTCATAGGAGGCTACTTGCTTTACAGTTCTTTATATGCCGCTATAGGTGCAGCCGTGGATAATGAGACAGATACACAGCAGTTTATGCTGCCAATCATTATGCCTCTGATGCTTGGAATCTATGTTGGCTTTTTTACAGTCATGGAAGATCCACATGGTACTGTTTCGACAATATTTTCGTTCATTCCTTTTACATCTCCAATTGTCATGCTAATGCGAATACCATTTGGTGTTCCGATTTGGCAAATTATTTTATCGATATTAACATTGTATCTTACATTTAGCTTAACGGTATGGTTTGCAGCTAAAATTTACAGAGTTGGAATTTTGATGTATGGAAAAAAAGCGAGCTATAAAGAGATTTTTAAATGGATAAAATATTCATAAATGGAAATTGTAAAAGACGTAGTTAAGGAAATTAAAGATCTTTTGGGAATTACGCTTCTCGGGGGAGAAAAGTACACCGTAACGGTAGGAACAGTTTTGATGATGATTATCGGGTGTATAATTGCTTATTATGCCTTAAGATTAATTAGGAGTTTGGTTACTTCCAGGTTGTCAAAAGTAGATAAACGTAAGTTTACCAGTATTTTTACTTTCGTACATTACATCGTCTACGTAATTGTAATCATGGTGGTATTAAGTTCATCTGGCGTAGACCTTACTGTATTGTTAACTGCTTCAGCAGCCTTGTTTGTTGGTTTGGGCTTTGCTTTACAATATCTCTTTCAGGATATCATTTCTGGGATACTCATAATTTTGGATCAATCTTTGCATCAAGGTGATATAATTCAAATAAACGATAAGGTTGTAAAGATTTATGAGATCAGATTGAGAAGCACCAGAGGTGTTACCAAGAATGAAAAGGTAATGATAATTCCTAATCATAAGTTCTTAACTGAAAATATTTTCAACTTCACTCAGAACTCTCGTTTAAACAGGGAGTTCGTTAAAGTTGGGGTGGCCTATGGAAGTGATGTTGAATTAGTGACTAAATTGTTAAAGGAGAGTGTTAGTGGAGTGGAAGGAGTATTGGAAAAGCCTGGTCCTATAGTGTTTTTTGAAGATTTTGGTGATTCTGCTTTGATGTTTGGCCTGTATTTCTATACAGACGACACCTTTAATGAGCCTAGAATTAAAAGTGATATCAGATATAAAATAGATAAGCTCTTTAGAGAGAATAAAGTTACCATACCATTTCCTCAAAGAGACGTTCATTTATTTCAAGAAAAATAAGAATATATGTCAAAAATATTAATAATAGAAGATGAAGCTGCAATCCGTAGGGTATTGGTGAAAATCCTGAATGAGGAAAATGGAGATTATATAGTAGAGGAGGCTGAAGATGGTCTTTCTGGAATCGAAAAGCTTAAAAAAGATGATTATGATTTGGTATTGTGTGATATAAAAATGCCAAAGATGGATGGTGTTGAAGTGCTTGAAGCGGTAAAAAAGATAAAGCCAGAGATTCCTTTTGTTATGATTTCGGGTCATGGTGACCTGGAAACTGCTGTGAATACCATGAAAATGGGAGCTTATGATTACATTTCTAAGCCGCCAGATCTTAACAGGTTACTGAATACTGTTCGTAACGCACTTGATAAAAAGGAGCTGGTACAAGAGAACAAGCGCTTGAAGAAAAAAGTAAGTAAGCACTTTGAAATGATTGGAGAGAGCGAATCGATTAATCTGGTAAAGGAGATGATCGAAAAAGTAGCTACGACTGACGCAAGAGTTTTGATTACCGGTCCGAACGGGACAGGGAAAGAGCTTGTAGCTCATTGGTTGCATCAAAAAAGTGATCGCTCCAAAAAACCAATGATAGAAGTTAACTGTGCAGCAATACCATCAGAGCTGATCGAAAGTGAACTTTTTGGACATGTCAAAGGGGCTTTTACATCAGCAGTTAAAGATAGAGCGGGTAAGTTTGAAGCTGCCAACGGAGGAACTATTTTCCTGGATGAAATTGGTGATATGAGTTTATCAGCACAGGCAAAAGTGTTAAGAGCGCTACAAGAAAATAAAATATCAAGAGTAGGTAGCGATAAAGATATTAAGGTAGATGTTCGTGTTATAGCTGCGACAAACAAGGATCTTCAAAAGGAAATTGAAAAAGGCAAATTCCGAGAGGATTTATATCACAGACTTGCCGTAATTCTTATAAAAGTGCCTGCCCTGAATGATCGAAGAGAAGATATACCTTTATTGATAAAGCATTTTGCGGCAAAAGTTGCCTCAGAGCAGGGAACGATAGAAAAAGAGTTCACGGATAATGCGATAAAATTACTTCAGGAATACGACTGGACAGGAAATATAAGGGAGTTGAGAAATGTGGTTGAACGACTTATTATTCTTGGAAATAAAGAAGTTTCCGAAGCTGATGTAAAGCTCTTTGCAAGTAAATAAAAAAAGCCCCAAATGGGGCTTTTTTAATGATGATATTGTATTGTTAATTACAACTTTGCATGGCTGATAATGCCTCTTGTTGTACTTTAATTAATAGATTTTGATAGTATCTCCTGGTGTCTTCCAGGGTCTCGTTTTGTAGAGAGGATTCACTTTTATTGTAAATGAAAGCATCGAGTACCTGTTGTGCTTTTGGACACTCCATTGTATTGAGTAGTTTTTGCATTGCGGATTTGTAATTAGTAATGGCTTGATCTGCCTCAGTTTTTAATCGCCTTTGCTCAATTAATTCAGCTTCTCTTTGCTTTATCAGTTTGGCTTTTTGTGCCTCTTGTTTTGCAATTTGTTCTTGTAATTTTTGTTGCTCTTTCAGTAATTGCTGTTGTTTTGCTTCTAAAGCTTTTTGAGCAGCCAATAAATTATCTTCTTTAGCACTACTATTGGTCTCGGCAATTGCAACATCATTTGAGTAGGTGTCAGTATTGGCCGGAGGAGTATATGATGATGAGGTGCAAAGTTCTAATGCATTCATCATTGCGTCCGCGTCTTCAAGTGCTTTTTGAGTGTAGAAATTACCGGTTTTCCAGTCTACAGGGTCTGCGGCTTTTCTCAGGTCAATTAAAGCCTCCTCAATTGCTTTTTTGGCTTTTTCACAATCACAACCTTGCATTTTGGACTGCGTTTTTTCAAAAGCTTCAATTGCACGATCAGCATAGTAGCGTTGGTGATCAAAGTTATCAGCTTTTAATGCTCTTTTTGTATGCATAAGAGCATAACTCGCATAAGAATGAGCATCTGTACAATCAGCTAACACGAACGAAGATAGCATAAAGCATGATAATGTAAGAAGTATAGCTTTTTTCATAATGTTAAGGTTTAAGTAAGAATTTTGGGTATTACAATATTACAATTTTCAATTGTTTTATTAAAGTGTTTTAGTAACTTAGATCGTCAAACATTAAATAATGAAGAAAATAAAATCCTCTGACTTCAGAGCTGATACCCCTGTAAAACTTGCTGAAATCTCAACATTCAAAGATTTAAAGGCCTCAGAAGATGAATTAAAAAAGGAATTGGAAGAGGTTCGTGAGAAACTAGGAAAATTTCAGGATGTTCTATATGCCCATGGCAAGTATGCCGTTCTTGTTTGTATCCAGGGCATGGATACGGCGGGTAAAGATAGTATGATTAGAGAGGTGTTTAAGGATTTTAATACACGTGGTATTGTAGTACATAGTTTTAAAGTGCCCACCCCATTGGAATTAAAACATGATTTTCTGTGGCGTCATTATATAGCATTACCTGCCCGTGGTAAGTTCTCGGTATTTAATAGAACGCATTATGAGAATGTATTGGTAACCAGGGTACATCCAGAGTATATATTGAATGAAAATATTCCGGGAGTGGAGACTTTAGAAGATGTTAATGATGCTTTTTGGCATCAGCGATTTGAGCAAATAAAGAACTTTGAAAAGCACCTGGTAGAAAATGGCACCATCATTTTTAAACTTTTTTTACACCTTTCTAAAAAAGAACAAAGGAATCGATTAATTAGAAGAATAGACAATAAAGAAAAAAACTGGAAGTTCTCACCGGGTGATTTAAAAGAACGAAAACTTTGGGATACCTATCAGCAGTTTTATGAAGATGCTATCAATCGTACCTCCACCTCCCATGCTCCATGGTACATTATTCCAGCAGATAATAAAGATGAAGCAAGACTTATTGTTGCTGATATTTTATATGATGAGCTCAAAGAGTACAGCGATATTGAAGAACCTGAATTAGCCCCTGAAGTTCAGGCCAGTTTGGATGATTATAAAAAACAATTAGAATCGGAAATTTAAATATCATTGATGAAAAAATTACTTGTAACATTCTGGATCCTACCAATATTATGTTTTTCCCAGATGACTGATGAAGAGCAATTGGAACAAATATATAAAACCGCTTTAACCGAATCTAAAGCTTATGAATGGTTAGATCATTTATCGAATCAAATAGGTGGCAGGTTGTCAGGTTCATTAAATGCAGAAAGAGCGGTAGCATATACCAAAGCAGAAATGGAAAAGCTGGCATTGGACAGGGTTTATCTTCAACCAGTAATGGTCCCAAAATGGACAAGAGGTATAGCTGAGTATGCTTTTATCGAATCTGAACCAGGACTCACCACCCCTGTTAATATATGTGCTTTAGGAGGGTCGGTAGCTACGCCTGCCGGAGGGTTGAAAACCGAATTGATTGAAGTGCAGGGATTGGATGAGTTGGCTGCCTTGGGAAAAGAAAAAATAGAGGGCAGAATCGTTTTTTATAACCGTCCGATGCAAGCAGATGTTATTAATACTTTTGAAGCATATGGTGGATGTGTAGATCAACGTTACTCAGGGGCTGCTGAGGCAGCAAAATACGGAGCAGTCGGAGTGATTGTCAGGTCTATGAATCTTCGCATAGATGATTTGCCACATACCGGATCGATGAGTTATGGTGAATTACCGATAAATAAAAGAATACCAGCTGCAGCCATTAGCACCAAACATGCGGATATTCTCAGCACAATGCTCGAACTTAACCCTAAAATTAAGTTTCACTTTCGACAGACTTGTAAAGTTTATCCAGATGTACTTTCATACAATGTGATAGGTGAAATTAAAGGGAGTGAATTTCCTAATGAAATTATTACTATAGGTGGTCATTTAGATTCGTGGGACCTGGGAGATGGTTCTCATGATGATGGGGCTGGTTGTGTTCAGAGTATGGAAGTATTACATTTATTAAAGAAGACTGGTTATACACCGAAGAGAACTATTCGCGTAGTAATGTTTATGAACGAGGAAAATGGATTAAGAGGAGGTAATAAATATGCCGAAGTAGCTAAGGCAAAAGGAGAGAATCATGTTTTTGCCCTGGAAAGTGACTCAGGCGGGTTTACACCTCGAGGATTCAGCTTTGATTGTTCGGATGAAAATTTTGAAAAAATAACCGCTTGGAAACCCTTATTTGAACCATATTTAATTCACTATTTTAAGAAAGGGGGAAGTGGAGCTGACATAGGGCCACTTAAAGGTGATGGTATTGTTTTGGCGGGATTGCGTCCTGATTCTCAGCGTTACTTTGATCATCACCATGCTGCTAACGATACTTTTGAGCATGTAAACAAAAGGGAGTTAGAACTCGGCGCAGCAACCATGACTGCTTTAGTATATCTAATAGATAAATACGGAACAATCCTTCCAAAGAAGATAAAAGGATAAACTAATTTAATAGGGATGTTTAATAAGTTAAATGACCAGTCATTCTGAATTTATTTCAGAATCTTATGATGTTTGTTACCCCACTCCGTATTCTTGACTTAGCGGAACAAGCCTCCTGGTTCGTGTTATAAAAAAGCTAAAGGTACGAGCAAGGATGCTCGCACCAGCAGAGGGATCTTATGATGTTTGTTCCCCCGCTCCGTGTTCTTGACTTAGCGGAACAAGCCTCCTGGTTCGTGCTATAAAAAAGCTAAAGGTACGAGCAAGGATGCTCGCACCAGCAGAGAAATTATTTCAGAATCTTATGATGTTTGTTACCCCACTCCGTATTCTTGACTTAGCGGAACAAGCCTCTTGGTTCGTACTATAAAAAAGCTAAAGGTACGAGCAAGGATGCTCGCACCAGCAGAAGGTCTTAAATCAAAATAAAATAATAATTAATGAATGAGTTTGGTTGAATAATTACGAGCTTTCTGTGCGTAAGACTTATTCATTTAATAAAAGATCACAAAACCAAAATCCATATTGGAATGGTTTTGTGTCTTGCGCTTCTTGATAGCAATTATCATTTTTATCTTTAGCCTGTTCGTATTTTTTGTAGACGACTTCTCCTTTTTTAAAAGGGATAGGGGTTTTGAAAATGGGACCATCGAAAACGAAGGTATGAAATTCACCATTTTCCCCACAAGGATCTACATTATCTGGAAGGTCTGCAATAAAGCTTTCATCAATAATTCTTCCTGCAAAACTTTTATCTAAATATTTTTCATTTACACAAACAACAATGGCTTTAAAGCCCATTGTTAAAAAATCCTGTATAAGTGTATTCGTAGGAACATTCCACAAGGGAAAAATAGCATTGAACCCGTTAGATTCTAATTTTACTTCTCTGTAAGCTCTTAAATCCTCCAGAAAGATGTCACCAAAAATAGAGGTTTCATTACCCTCCTCCTTCAGTTCAGTCATGGTTTCCGTCATGATTTTTTCATACACAGACATTGAAGGCATTTCTGGGAGTAAAATTTTTTTTAATGGTATTCCAATACTTTTAGCTTGTAATTCAACTAGATCTTGGTGTACCCCATGCATGGAAACTCTGTTAAAAGCAGAATTAATACTGGTGAGTAAGCAAGAAACTTCATGTTCATTTTGTTGAAGAACTTTGTAAAGTGCCATAGCGGAATCTTTTCCGCTACTCCAGTTGAAAATGGCTTTAGTTTTCTCAGGCATGATTGAATTTTTAAAGCTGTAAAGATGCTAATTTTAGATTCAAAAAAGCCTTATTTTAAGGAAAAAAGGTAGTTAAGTATTATCTTTGCTGCACAATTAAAAAGATATATCATGCAAGACGGAATTTACGCGAAGTTTAACACCTCAAAAGGTGAAATTCTTGTAAAACTTACTCACGATAAAACTCCTGGGACAGTTGGTAATTTTGTTGCCCTGGCTGAAGGAAATATGGAAAACGATGCAAAGCCACAGGGGAACCCTTATTATGATGGATTAAAATTTCACAGAGTCATAGCAGATTTTATGATTCAAGGGGGGTGCCCACAAGGAAGTGGATTTGGAGGACCCGGTTATCAGTTTGATGATGAATTTCACCCGGAACTTACCCACAACCGAGCAGGGGTATTATCAATGGCAAATAGCGGACCAGGTAGTAATGGGAGTCAGTTTTTCATAACCCATGTGGAAACACCTTGGTTAGATGGTAAACATACAGTATTTGGATTTGTTGAAAGTGGTCAGGATATTGTAGACGCTATCGCTCAAGGTGATTTGATCGAGACTTTGGAAATTATCAGAGTAGGAGATGAAGCTGAAAACTGGAATGCTATTGAGGCATTCAGAACTTTTGAAGGTGAGCGCGAAAAGCGTATCGCCGCAGAAAAGGCCCAAAAAGAGGAAGAACTTGAAAAAGTTTCAGCCGGATTCGATAAAACAGCTAGTGGTTTACGCTATAAAATTATAGAAAAAGGAAATGGTCCTAAAGCAGAAAAAGGGCAAACTGTTTCTGTACACTATGAAGGAGCGTTAACTAACGGACAAGTATTTGATTCTTCATTTAAAAGAAAACAGCCTATTGACTTTACCCTGGGTGTAGGACAAGTTATTCCTGGTTGGGATGAGGGTATTGGATTATTGAATGTGGGAGATAAAGCACGTTTTGTAATTCCATCTGAACTGGCTTACGGTAGTCGAGGTGCAGGAGGGGTAATTCCTCCAGACGCTGTATTG
Organism: Zhouia amylolytica AD3; assembly: GCF_000511935.2. Lineage (NCBI taxonomy): Bacteria > Pseudomonadati > Bacteroidota > Flavobacteriia > Flavobacteriales > Flavobacteriaceae > Zhouia > Zhouia amylolytica. The sequence continues at coordinate 114,532 of NZ_AYXY01000020.1, read as the reverse complement.
GTTTTTGATGTTAAACTCGTTGATGCCAAGTAAGTTAAAACTTTTGTAAGAACCATATAATTTTACCAAAAACGCTCCTGCTTCAGGGGCGTTTTTTTTATCTTTGAGTATGACAACAGCAGCACAACTAGAATTATTGAAATATCCGATTGGTAAATACAATCGTCCATCGACTATTTCAGAAACAAAATTGGCGGAATGGATAGGGGATATAGAGGCCTTACCTTCGAAACTCAACAACTTAGTGTCGGATTTTACAGAACAGCAATTAGATACTCCCTATAGAGTAGACGGTTGGACCGTTAGGCAGGTTGTTCATCATTTAGTAGACAGTCATGTTAATAGTTATGTGAGGTATAAATGGACACTTACAGAGGATAAACCAACCATTAAGGCCTATCATGAAGACCGTTGGGCAGAACTCGATGATTATAAAGCTCCTATAGATACTTCCCTCCAAATGCTGGAAGCTCTACATAAGCGTTGGGTATATCTCTTAAAAAGGCTGACTAAGGATGATTTGTCCAGAACTTTTATACATCCAGAACATAATACTGAAATTTCACTTGCAGTGTTGACCAGTATCTATTCCTGGCACTGCAGGCATCACTTCGCACACATTGAGCATTTAGCTAAGCGAAAGGGATGGATTTGATAAATAAATGCCAGCCAGGGCTTGCTGATGGAAAAGGATAGGATGGTATAATTACAACAAGCCAAGCTTGACATTTATTTATAATATTTTTCTCAAATTAATCCAGATTCGGTTGTGGTGTAAGACGTAAATAAGGTCTTATTTCTTTAAACCCTTTAGTGAATAATTTTTCTGCCTCTTCGTTTGAAACGGCAGGACTAATTACAACTTCTTCACCATGCTTCCAATTTGCAGGTGTAGCTACTTTTTGATATGCTGTAAGTTGCAAGGAATCAATTACCCGTAATAACTCTTCAAAGTTTCTACCTGTTGAAGCAGGATAAGTAATTATGAGTTTAATGCTTTTATCGGGCCCGATTACATAGACAGATCGTACTGTAAGCGTCTCATCTGCATTTGGGTGAATCATATCATAAAGGCTCGAAACCTTACGATCTTCATCGGCTATAATCGGAAAATTTACCGTAGTATTCTGGGTTTCGTTGATATCATTAACCCATCCTTTGTGAGACTCTATTCCATCCACACTAAGGGCCAATACTTTTGTATTTCTTTTGGCGAACTCGTCTTTATATTTGGCAACGGCGCCCAGTTCGGTGGTGCAGACTGGAGTATAATCTGCAGGATGAGAGAACAGGACTCCCCATCCGTCACCTAGATAATCGTAAAAATTAATTTCACCTTCTGTGGTTTGTGCTGTAAAGTTTGGGGCTTTGTCTCCAAGTCTTAATGTAGCCATGATCTTATTTTTTAGATTCTCTATTTACTCTACAAAATTAGTAGATTAATGAAATAAATCACTTTAATCTTAAAATAATTTCATGTTAATTTTATGCTAATGGTTGTAAATAGCCTGTTAATCAGTGATTAACATTATTTTTTCCATTTGATATTACAGCCGATGCTGGGTTTTTGGTCTATTTTAAGAGGGACTCCAGTGAGTAAGCTGTTAATGGCAGTTCTCAAATCTTTACCCGTAACGGGTAAATCGTTTTGAGGTCTGGAGCTGTCTAATTGCCCTCGGTATATTAATTCCATACGATCATTAAAAACATAAAAGTCGGGGGTACAGGCAGCATCAAAGGCTTTGGCAACTTCTTGACTTTCATCGTACAGGTACGGGAAAATAAAATCTTGTTCTTTGGCATTCTCTTTCATTTTATCCGGAGCATCATCAGGGTAGTTTTCTACATCATTACTAGATATTGCAATGAACTTAATGCCGACAGGAGTATATTGTTTAGCCATACGCGATATTTCTTTGTTCACATGCTTGACAAAAGGACAATGATTGCATATAAACATTACTACGGTACCTTTATCGCCTTTTAACTCATCGAGTGAGTACATATTTTCAGATACGGTATCATAAAGTGTAAAATGGGGCGCTTTGGTGCCCAATGGTAACATATTACTTTCGGTATTAGCCATAGAAGTTTGTATTTAAATGAAACTACAAAATATAAAAATCTCTTGAAATTTCAACATATACTTTAAACGAATAAATTTTGATGCTACATCCTTAAGTTGTAAATTAAGGTAAAAAATAAAAGGTCATGGAAAGGTCATACGAAACACTCTCAGAAGCTATAAATTCACTGAAGGCAGATGGTTATGTTGAAGATTTTAACTTATGCGATGCAGGGGTAGAGAACAAGCATAAAAAAACTATTCATAATTCAGATGAGTTAAAAGTAGTTGCTTTTTATCGATTTGAAGGTCAAACCAATCCGGATGACAGTTCTGTACTTTATGTCATAGAAACGACTTCAGGTGAAAAAGGCTTGTTAATAGATGCCTATGGGATGTACTCAGGAAATGTATCCCAAGACATGATTGATAAGTTAAAAATGCGCTGATATTTCTTTTAAACCTATCAGGTACTTGACTAGTTTAATGCGTTGAGAATTTTTCCATGTCCAACAGGTTGTTTTAAGAACTCAAGAAACACAAATAAATCGCACTTGTAAAGGTGCGATTTTTTTGTGTTATGTCCTCTGGGTAATAGTTAATGGTTAGCAGATGAAATACTTTATGATAAGGATACAATAGGGAAAATATGGGGATAACATGGGGATAACATGGGGATAATATAGGGATAACTTAGAGATTACTATGGAGGAAGCATATTTTTAGTATATCTTTAATATGGATTAAGGTTAACTTTAAGACTACGGATTTGTACAGGGAACACTATATTTTCGTGTAATTTTCTTTATGGATTTTTTTTGGACTTTTAAAGTTCTTCTAATCTGACAGATGTAGATAATTTACAACGGTTTTCTTTACTTTATTTCATTGTGTATATTTGAGTTTCGTCGGGCTAAATACGGCTAATGGCTATTTATATGTATTTGCTATCACAATGATTTGCTATTATTTAAATCCACAGAAAAATTGAATTCTAAATATCTTTTTACCTCAGAACGATTAGGCTTCCGCAATTGGAATGACAATGACCTCGAAGAATTTGCAAAAATTAATGCTGATCCGGAAGTCATGGAGCACTTCCCAAAACAACTTACGGTAACAGAAACTTTCGATTTTATCCAGCGACTCAAAAGGCATTATGACATGCATGGTTACAATTACTTTGCAACTGAACTTTTGGGTACGGGCGAGCTTATAGGGTTTATTGGTTTAGCTTATCAAACCTATGAGTCAATGTATACTCCTTCGGTGGATATTGGGTGGAGACTTAAAAAAGATGCCTGGGGATATGGATATGCTACTGAGGGCGCTAAAAAATGCCTGGATCTGGCATTTAATGAATTAAATATCGATTCTCTAATTTCTACGTGCACCGAGAGGAATATAAGATCAGAAAATGTTATGAAAAAAATCGGGATGAAGAGAGAAGGTCTATTTAACCACCCGAATCTGAAAGCATACCCGGCTTATGAAAAATGTATTTGTTATCGTATAAGAAAGGATCATTAAGTGAGGTGGAAAGCAAAGATTTGGCATCCCGATACTCTTCTTTGAATTACGATACATTATTAATTTATATTGGTCCGAAAGAATCGTAGGTTTTCATTAAGGTGTTAACTATGGGTGTTTTTTTTGAGGTATTTTCTTATAAAATTACTATATTAGAAGAAAGGACTTGCTTTTGTCTATGACTTAATTTAGCTACTTTTTAATTGTCAGTAGCGTTATGAATCTATTAAAATTATGAGTTTTGGAGCCGGCCACATACAAGATATGATCAATCGAATGAAGCAGAATCGATCGCTTCGCCCTTCTGCCCGTGCTAAATTTAAGGATCATAACAGAGCTGTTATTTATGGCGATGGTGAAACCCAGCTGCAGTTTAAAACGGTATCCAGGGAAAAACTTATTCAAATAAAAAAGAATATTCAGCAACGTGCCAGGCTCGATCGACGTCGTGAACTTATAGTATATGGTTTGATTCTGGGAATCATCATTTTTTTACTTCTTCTTTGGTGGTAGTTTTCTTTTTAAAATGATTTAGATTAGGGCATTGTTTTTGATGCATACGCGGAAACGTTATTCATGAGATTTTTCGGATTGCTTCTGGTTTTTTTGACGGCCTCCTCCTGTATTCCTTATAGTTTTGCTCCTAAAATAGAAAGCTATAAAGTTCTCAAGGCTAATAAAATTAAAAGAAATATTAGTCCCCATCATGTATTTGCTTTTAAAGATACAAAGGAGGCTAATGCGTTTTATGATTTTTTATATATGAAATACCCAGATCACGATGGTCCTGTAAATCAAAATATAGCGGTTACCATCGCAGGAAGGATGTATTATATGTCGTTTTATGAATGTGAACGAAGTACCAATACGGTAAATATTTTACCCATGGCGCTCGATGGCGTCTTGGCCTCTAAAGATATGGATTCGGTTTTAGAAGAACACCATACTTCCAGATTTGGGAATTGGTATATTTTGATAACCATAGAGGATTTAGGTTTTAAAGATGGTCTTCAACCAAATTATATCCACCAGGAGAAAATTGTGAGTTTCCTTAATCGTTTACGCGAATTGTATTATGCTACAGATAATTATAAAGAGTTACTTTTTAAAAGTAAGTAATTCATCGTGAATTTTCGTCGGGTCATTCTGTTTTATTTTTCGGAGCCTATTGATTAATTAACTTTAATAGAAGTGGATTATACGGGCTGTAATGATTTTAAAATTGAATCTATTACCGTTTTAAATAAATTATTATGATCAGGTTGATTTGGCTTTTCATTTTGACGAATAGTTTTCTTCTTGGAGGTGTATTATACGCTCAGCCTACAGTGAGGGTCAATAATGAAAAAACAACTGTAGAGAGTTTACCTGATTTATTGACCTTAAAGCATGGTGAGCCTGTAAACAGTCCTGAAGTTTGGGAACGATTAAAGCGACCTGAGTTACTGCATCTTTTTAAAAATGAGGTTTATGGAATGGTTCCGGATGGTGATCCCATTCCTTCATCTATAGAAGTAATAGAAGAATCAGATGCTGCTTTTAATAATAAAGCGCATCGTATACAGTTTGCTCTCGATTTTAAAAAGGGGCATCGTAATTTAAGAGTACACATTTTATTATATCTTCCAAAGGACGTTTTTAACCCGCCTGTATTTTTAGGTTATAATTTTTACGGAAATCATACGGTGGTTCACGATGATAATGTCTTAGTTTCAGATTCCTGGGTTCGAAATAACGAAACTTTAGACGTATACAACCACAAAGCCAATCAAAAATCAAGAGGGAAGCGGAGTTATCGATGGCCCGTAGATAAAATACTTCAGGAAGGTTTTGGTATTGCCACGGTATATTATGGAGATATAGATCCGGATCGAAATGATTTTACAGATGGAATTCATCCATTTTTCTATAAAGAAGGACAGGATGAACCGGGTTTGAATGAATGGGGCTCGTTGACTGCCTGGGCATGGGGTTTGTCGCGAATTTTAGATTGTTTAAAGGGATATGAGGCTACGGCAGACTCAAAGTATATACTTTTTGGTCATTCCAGATTAGGGAAAACGGTATTGTGGGCAAGTGCTTTAGACCAACGATTTGATATGGTTATCGCTAATAATTCAGGATGTGGTGGTGCAGCTTTGTTTAGAAGAAAAAACGGAGAAACCATTCAACTTATAAATAATCGGTTTCCTCATTGGTTTAGTAAAAGCTTTAAAAAATATAATGACAAGGAGGCGATGTTGCCTCTTGATCAGCATATGCTAATAGCTTTAAATGCCCCAAGACCTGTATATATAGCCAGTGCAATTAAGGATAAGTGGGCAGACCCGGAAGGGGAGTATTTATCAGCCTATTACGCAAGTCCTGTTTATGAACTCTACAACAAAAGAGGGTTGTCGGATAGGAATTTTCCGGATGTAAATAAGCCCATCCATCAAACCATTGGATATCATGTTCGAAGTGGGAAGCACGATGTAACAGCTTATGATTGGAAGCAATTTATGATATTTGCAAAAGGACATTTAAACGATTAAGCAGCGATTGCGGTAGTCGTACTGATTATTATGAAGCACCAATCAAGATTAAGTGAAGTAGCCAGGGTATTTTTTAAATTAGGGTGCGTTGCATTCGGTGGTCCTGCAGCCCATATCGCCATGATGGAACATGAAATCGTGGATAAAAGGAAATGGATTGACCGGCAGCATTTTTTGGATTTAATGGGAGCTACCAATTTGATTCCTGGTCCGAATTCAACTGAAATGACCATGCATTGTGGGCATGAACGTGCTGGAGTTCCCGGATTATTTGTAGCTGGCATATGTTTTATATTTCCTGCTGTTGTTATAACCGGAGTTTTTGCCTGGTTATATGAGTCCTACGGTTCGCTCCCTTCCGTATCACCATTTATATTTGGTATTAAACCTGCAGTATTAGCTATTATTGTAGCAGCCATATTAAAGCTGGGGAAAAAAGCACTAAAAAATTGGGAGCTTGGGTTTTTGGGTATTCTGGTGTTAATGGCAAGTTTGTTAGGTGTTAATGAAATACTGGCCTTGCTCGTGGGAGGTGTTTTAGGAGCCTTGTATTTTTATTTAAAAACCAGCTTCTCAGGTAGCCTGAAATCTTTTTTGCCTTTTTTAATGGTAAATTTTACCGGCACCAGTGATTCCGGGTTGACGAGCTTAAAAGTATTTTGGGTTTTTGCGAAGGTCGGAGCGGTGTTGTACGGTAGTGGATATGTTTTGTTTGCTTATCTCGATGCAGAACTGGTAACAAGGGGATGGTTAACCAGGCAGGAGTTGATTGATGCGGTGGCTGTTGGACAGTTTACTCCCGGTCCGGTATTATCGACTGCTACTTTTATCGGGTATCAGTTAAGTGGATTCTGGGGAGCTGTAGCCGCTACCCTTGGAATATTTCTACCTTCTTTTCTGTTTGTTCTTGTTTTAAATCCGCTGGTGCCAAAAATGAGAAAATCGAGATTGCTTGGCTATTTTTTAGATAGTGTAAATATTGCAGCGGTTGCTGTAATGGTCGCTGTTCTTTTTAAAATGGGAGCCGATACCTTAATTGGGTGGCGGAGTATTTTAATTGCAGTTGTTAGTTTGGTGATAACATTCGGCTTCAAGAAAATCAACGCCATGTGGACCGTAATAGGCGGATCGTTGCTAGGTTACCTTCTTAATTTGATTTGACACAATTTTATTCTTCATTCAGTAGCTGATCTAAAAACGTGGTGAATTCTTGCTGAAATGATTTGTATTTATCCCCTGTTGCTGGTCCGTTGAATCCAGTATGTATTTTACGAACCTTTCCTTTTTTGTCTATAAAGATGCTGGTAGGGTAAGAGAGTACATGATTGAGCATTGGTAGTTTTTCCTGGGCTTTTTCTTTGCTAGTTGTGCCGTACTGGGCAAGAAGTATTGGGTATTCAACATTTACACGATCCTTTAAGCGATTGATCGCTTTGAAAGCAAGCGTATCACTTTTTACATATTCAAAAGCCAGGCCAATGAATTCAAGGTCTTTGTCTTTATTCGCTTTGTAATATTCGCTGTAATATCGGGTTTCATCAAGACAGTTAGGGCACCAGGTACCCATGATTTGTACAACCACCACTTTATTTTTAAATCGATCATCACCTAATGAAATCATGTTGCCATTTTCATCCGGAAATGAAAAGGCGAGTTTGTCATACCCCTCTTTTAAATGGGTAAGGGTATCGGCATTGGCCAGTTCAAATGATTCATTTCTTTTAGCGGTAAAAGGTTCTTTGTAATGATTTCCAGAATAAAAGTTACCGCTCATTGTGCTGTCGGTAACCGTCGCAGTAAACAAATAAGCATGTGCGCCATCGAAGGTAGAAAGTTGAAGTTGGTTATTGTTTATAACGCCTTCGAGGTATCGATAGTCGCCTGTGGTGGTTCTTATAGTACCGGTTACACGATTTCCATTTTGCTCGAAAATACCTTTGGCTGCATTGGTTTCTTCATGATCATTCGGGCTGAATTTAACCTTCCAATTTCCTGAAATATTTTCGTTCGCTTTCGAATTAATTTCAAATCTGTCTTCGTTTGGACTGGCATTAAAAGGAACTATCCTGTTAAGATTTGGTTTTATATAAAAGCCTGTCAGGCTACTATCTTTATTGACAACGGCCTTGATAACACTTTCAAAAACCGGCATTTTAATTATAATGGTATCTTTTTCATAGGTTATTTCATCGACAGTAATGATTTCATCTGCATTATAAACTTTAAGGGATTGCTCATCGGTTACCTTAAAAATAAATTGAATATTTTTTTCATCCTGTGCTTCAATTGATCCTCTATAACTGACTAATGGAAGTTTGGATGTGTGCGTGTCATTTTTACATGAAAAAAGAAGGGATAGCACGATTAGCAAAATGCATATATATAATCTCATGAATCTTGTTTTATAAAGTGGTAAATATAAAAATCATATTCAGTACTTTAATGAAATCGACTTAGAATAGTTTAATTACCGAGTTTGGCTAACGCCATGAAATAGTATATTTTTACGTAAAAATTTGAAATGGAAATAGACTGGAACGATTTTGAAAAGATAGAAATGCGTGTTGGAACGATTACCGAAGTAAGGGATTTTCCTGAGGCTCGTAACCCTGCCTATCAATTGTACATAGATTTTGGAGATGAAATCGGGCTGCGAAAAACTTCGGCGCAAATAACCAAATTATATACAAAAGACAGTCTTTTGGGAAAGCAGGTTGTAGCTGTTGTAAATTTTCCTAAAAAGCAAATTGCGAATTTTATGAGTGAGTGTTTGGTTATAGGAGCCGTGAATGGTAAGGAGGTAACCTTGTTGAGTACCGATATGAAGGTGTCGAATGGTTTGCGTATCCTCTAAAAGAATAATCGTATAAGGTGGGTAAAGACTAATTACCCACTATAGGTGGTGTTTCACTTTTCTTCCGTACTTTTGCACTCCAAATAAAAAGCGATGAGAACCAAGTCTTTAAAAAAGAATAAGATTAATGTTGTAACACTGGGATGCTCAAAAAATGTGTACGATAGTGAAGTGCTCATGGGGCAGTTGAAAGCCAGTGGGAAAGAAGTGGTACATGAGGAGGAAGGAAACATTGTTGTAATTAATACCTGCGGTTTTATTAACAATGCCAAGGAGGAGAGTGTGAATACCATTTTGGAATATGTTCAGAAGAAGGAAGAGGGGGTTGTAGATAAAGTGTTTGTATCCGGATGTTTGAGTGAACGTTATAAGCCAGATTTGGAAAAAGAAATACCAGATGTGGATCAGTATTTCGGTACGTCAGATTTACCGATATTATTGAAGGCATTGGGAGCTGACTACAGACATGAATTGGTTGGGGAGCGATTGACGACTACCCCTAAAAATTATGCTTATTTAAAAATAGCAGAGGGATGCGATCGTCCGTGTAGTTTTTGTGCCATTCCTTTAATGAGAGGAAAGCATAAAAGTACCCCTATTGAGAATTTGGTAAAGGAGGCAGAGAAATTAGCGGAGAAAGGAGTAAAGGAATTGATCCTTATTGCTCAGGATTTAACCTATTATGGGTTAGATTTATATAAAAAACGTCGTTTAGCCGACTTGTTAAGATCATTAGTACAGGTAGAGGGGATTGAGTGGATACGTTTACATTATGCTTTTCCAACTGGTTTTCCGATGGATGTACTTGAGGTCATGAAACAAGAACCAAAAGTGTGTAATTATATAGATATTCCTTTGCAGCACATAGCGGACCCTATATTAAAATCAATGCGCAGGGGAACCACCAAGGAAAAAACGACAAAACTTTTACAGGATTTTAGAGCGGCGGTACCAGAAATGGCTATCAGGACTACCCTTATTGTGGGCTATCCCGGAGAAACCGAAGCTGATTTTCAAACCCTTAAGGAATGGGTAAAGGCCATGAGATTTGAACGTTTAGGTTGTTTCACCTATAGTCATGAGGAAAACACGCATGCTTATTCTTTAGAGGATGATGTTCCGGAAGCTGTAAAACAGGAAAGAGCTGCTGAAATAATGGATCTTCAATCACAAATTTCCTGGGAGTTGAATCAAGAGAAAATCGGTAAAACATTTAAGTGTATTATCGATCGAAAAGAGGGGACTCATTTTGTAGGAAGAACAGAATTTGATTCTCCTGATGTGGATAACGAAGTAATGATAGATGCTACCAAGCACTATGTTCGCGTTGGGGAGTATGTTGAAGTGAAGATAGAAGAGGCTGCTGATTTTGATCTTTATGGTGTTCCGTTGACTTCGGAATAAAAGCATGAAATAGATTATAAGGTATATAATTGTCCGCGGTGAGGTTTTAATTCATCGCGGATTTTTTTCATATATACTTCCTCAACCGCGATATAGGCTATGGTGTGAAATTCAGATAGAGATTCTATATCCGTAACAATAAATGGAATTTTTTCCAGAGCTAAATATTCTTGTAAATGGATGAGGTGATGCTCAGCTGTTTTTTTAGCGGCAGGGCCTCTGAAATCCCAAATCAATTTAATTTTTTTCATTTGCTACCGAAATGTCATTTTCTGCAAAGTTCTTAAAATCTACCATATAAGCATAGCTTTGCTTTTTAAAAACATTAGGCATTAGGGTTCCAATTATTTTCATGATTAGATTTGTGAATTTAAATTCAGAAATAGCTATCCATTTCGTATGGTAATCATCAATTATTTCAAAATAGTTTTCCTGGCGGTTAAAGACTCCTTCGGTTTCATATGTTACATGAAAAGCATCAGGTAAATCATTTTTTAATACCGTTTCGGTCATATCTATTTTTCTATTTCCCAATTGATATTTTATATAAGATTTAGCATTCATTTTACGCGGAGTTCCTTCGAGATGTTCAAAGCTTATGAACCCCTTTTGCCAATGTCGCAGATTGTCAACGCTGTTAAATTTTTCAACAACTTCATTCCGGGGAAGATCTATGATGATAATATGCTGATATTTCATACGGTAACCAGATTTTTTTGGTATATATAAGATACAGAATTAAAATTAATCCTAAGGCACTTCCTTTGATAACTTGCACGGAAAGTTTTAATGTTTAAATTTGTGAACCCCCAATGATCTTAACATTTATCTTATGTTGTTTAAACTCATTATTTAAGAGAACTTTAAGTGTTTTAAGTAAAATAAAGTATTTAAAGTTACGATATTAAAGATAAAATTTTTCATGATGATAAAGCGGCTGGTAGTTACAATGCTCTTGTCGGGATCTTTGCTTAGCTCCTGTAAATTCTTTCAAAAGGAAGCTGAAGGTACCATTATAGCCAGGGTTAATGACGAATACTTATTGGAGCAGGATGTAGAGGGCATTGCAGGAGAAGGACTCTCAAGTGAGGATAGTTTAAATATTGTGACCAACTACATAAACAATTGGGCGACGACTAAACTACTATTGCAGAAGGCTCGAATTAATCTTTCTGAAGAGAAAACGCTGGCATTTGAAGAGTTAGTGAATCAGTATCGTGCTGATCTGTACATTAATGCTTATAAAGAGGCTCTGGTAACAAAATCATTAGACACTTCAATAACCAAAGAGGAGCTGGAGCAATATTATGAACAAAATAAAGATAATTTCAAACTAAATGAGGAGTTGGTTCAACTTCGATATATAAGTGTTACCAAAGATTATAATGAGTTGGAAGCTTTAAAAGAACAATTTGACCGTTTTGATGCTCAAGACCAGGAATTGTTGCATGATCAATCGCTTCAATTTAAATCTTATTCATTAAATGACTCCGCATGGGTAAAAGTGTCGGATGTAGTTCAGAAAATACCAATACTAAATACTGAGAATAAGGATGATTATTTAAAGGCATCAAATAAATTTGAGGTAACCGATTCACTTGGAGTTTATATGGTAGTGGTAAAAGATATTCTTAAACGGAATGAAATATCTCCATTAAGTTACATACAGCCCACTTTAAAACAGATTATCTTAAATAAGCGAAAGCTTGAGTTTATAAGGAAACTAGAAAAGGATCTTATTAATGAGGCCTATCAGAAGAAACAATTTAAAATTTATGAGTAGGTTCGGAATACATCTTTTAATCTATATAGTTAGTTCTTTTTTAGTGCTTTAATTGTTAAGTTAATGTAAAATATAAATTTGTACATTAGCGCCTTTCGCAAAAAGGATAGAAGTGAAATTAAATGATGGTATCGTTTCTGAAATCTCTAATGGAAATTATTTGGCTTTCAAAAGTTTGTTCGATAATTTTTTCACTTCCCTTTGTCTTTTTTCCAGTCAAATTGTAAAATCTAATGTTGCTGCTCAAGATATAGCCCAGGAGGCATTAATAGCCTATTGGAAGCGAAAGTCGGATTTTGAAGAGCTTATAAAAGTCAAAGCTTTTTTATACATAACTACAAAAAATTTAAGTCTTTGAGTCGTCCTAATATAGGTTGACAGTTTTTAAAAAAGTTAAATCAAACCAGAGTAGTTCGCTTCTCTGGTTTTTTTATATGTACAAAATTAGGTGTTTTCATGTTAAGACTTAAATGTGGTCTTACATTATTGTAAGTATCAATAGACTCTTTAACCAGGAGTTCAAGTTCTTTCTTGTTATTGCATTGATAAATTAAAAATTCACTTTTTAAGATACCGTTTATTCTTTCGGCTAATGCATTTTGATAACAGTCATCCCCTGTAGTCATGGAAGGTCTGATATTGTTTTTTCTCAATTCCGTTTGATAAACCTCGGAGCAATATTGTAGCCCTCTATCCGAATGATGGATGAGCTTAGTGTCGTTTACTCTATTGTTGATGGCCATTTTAAGAGCCTTGACCACATTATCACTATTCATGTTGTCACTTAATTGATACCCCATTATCTTTCTACTGTAGGCGTCAGTAACTAACGATAGATAATGTGTGGCCTTCCTGGATTTCACATAAGTAATATCGCTTACAAAGTACTGTTCTGGCCTGTTGATTACTTGATCCTTCATAAGGTTGTCATGTTTTCTTAACCAGTGTTTGGAATCGGTTGTTTTTGTATAGTTCTTCTTTGGCTTAACAAGTAAGGCTTCTGATCTTAAGTAAGTAAATAGGGCATCTCTACCTATTTTTATACCCTGTAGCCTAAACTCGTCCCTTAGTAGATAATACAGCTTTCGCGTACCTATTCTTGGCATCTGCATACGCAATTGAAGTACTAATGCTTTTATTTTGGCAAGTTCCTTGGCTCGGGACTCCTGACGCTTTATGGACTGATAGAACCCTTGACGAGATATCTCAAACAACCGGCAACAACGTGATAGGCTCACTTCTTGTTCTTGCCTGATGCGTTGGATTGTTGAGATGAAAACTTTTTTCTGATTGAGGTACCATATTGACTGTCTGAGATATCAATCATCGTATTAAGAATCTTGTTCTTTAGTTTTTCATCATCTAACTCACGCTCTAAACGTTTAATTTTCTGTGCAGGTGTTTCTTTGGATTTCATAAATAGGTTTGGTTTGCTCCAGTCTAAGGTACCATGTTTTCTTAACCAAACCAAAACTGTGCTTCTACCTTGAATCCCGTAGTGTTTTTGAGCTTGCTTGTAGGTCATCTCGCCTTTTTCTACCTGCGAGACCACAGCTAATTTAAAGCCTAGGTTATAATCGCGCTGTGTGCGTTTGTTCCCTTTGTTCGTCTTGTCTTTCATAAATAAGTCGTTTTTGTGTCAACTTATTTCAGGACGGGACAAAATAATGAAAAAAGGCATAATCTTTATTATGCCTTTTCTTTCCAAATGCTATTTAGATGAAAAGAAATTTATGTAACCGTTTGATAATTTGGGCGGTATATGCCTTGTTGCCTCTTGTAATGATGTCGTGTAATGAAGTAGAGGTTGTAAAGCCCAATGAGTTTGTACTGAAGGGTACGATAGAAGGATTGAACTCCCCTTATATGCTATATTATTATAAACAGGATAATATATGGAAGGCGGATACGATTAAGGTGGAGGATGCTTCATTTTACTACAAAAAAGAAATCGATGAGATGACTTATATGAAGATCAACCCAAAGATGGAATCGGTTGTGGTTTCTGTTGAGGGAGGAGGGTATATTCCAGCGATGTCTTCTTATATCAATTTTTTTGCAATTCCGGGTCATGTTACGGAAGTGAATGGGCATATTAAAGATTTTGTGGCTGCCTATCCTTCTGGTAATTCTGAGAATGAAGATTTGGCAATGTTGCATAAGGTGTTAGTCCCATTGAGTAATGAGGCAGCAAGATTAAGGGCAGGTATGAATTCTGAACCAAATGAACAATCTCAGGATAAATATGAAGAGTTAATGCATCAGATTACAGATGTTAAACGTCATTTTATAAGAGGTAATCCAGCTTCAGTGGTTAGTGCCTACTATTTAATGGATATGATTACAAGGAGGGAGTTAAAGGAGGAGAAGGCTATCGAACTTTATGATTTAATAAAAGAAGAACAGCCTGAGAGTCCGTTTTTCGAAAAGTTATCTCAGCGTATAGCAGGAGCCAGAGCTATAAAGGTTAACAATGAATTACCGGAAATAGAGGCTGTAAATGTGCTTGAGAACACCAGGTTTTCTTCTTCAGATTTAAAAGGTAAATATTTGTTGATTGATTTTTGGGGGACATGGTGTGGACCGTGTGTTGCTGAGATGCCTAAAATTAAGGAGTATTATTTGAAATATGAGGATAAATTGGAGATCGTAGGTGTCAATAATGGAGATAATATTTCTAAAATATTGGATTATACATCGAGTAAGGAATATACATGGCCGCAGTTAATGGATAAACAGGAAGACTTTGTTTATACAAGTAAATTCAATGTGGTAGGATTTCCTACAAAAATATTGGTCGACCCGGAAGGGAAGATTATTTATAAAAAAACCGGAGGTGGAGAAGAAATTTTTGAGATGCTGGACGAACTTTTGAATTAGTTGTTGAATGCCTACTAAATGTAGGCATTTTTTTATTTTAATTGATCTGTAATTTGAGACTATCAAGAGTCTCAAATACCTTGTGCAAATACAACATTTGGTTAGTGTAAATGTATCTCTAACTTCAATATTACCAGCTTACACGTATAAAATAATCACAAAATTTTGAGTTAACTGATTCTTTAAGGTATATTTGGTGGCTGTGAACTATTTTGGCACCTTGAAAATGTTTAAAAAAGATGCCAGGATAAAGCGTTTAGGCGGTTTTTATGAGATAAAGGTTGCCTAATATTAATAATAAAAAAAGGACCTTTTTGAAGGATATTTAAAAAGAATCAATTTAAAATTTATGAATAGGATACGTATTGCTCTTTTAGGAATAATGATGATTTTGAGCCATGTGGCACTGGCGCAGGAAGATAGCTTACAGACCGAAAACAATACTAAGGCAGTAACTTTAAAGGACTCTGTTTCTGAAACCAAGGTGATCAGCAAAAGAATTAAGGTTGATGGCGTAGCTTCAGTGGTGGGAGATTTCGTTATTCTGGAATCTGATATTGATAAAAGCTTTATCGATATGGAAACCCAGGGTATGCCGACGGATGGAATTACGAAGTGTCAGGTTTTAGGGAAACTGATGGAAGACAAATTATATGCACATCAGGCTATTCAGGATAGTATTGTTGTTTCTGATGCTGAAATAAGTGGAGAAGTTCAAGGTAAAATAGAATATTTGGTAGGTGCTATAGGCTCTATGGAGAAATTGCTTAACTACTACAATATGGAGGACGAGCAAACCTTCAGAGAAGAGTTAACAGAGATCACTAAAATGGCGATGTTATCTCAAAGAATGAGGGCTAAAATTTTGGAGGAGATGGAAATTACTCCTGAAGAAGTTCGTATTTGGTTTAACGGTATTCCGGAAGATCAGCGACCTGTTTTTGGAGATGAGGTTGAGGTGGCTCAAATTGTTAAAAAGCCAAAGCCTAGTAAAGAAGAGGTTGAAAAGGCAATTAACCGTTTAAAAGAGATTAAAAGGGATATTGAAGAAAATGGGTCGAGTATGGCTATAAAGGCGACTTTATATTCTGATGATCCAATGGTTACCGAAAATCAAGGTTTTTATTCATTCTCTAAAAAAGATCAATTTGTAAAAGAATTTAAGGATGTAGCATTTAGTACGCCGGAAGGAGAGATTTCTGAGCCTTTTGAATCAGAATTTGGATGGCATATTCTAAAAGTTGAGAAGATAAGAGGTCAGGTGGTAGATGCACGCCATATCCTAATTCAGCCTGAGATTTCAGACGAGGCCCGTGAGCAGGCAAAAACTGAGTTGGATAGTATTCGATCTAAAATATTAGCAGGTGAATTTACTTTTCAGACTGCTGCCCGTAATTTTTCTGATGAAAAGGAGACTCGTTTTGACGGAGGTGTTTTGAGAAATCCGGTAGATTTTAGTACGCGATTTGAATTGACAAAAATGGATTCAAAGCTATACAGTCAGATTGGAGATTTGCAAGGAGACGAAATTTCCCAGCCATTGATGGAAGAGACCAGATCGGGAATCGTATACAAATTAGTTAAGGTAATCAAACGTTACCCATCGCATACTGCGGATTTTTCACAGGATTATTTAAAGATTCAGGATCTGGCTTTAAAAGATAAGCAGCTTGAAACCATAAGAGAGTGGATGAATGATAAAATAAAAGATACGTATATTAGCGTTGGGTCGGATTTTAAAGAGTGTGATTTTACCAATAACTGGCTCAAAAAATAATATGCCTCATGTCTGATACTATAGCTGTAAATAATTTAGTCGAACGTCACCGTGCACTAAAAAATGAAATTTCAAAAGTAATTGTTGGGCAACAACACGTCATTGATGAAATTTTATTAGCTATATATTCAGGAGGTCATGTACTGCTTATAGGAGTCCCCGGGTTGGCAAAAACTTTAATGGTGAATACGATCGCCAAGACCTTAGGGTTGGATTTTAAACGTATTCAGTTTACTCCCGATTTAATGCCAAGTGATATCATTGGGAGTGAGATTCTAGATCAGAATCGTGAATTTAAATTTATCAAGGGACCAGTATTTGCTAATATTATTTTGGCCGATGAGATTAATCGTACTCCACCAAAGACGCAATCTGCTTTACTGGAAGCTATGCAGGAAAAAGCGGTTACGGTGGCAGGGGAGCATTATAATTTAAACCTACCTTATTTTGTATTAGCCACTCAAAATCCGATAGAGCAGGAAGGGACTTACCCTTTACCGGAGGCGCAATTGGATAGGTTTATGTTTGCCATTGAGTTGAAGTATCCTTCTTATGAAGAAGAAGTGGCTGTTGTAAAGTCGACTACAGTAGATAGTAATGTTGAGGTGAATACGTTATTTAATGCCGATGATATTATAGAAATACAGCATTTGGTTCGTCGGGTGCCAGTTGCTGATAATGTGGTTGAATATGCTGTTAAGCTTGTTGGTAAGACAAGACCTGATTCTGTGTTCGCTCCGGAAATAGTTAAAAACTATGTAGACTGGGGAGCCGGGCCAAGAGCTTCGCAAAATTTAATTCTTGCTGCGAAAGCCCATGCTGTTATTAATGGTAAATATTCTCCTGATATTGAAAATGTACAGGCGGTGGCATTACCGATTTTAAGACACAGGGTAATTAAAAATTACAAGGCGGAGGCCGAAGGTTTATCGGTCGATGAAATTGTAACGGCTATCTTCTAGTTGTTTAATCTGCTTTTGTGTTCTCTTTTTGTGATATTTTCTTTCTAATATCCAGGTATCCATGTGATAAATTCTGATTATTAAGTTGTTATTTTATGTTTCATATAAAACGAACTACCTTATTTTATCATATTGATAAAAAAACTGTTCAAAACGTCCCTTTTTTTGTAGATAAAATCATTTAATGAATGTTTTGTTTTAAACTTTAAAAACTCTACTGTTTTTCGTATTTTTGCTACACTTTCAAACTAAAATTCAAGTATATATGGCTTTTGATATTGATATGATTAAGGGTGTTTACGCTAACATGGCCGAGCGAGTGGATAAGGCTCGTGAAATTACCGGCAAGCCGTTAACGCTATCTGAAAAAATATTGTACTCTCATTTATGGGACGGAAAGCCGGGCAAGGCTTTTGTTCGCGGTAAGGATTATGTAGATTTCGCACCTGATAGAATTGCATGTCAGGATGCTACAGCTCAGATGGCTTTGTTGCAGTTTATGCATGCCGGAAAACCTAAGGTAGCAGTACCAACTACGGTACATTGCGATCACTTAATTCAAGCTAAAGTAGGAGCAGAAGCGGATTTAAAAAGAGCAAACGAAACGAGTAATGAAGTATTTGACTTCTTAGAGTCGGTTTCTAATAAATATGGAATTGGTTTCTGGAAACCTGGAGCAGGTATTATTCACCAGGTTGTTTTAGAAAACTATGCATTCCCTGGCGGGATGATGATCGGTACCGACTCACACACTGTTAATGCAGGTGGTCTTGGGATGGTAGCCATTGGTGTTGGTGGTGCAGATGCTGTAGATGTTATGGCTGGTATGCCATGGGAATTAAAATTCCCTAAATTAATTGGGGTTAAGTTGACAGGTAAACTTTCAGGTTGGACGGCTCCAAAAGATGTGATTCTTAAAGTGGCAGGTATCCTTACTGTTAAGGGTGGTACCGGAGCTATTGTAGAATATTTTGGTGAAGGTGCAGAGTCAATGTCTTGTACCGGTAAAGGAACCATTTGTAATATGGGTGCTGAAGTAGGTGCTACTACATCAACATTTGGATATGATGAATCAATGGATCGTTACCTGCGTTCTACGGACAGGGCTGATGTTGCTGATGCTGCTAATGCGGTTAAGGAATATCTTACTGCCGATCCAGAGGTATATGCAAACCCTGAGCAATATTTCGATCAGGTTATTGAGATCAACCTTTCTGAGTTAGAGCCTCATTTGAACGGTCCATTTACTCCGGATTTGGCGACTCCAATTTCAGAGATGAAAGAGGCTGCTAAAGCAAATGACTGGCCATTGAAAGTGGAATATGGTCTTATAGGTTCATGTACCAACTCTTCTTATGAAGATATATCAAGAGCAGCCTCATTGGCTAAACAGGTTGCAGACAAAAAACTTAAAACAAAATCTAACTTTACCATAACTCCTGGTTCAGAGCAGGTGCGTTATACCATTGAGCGAGACGGATACATTGATACTTTCGATAAAATCGGTGCTACTGTTTTTGCTAATGCTTGCGGACCTTGTATCGGTATGTGGGACCGTTATGGAGGGAATGATGAAGATAAAGACAGAAATACCATTGTTCATTCTTTCAACAGAAACTTTGCAAAAAGAGCTGATGGAAATCCGAATACTTTAGCGTTTGTTGGTTCTCCGGAATTGGTTACTGCTATCGCTATTTCAGGTCGATTGGATTTTAATCCACTAACTGATAAGCTTATCAATGAGGATGGTGAAGAAGTTATGTTAGATGAACCAAGAGGGTATGAATTACCACCAGAAGGATTTGCAGTTGAGGACGCCGGTTATATCAAGCCAGCAGAAGATGGTAGTGGTGTAGAAGTAGCCGTTAGTGAGACTTCTGAAAGACTACAGTTATTAGAGCCTTTCAAGCCTTGGGATGGTAAAAATATCACAGGAGCTAAACTATTAATCAAAGCATTTGGGAAATGTACTACCGACCATATTTCGATGGCTGGACCTTGGTTACGTTTCCGTGGTCATCTTGATAATATTGCCAACAATACCTTAATAGGTGCTGTGAATGCATACAACCAGAAGACAAATTTTGTAAAAAATCAATTGACTGGCGAGTATGGAGGTGTTCCTGATGTTCAGCGCGAGTATAAAGCTGCCGGAATCCCTACAGTAGTTGTTGGAGATCACAATTATGGAGAAGGTTCTTCTCGTGAGCATGCTGCAATGCAACCACGTCACTTAGGTGTTCGTGCGGTATTGGTAAAGTCTTTTGCTCGTATACACGAAACAAATCTTAAGAAGCAAGGAATGTTGGCATTAACTTTTGCCAATGAGGCTGATTATGATAAAATACAGGAAGATGATACCTTTAACTTCTTAGATCTTGAAAGCTTTGCTCCAGATACTCCGCTTACAATTGAGTTGGTGCATGCTGATGGTAGTAAAGATACCATTGTAACAAATCATACTTATAACGATAGTCAGATTGCCTGGTTTAAAGCTGGTTCTGCTCTTAACCTTATAGCGGCTAAAGGGAAGGCTTAATAAACCTTGTGATTCTCGATAATTAATTAGGCTCCTTGCTGTTGGTTCGGCAAGGAGTTTTTTTTGTCAATTTATTTTAGAGGCTGTGTAAAGTTTATGTAATCGATTCGAACTAACTGAGTGTATATTTTTATTTTAGGTACTTATGAAATTAAATAAAAGTCAGATTTCCAATTTATTTTTCCTGGTATTTATCGTGGTTATTTTGTTCACGCCGCTAGGGACAACGGTAAAGGTATGGGTGAATCGCGTCATTGCCTTTAGTCCGAGTGTTGTAGATGTCGATGATAGGATAGTGCTTACGGATTATGACTGGAAGCTTCAGAAAGCAAATACCGGAACCCTTCTTAATTTTGAAAATACCAAAGGAAATGTGGTTCTTGTTAATCTATGGGCAACATGGTGTCCGCCTTGTATTGCGGAAATGCCAAGTATGCAGGCGCTTTATGAGGATTATGGTGATAAGGTGTCATTTCTTTTTGTTACCAATGATAAGGAAGCGTCGGTTGCAAAATTTATGACTGAGAATGGATATTCTTTCCCGGTATATTTTGAACGCTCCCAAACTCCGGTTGAATTGTATTCGCGATCTATTCCAGCAACCTATTTAATTGATAAAAAGGGTAATATTGTTATCGAAAAAACCGGTGCTGCAGATTGGAACAGTGATGCGGTACGAAAACAATTAGATCTATTGCTACTTCAGAAGTAAAACAATATGTGTTGTACAGGTGATGGATTATGAAGTCTTGACTTCAAATACTTTTGTTTAAGTCTTGTGGAGGGGTTTTTGAGTTCTTCTTATATGTACGGGGATGTAGCATGTGAGTAGCATCGTAAATGCATACATTATATCTTCTACTGGAATCGTAAGCAAACGTATCCCGAGATTTTCTTCATTATTATACCAGACTACCTGAGATTCAATTGCACTTCCTGTCAAAAGTCCGTTAACAACAAAAAATGGCAGTAGGATAACGATAAAAGTCAGATAGAATTGTTGAAGGATGGTAGGGAATTTTATAAGCGTAAAACTCAGGAGGATTACCGCGTACAGGTAGTTTGTAAAGGTGTAGGCGCGAGAAGTGTTTAACAGGCAAAGAATCGCGCTTATAATTATAATCCCGATAGTGAGGTTACGGGTAGTGTTGCTGCTGAGCTTAATTCCGGGGTAGAATTTGGTTAAACAAAAATGCGTGAATATACAGGCAAAAGGAATGCAAATAAAAAACAACCACTCTTCAATCGGAAGTCCTAATAACCTTTTGCCAATTAGGTATTGATCATTAAATCCCCAAAATCCGTGCTGAGTAAAATAAACATCCCAGGGTATAAATATCGCCATTGTTAAAGCAATACCGATGAAGACGGATTTAAAATAGCGGTTAAATTTAATTTTTGAATGAAAGCTAAAAATGAAAGGAATGGCCATTGAGCCGAGGTCCAGAATAAGGTATAAGCTCTTCATATTTATTTAGCTTCTTTGTAATATTTAAAGGGAACCCAAAGCATGCCAAAACATTCTCCATCATTTTTTCCGAGATGTTTATGGTGCATTTTATGAGCTCTTCTTATGGCTTTAGCGTATCTGTTATTGGCATTTCTGAATATTTTAAATCTTTGGTGAATAAAAATATCATGTACTAAAAAATATGTTGCACCATAGGTGAATATGCCCAGACCAATTGGGAGTCCCAGCCAAAAACCTTCAAAGCTCCACAGATAAAATAATATAATACTGATGGCTGCATAAAAAAGAAAAAAGGCATCATTCCGTTCGAACCATGAGTCGTGATCTTTTTTATGATGGTCTTTGTGTAATTTCCATAAAAAGCCATGCATTACGTATTTATGAGTAAACCATGCCATAAATTCCATAATGCAAAAAGTTGCAATAAAAACACCGATCCAGATAATTGTATTCATGACAATAATTAAAATATGTTGAGTTTATAATTTACATAAGATTTGGCTAACAAACCAAACTTTTGGTAATTTGGAACACGAACTCTTTTAGATTGAATTTGGCGTGCAGATGATTTTTTCAGTTTGTCCAATAATTTTTTGTAATATCTGTATGCTGTATAAACACCAAATTTAGCTTCTTTTGGTAATACGAGGATACCTTTAAAGGCTTTTTTAAAATCTTCTTCAATTTCTGCAATAATTTCGAGTTTAGTTTCGTTCGTGAAGTTTTGGGCGGCATTTGGAAAATACGATCTGTTCAATACTTCCAAATCATCTTTTAGATCTCTGAGGAAATTTACTTTTTGAAATGCGGAACCAAGGGCTTTCGCTGCATCCTTAAGTTCATTATATTTTTCCTGATCTCCTTTTACAAAAACTTTTAAACACATTAATCCCACAACATCTGCCGAACCATAAATGTATTCATGATAATCAAGATCGGTAGTGTAGGTTTGTTTGGAGAGATCCAATCGCATGCTTTTTAGAAAAGAGGCAATAAGATTGTAGTCAATACTGTACCTGTGTACGGTATGCTGAAAGGAATTTAGAATCGGATTCAAGCTTATTTTGTCTTTAAGCGCTTGATCCAGATCTGATTCAAATTTGTTAAGCAGCATTTCTTTGTTGTAGTCGTGAAATGAATCTACTATTTCATCAGCAAAACGTACAAACCCATAGATGTTATGAATGTCTTGCCTTATGGAAGGAGCAAGCATTTTTACTGCCAGGGAAAACGATGTGCTGTAGGTTTGAGTGACTCTTTTGCTACAGGCGTAGGATACGGTGTCGAAAAGTGTTTTCATGTTTTATTGGTGGTGTTTGTTAATTAGGTCTGCAACCAGTTTTCCTGAAATAAGCGATGGCGGTACTCCAGGCCCCGGAACTGTTAACTGTCCTGTAAAGTATAAGTTACGAACTTTTTTACTTTTCAGTTTTGGTCTTAGAAAGGCTGTTTGTGTCAGCGTGTTGGCCAGGCCATAGGCATTGCCATTGTACGAATTGTAATCTTTGATGAAGTCATTAACACAATACGACTCTTTGAACAAGATATTATCTGTTACCTTTTGGTCGGTTAGTTTTTCTAAACGCGAAATAATGGTGTTAAAATACTGCTCTCTTAACGCTTCTGAATCTTCCAGGCCGGGTGCCAATGGAATTAAAAACGTTCCGGACTCTTGACCTTCGGGGGCAAAAGAGGGATCTGTTTTGGAGGGGAAACTAGCATAAAAGAGTGGTTGCTCAGGCCATTTGGGTTCGTCGTAAATTGCTGCTGCGTGCGCATCAAAATCTACGTCAAAGAAAAGTGTATGATGCGATACGTTTTTCAGTTTTTTATTAAATCCTACATAAAATAGAAGTGAAGAGGGAGCAAATGTTTTTCTTTTCCAATAAGCCTCTGAATAATTTCTGTATTTACGATCCAATAGCGTTTCTGTATGATGGTAATCGGCTCCGCTAAGCACAATATCAGCTTGTATAAAATTGTTATTAACTAAAATACCTGTGGCTTCTTTGTCCTGAACCTTGATTTTTTGCACATTGGCTTTGGTTTCTATTTTAACGCCCAGAGAAATAGCCAGGAGTGTCATAGCCTGAACAATGCTATACATACCCTTATTCGGATGCCAGGTTCCCAGTCCGAAATCTGCATAATTCATAAAATTATAGAAACTGGGGGTAGCGGAGGGCTTGGCGCCTAAAAAGAGTACCGGGAATTCGAGAATTTGAACCAGGTGTTGGTTTTTAAATTCTTTCCTCACCATGGCTTTGATACTGCTAAAAAACTGGTTTAGGTTTTTTATGGTTTCAGGAGTGATGAGTTCGAGGGGGGATACCCCAGGTCTGTAAACCAGGTCTGTAATGGCAATTTCGTAGTTCTTTTGAGCCTTTTGAATAAACTTCTTTAGTTTTTTAGAACTGCCTTTTTCTTCATTTTCAAAGGCTTCATAAATCTTTTCCAGGGTGTCTCCTATGGTAATGCTCTTGTCTTTATCGAAATAAACCTGATAGGCCGGATCGAGCTTCATCAGTGAATAATAGTCTGAAGGTTTCTTGTTGAAGTCTGCAAAGAAACGTTCGAACACATCGGGCATCCAATACCAAGTTGGTCCCATATCGAAGGTGAACCCATCTTTTTTTAATTGACGGGCTCTGCCACCTGTTGAATCATTCTTTTCAAATATAGTTACTTCGAAACCTGATTTTGCCAGATAACAAGATGCAGCAAGGGAAGAAAACCCGGAACCTATAACAATTGCTTTTCTATTCATGTTTAACAAATATACTATAAAGTTAAACAAAAAAAGCTTAGGTAAAAAAAATTATAATATTTCTAACACTTCTTGGATAGATTTCAGTAATCTAACGTTAGGTGGTATGGAGCTTAATTTTAAATCGTGAACCTGTTTACCAAGAACCCACAGCGCTGTGTCATTACCCATAAGTTCATTAAACTGTTCAAAATAAGTGTAGATTCTTTCTACAGTAGGTTCAACAGTAAAATAAGATATAAAGGTTACATTTTCGTGATTTTTCTTGATGTCTTCCAGGCTTTTTAATGGCACTGTTTGCCCGAGATAAATCGATTTATATCCGTGAAGATTAACCTCGTAGTTCAGATATAGTAATCCAATTTCATGAATTTCATTTTCTGGCAGGTAAAGAACGAAGGTTTTATTATGGCTAGGAGCTTCCTGGTACAGGTTTTCTGTATTGATTAATATTTTTTGCTTTATAAGGTTCGAAATAAAGTGTTCCTGAGCGGGTGATATGGTATTTGTTTGCCAGAGAAGGCCTATTTCGTTTAAAAGGGGTATAAAGATCTTGTAGAAAATCTCTCTGAAGCTTTTTTGATTAAGCAGGTTGTTATATGTTGTGTAAAAGAGTGATTGATCGAAATTGATCATTGCCATCTTGAACTTATTCATATAATCGTCTGAGGATCGATCATTATTTAAGATCTCACGTACAAGTACTGGTATCTTATCTGCACTTAATTCAGCAATTTTGGAGATCTTATATCCATGTTGATTTAAAAAGGATATGTTCAATAGTTTTTGCAGATCATCCAGGGTGTAAAATCTAATATTTGTTTCCGTGCGTTTCGGAGCTAGCAGGTTGTATCTTTTTTCCCATATACGTATGGTATGTGCTTTGATACCTGAAAGGTTCTCCAAATCCTTAATGCTGAATGTTTGTTTTGTATTGTTCATCATTTAAGAAGAATGATTAAACAAATTTAATAAAATATTGACTTTAAATGGGAATTTTGTTTAAAATTTTACGAGAAATATTAAAGGAAAGTAATTTTTTGTGCCCACGACTGGATTCGAACCAGCACGTCCTTGCGGACACCACCCCCTCAAGATGGCGTGTCTACCAATTTCACCACATGGGCCAGACAATTATGTCAAAAATAAAAAAAGTTAAGCATTAGCTCAACTTTTTTTAGTGACTTGACTGGGGCTCGAACCCAGGACCCTCTCCTTAAAAGGGAGATGCTCTACCAACTGAGCTATCAAGTCTAAATTAATTAAAGCCTATGTTTGAAGGCTTTTGTGACCTGGCTGGGGCTCGAACCCAGGACCCTCTCCTTAAAAGGGAGATGCTCTACCAACTGAGCTACCAGGTCATTGCTTGAATGCGGGTGCAAATATAAGACCTATAATTTATTTTTCAAGCCATTTTTAATATAAATTTGCTTTTTTTTGCAGGCAGTTTATTTAACCTGCTGTATTTTAATAATTTGTTTAAATATGAATATTGTTTTATTAGGTTATATGGGGTCCGGTAAGTCGGCAATCGGTAAGTTTTTAGCTAAAAATACTGATTTAGACTTTTTAGATTTGGATTCATTCATAGAAGAAAAGGAAGGTAAAACCATACGTGAGATATTTTCTGACCACGGAGAAGTCTATTTTAGAAAAAAAGAGACGACTTATTTAAAAGAAGTTTTGGAGACGGAACGTAAAAAGATAATTTCTTTAGGTGGAGGAACGCCATGCTACGGGAACAATATGGATTTAATTTTAGAGGCCACTGATCATGTTTTTTACTTAAAGGCTTCTATTGAGACATTGATTGGCAGGCTGGAGAAGGAGAAGGAGCAACGTCCACTGATAAAGGATTTAAATAAAGAAGAATTGCCCGAGTTCATTCAAAAACACTTGTTTGAGCGTAATTTTTACTATTTACGGGCAAAACATATTATTAACGTTGATAAAAAATCAATTGAAACACTATCCGGTGAAATTCAATCTTTACTAGTGTAAAAAGACAGCATCATTGTTTTCTTCGAATACAACTTCGACATGTTCTTGTAGGGAAGTAGAAAGTGAGATGCCTTTAAAATCTGCTTTTATCGGATACTTTTTGTGGTTTCTATCGACCAGAACCACTGTTTTAAATTTTTTCAGAGGGACGTTCAGGAAGTGTTTTACGCCATAGATGAGCGTTCCTCCGGTATTTAATACATCATCTGCCAGCACAATGGCTTTGTTTTGGTAAGCAGTTTTGTCTAAGCTGGTGGATATTGGTGCTAATGGGTTTTGTTTGTCGATAACTACTTCGCAAATCGTGGTTTTGATGTCGGCGATTTCATTGAAGGTTTGTTGGAGCTTTTTAGCAAAATCAAGTCCTCCTTTTGCAATCCCGGCGATAATGATTTCATCTTCTTCTACAAATGTTTCGTATATCTGATATGCAATACGCTTTATTTTATGTTGAATTTCATCGTGGCCGAGTATTTTATTTTGCGTAGATGTCATGTGTTCTTGTTTTTTATAGTGTCTGTTTTTTTTCAAAAATAAAAAAGAGTTCGTTTCCTTGTCGTGGTTTAATCGAGTTATAGCATTTTTCTAATGTTTTTATATTAAAATAAGGATCGAAAGTCTTTTCATAAGCCGTCTTGTTTCCTCCGAATGGCGGGCCTTGGTTCGTTAGGGGAAAGTTAAATAGTAGTCCGGCTATTTTTCCATTCGGATTTAAAAGTTCATAGGTTTTCCTGGCGTAATCAAGTCTTAAGTCCGGATCCAAAGCGCAAAAAAATGTTTGTTCGATGATTAGATCAAATTTCAGGTGCAGGTCAAAGAAATCCTTGTGGATAAGTTGCTCTCCAGGGAAGCTTTTTATTCGTTTAGACAGGTTGGCGAGGGGGGTAGAAGCAATGTCAATCACATATACATTCTTAAAACCTTTTTGATACAGGTATTCAGCCTCATAGCTATTGCCAGCTCCCGGGATTAAGATTTTAAGGTTTTTATTGGTTAGTTGATCGATATAGTTTTTGACAGGTGTCGAGATTTCTCCAAGGTCCCATTGGGTCTCTTTGGTTAGGTATCTGTTTTCCCAGTATTCTTTATTCAGTTCCATGTTCTATATCATCATTAACAAAGTCATCAATATCTCTACGATCTTTTTTGGTAGGTCTTCCGGTTCCCTTTTTACGATAATGTTCTTTGGCATGCTTGAGAAGCTCAGCATGATCAAATGCCTCTTTGGGAGTGGTATCGTGCCTGTAAATATCAACAAGTTTGGCTCCAACCCGATTTGGCGGTATATCCAGCACCGTAAGTTGGTATTCGATCTGATTTTTCCGAACGATCAGTTTGTCGGTTGGAAATACTTCTCTGGAAGGTTTTACTGCCTGTCCGTTTACCCTGATATGGCCTTTTTTACAAGCTTCGGTTGCCTTATTTCGGGTTTTGTAATACCGTATACACCACAAATATTTATCAATTCTCATTTGGTAAACAAAAAATTTCGTTAATGCTTCAAGCAAAAATACGAGAAAATACTATCTTGCGTGCTCTAAAATATCGAAGAAGATGAAGATACGCAAACTATCTGCTTTACTAATACTTACTACAATTTTCATTTCGTGTAATAAAGATGACGATGGAGGTGAAACTACAGTTGATCTGAGAGATCCTCAGGAGGTGTCTGAAGAGAATGATGCTGAGATCGTTGCCTTCCTGGAAACGCATTTTTATAATTACGAGGAATTTGAAAATCCGCCGGCAGATTTTGATTATAAAATAGTAATTGATACGATCGCGGGGGATAATGCAGGTAAAACTCCAATGATTGATCAGGTTGAAGTTCAGTCGTTAGAACATGCGCCTGATCCTGATGAAGCGGCTGTAACTCATAAGTTGTATACCCTGACGGCTAGGCAAGGTGTTATTGATGAAACACTAACAGTTGCAGACTCTGCTTTGGTTCGATACGAGGGAAACCTTTTAAGTGGCGATGTTTTTGATTCGAGAGAAGTTCCGACATGGCAAAACTTACCGAGTTTGGTAAGGGGGTATTATACCGGTGTAGTTAAATTAAAGAGGGGTACAGGATTTGTAGAGAATTCTGATGGTTCTGTAACTTTTAATAATGATTACGGTGTTGGGTTGATTATAATGCCTTCTGGATTGGCATATTTTGGTGCTGCCAGATCAGGGATTCCTTCTTATTCTCCAATTATATTTAAGATTGATATGTTGGGAATGCGTTTAGAGGTTGATCATGATCAGGATGGTATTCCTTCTTATCTGGAGGATTTAAATAATAATCAGTATTTGTTTGATGATAATACCGATCTTGCGTGGGAGCTTAAAAATGGCTATTCTGTGAATAATGGCGTTGCTAACTTTGTTGATACCGATGATGATGCGGATGGTACTTTAACCAAGAATGAGTACGATATTAAAAATAATGTCACCGGCGAATTTGAGCCTGATGGAATACCAGACGATACTGATGGTGATGGGATTCCGGATTATTTAGATAATGATTAATTAAAGCCGGTTCTTTAAGATATACAAAGGGCACCTTGAAATGACAGGGTGCTTTTTTTTATTTCTATACTCATGTAGCGTGCCTGAATAGGTGCTTTTAGTGGTGTCTTACTTTTTGGGAAATAAACATTCATGATGTTATTCAACGTATAAAGGATTTGTTTTAGTAGCCTGGAGGTGTGTTAACTGTTTTATGCTCTTGTCAGGGGTCTGTTGACTCACCGCTATTGAAAAAGATGTGTACCTGTGCCAGACTGTTGCCTTGAACTGTATTTCGTCTTATCTCATCTTTTGCGATCTTTTTGAAATAGGTAGTTCTTATCAGGGAAATCACATTGAATTCACACCAACTTCCATGGAGCATTTTGAGGTAAAATGAATTTGTTAGCAGAAGCCGGTTTTGTTCGGTAGTTCTCTTTAATAGCAGCGCAGCAGGTCTATGCGTCTGATCGGGTATATAGGCGTGTATAAATAGGGGATGAAAGACGACAGGAGCGTAGTGTATAAAAAAAACGTCTTTCCCGATAGAAAGACGTTTTTGTATTATAGTGATAATAATGTTTATCAGAGTCTTAAAGAAACTCCCAGAACCAATTGTTCAGGACGGGTGTCTACACGTTGTTCAAAGCCATCTAAAATATTATTGTTAACATAACGTGCTTGGTTATCAGAGAATCCTCGGTCGTATCTTAAATCGATACCGATATTTCCGAGGCTGATACCAACTCCTATGTTCATTCCGATGGTAAAGTCGTTTTCAACATCTTCCATGGTTATTCCGTCGAATTCTGTGTCCAGAATATATTGAAATGCCGGGCCAGCGAATACTTCAAGCGGACCTAGTATTTTATATCCAAGTAAAACAGGCATGTCAAGTTTGCTCATGTCGAACTTGTCTCCGTCGTAATCACTTTTGATTTTGGTGTAAACCAATTCAGGTTTAATAAATAAGGATCCGGTAAGGTTGCCTTTACCGAAAAATCCGAAATGGTAACCAACATTGCCGTCAGGATTGTCTATGATTTTCCCTGCATCGTCAAAATATTTACCATTTGAGTTGTAGTTAAGTCCTCCTTTGATTCCCCATCCGGAGTTTGTTTGGGCCATAATGGTTGTACTTACCAGTACGAAAAATAATAAAAGTGTTTTCTTCATAATGATTTTTTTGAGTTTGAATTAATAACAGGTAGGGTCACAAAAACCCTACCAATTATTTATTTTCTTTTCAACACTTTTACAACGGCCTCTTCAATAGCTTTATTGTTAAGTCCGTATTTTTCCATTAGCTGAGCTGGAGTACCACTTTCACCAAATGTATCATTGGTAGCTACAAACTCCTGAGGTACAGGATTGTTTTTCACCAGAACTCTTGATACACTTTCTCCAAGTCCTCCTAAGAAATTATGTTCTTCACACGTTACAACACATCCTGTTTTAGCTACAGAGGCTAAAATTGCTGCGTCATCCAATGGTTTAATGGTGTGGATATTGATTACTTCAGCAGAAATACCTTTTGCTTCTAAAGCTTCTGCGGCCAATAAGGCTTCCCATACCAAGTGACCTGTAGCGATAATAGTAACGTCTGTACCTTCTGTTAACTGAAGTGCTTTTCCGATTTCGAATTTCTGATCTTCCGGAGTGAAGTTAGCTACTGCCGGTCTTCCAAAACGCAAGTAAACAGGTCCTTCGTGTTCAGCAATTGCAAGAGTTGCCGCTTTCGTTTGGTTGAAGTCACAAGGGTTGATTACAGTCATTCCCGGTAGCATTTTCATCAGTCCGATATCTTCCAGAATCTGGTGAGTAGCACCATCTTCACCTAGTGTTATACCAGCATGTGAAGCACAGATTTTTACATTTTTACCTGAATAAGCGATTGACTGACGTATTTGATCGTAAACTCGTCCGGTAGAAAAGTTTGCGAAAGTACCAGTAAAAGGTATTTTGCCTCCGATGGTCATCCCTGCTGCAAGCCCCATCATATTAGCTTCTGCGATTCCAACCTGGAAAAAACGCTCTGGATTCTCTTTAATGAAATCATCCATTTTCAAAGACCCTACCAAGTCGGCACATAATGCTACCACATTCGGATTGGTTCTTCCTAATTCAGTTAAGCCAGCTCCAAAACCACTACGGGTGTCTTTTTTCCCGGTATCTATATATTTTTTCATTGTTGCTTGTGTCATGTTTAAAAAATAAAAGAGGTTAATACTTAGTAATCACCAAGGGTTTCAGGATTTTGCTCTAATGCGATAGCTAATTGTTCGTCATTTGGAGCTTTTCCGTGCCATGCGTGCGTATGCATCATAAAATCTACGCCATTACCCATTTCTGTATGTAGCAAAATACAAACCGGTTTTCCTTTTCCAGTACGTGTTTTCGCCTCTTTTAGACCTGCTATAATAGCTTCCAGGTCATTTCCTTGTTCTACTTCCAATACATCCCAACCAAAAGCTTCAAATTTCGCTTTTACACTTCCCATTGGCAGAACATCGTCAGTAGCACCGTCAATTTGTTTCCCATTTAGGTCGACTGTAGCAATTATGTTATCTACTTTTTTAGCAGACGCATACATAATAGCTTCCCAGTTTTGACCTTCCTGAAGTTCTCCATCACCGTGAAGGCTATATACAATGTGATTGTCGTTGTTAAGTTTTTTAGCTTCAGCGGCACCTAAAGCTACAGACATACCTTGTCCTAAAGATCCTGAAGCGATTCTAACGCCAGGAAGTCCTTCGTGCGTAGTTGGGTGTCCTTGTAAACGTGAATTGATTAAGCGGAAAGTGTTCAATTCCTCAACAGGAAAATATCCTTTTCTTGCTAGAACACTGTAGTAAACTGGAGAGATGTGACCATTGGATAGGAAAAACAGGTCTTCACCAATTCCATCCATGTCAAACTCTTCGTTTAGTTCCATGATTTCGTTGTAAAGAGCTACAAAAAACTCAGTACATCCTAAAGAGCCACCGGGGTGACCCGAATTTACTTTGTGAACCATGCGCAAAATATCTCTGCGAACTTGAATCACTAAATCGTTTAGTTGTTGTGTATCAGGCATTTTTATTCAAAAATTTTTTCGGGGCAAAAGTAAGTTTTTTATTGATGGCGAACAAAGACCTTGTGCCATCATTTTATAACTTTAGTATTTGTTTGTGAAATATTTTACAAATTAATAGCGGTTTATATAACAGCTAGTTGTTTATCTTTGCCGACATTGAAGGATTATTTATGAAATTTGACTTAAAAGGAAAAGACCAGGGAAGTAAGGCCAGAGCTGGGGTTATCACTACCGATCACGGTACCATCGAGACCCCAATTTTTATGCCTGTAGGTACGGTAGCCTCTGTAAAGGGGGTGCATCAAAGAGAATTGAAGGAAGATATCAATCCGGATATTATTTTAGGAAATACCTATCATTTGTATTTAAGACCTAAAACAGAAATTCTTGAAAAGGCAGGCGGGCTACATAAATTCATGAACTGGGATCGAAATATTTTAACTGATAGTGGTGGATTTCAGGTTTATTCTCTGTCTGGGAGAAGAAAAATTAAAGAGGAAGGTGTAAAGTTTAAAAGTCACATCGATGGTTCTTATCATGTTTTTACTCCGGAAAATGTAATGGATATTCAACGAACCATTGGTGCGGATATCATTATGGCTTTTGATGAATGTACACCTTATCCATGTGATTACCGTTATGCCAAGAGTTCTATGCATCGTACACACCGGTGGTTAGACCGCTGTGTTAGTCGTTTCAATAATACCCCATCCAAATATGGATATGAGCAAACGTTGTTTCCTATTGTGCAGGGTTCTACCTATAAGGATTTAAGATTGCAATCGGCAGAATACATTGCTAATGTAGGAGCTGAAGGAAATGCCATAGGGGGATTATCGGTTGGGGAGCCAGCGGAAGAAATGTATGAGATGACCGATATAGTATGTAGCGTGTTGCCGGAGGATAAACCCAGGTATTTAATGGGGGTGGGTACACCTATTAATATATTGGAAAATATAGCATTGGGGGTTGATATGTTTGACTGTGTGATGCCGACCAGAAATGCCAGAAACGGGATGTTGTTTACTGCCCACGGAACGATTAATATTAAAAATAAGAAATGGGAAGATGATTTTTCTCCCATTGATGAAATGGGGATTACTTTTGTTGATACCTATTATACTAAAGCTTATTTACGTCATTTGTTTGCTGCTAATGAATATTTGGGGAAACAAATAGCTACCATTCATAATCTTGGTTTTTATCTTTGGTTGGTAAGAGAGGCTAGAAAACATATCTTAGCAGGAGATTTTTATGAGTGGAAAAATAAAATGGTAAAACAAATGGACAAAAGGCTATAGGATGAAGATCATAGACTGGTATATACTAAAAAGGTATTTGGCGACATTTTTTGTGATGTTGTTGCTTTTTGTTCCCATCGGAATTATGGTCGACGTTTCCGAGAAGGTTGACAAAATGATTGCCCGAGAGGTTCCTTTCGATGAAATAGTGAATTATTATATAGATTTCACATTTTATTTCGCCAGTTTACTTTTTCCGATATTCCTTTTTTTGTCTATCATATGGTTTACTTCAAAGTTGGCTAATAATACGGAGATCGTTGCCATATTGAGTTCGGGTATCTCTTTCAGGCGATTTTTATATCCTTATCTAATGGGGGCTTCCATTATTGCAGTAATTACTTTTGTAATGGGAATGTTTATTGTTCCCAATGCCAGTAAAGGATATAATGATTTCCGATACGAGTATCTCAAGAAGAATAAAAATATACGGAAAACAACGAATTTATATAATCAGGTAAACGATAATGATTTTATTTATCTGAGTCATTTCGAGCCAACCAATAAAATTGGCAGGGATTTTACTTTAGAGCATTTTGAGAATAATGAATTGAAGTATAAGATCTCGGCTGCGAGCATTCGATGGATTGATAAGGATTCTGTATACCGTTTACGGAATTATATGAAGCGAACCATCGGGGGTGGAAATGATATCATTGAAACAGAGCGAAGGGTAGATACTGTATTCCCGTTTAATCTTGACGACCTTACGCCTGTGTCTTATATAGCCGAAACCAAAAACCTTTTTGAGCTGAACAAGTTTATAGAAAAAGAGCGCAGAAAAGGATCTCCGAATATCAACAGATATTTAGTTGTGAAATATAAGCGTTGGAGTTTACCGGTTTCAGCTTTCATTCTTACTATTATTGCGGTTGCGGTATCTTCGATGAAAAGAAGAGGAGGAATGGGTGTTAATTTGGCCTTAGGGATTTCTTTGGCATTTATATACATCTTTTTTGATAAAATATTTGGTACGATGGCGGAGCAATCTGGATTTCCTCCATTATTAGCGGTGTCGATACCAAATATTATGTTTGGAATCTTAGCTGCATACCTATTAAAAAATGCTAAACGATAACTTAAAGAATTACCTTCACCTCCATTTTATAGTATTTATTTGGGGGTTTACTGCGGTCATTGGAGCCTTAATATCACTAGATGCCACACCCTTGGTTTGGTATCGTATGTTGATGGCCGTTGGTTTTATCGGTATTTATTTATGGATAAAAAAGATTGACTGGAAGGTTCCCAGGAAAACCTTGATGGGTTTTATTATAGGAGGTGTTATAATCGCCTTGCATTGGGTTACCTTCTTTAAGGCTATAAAGGTGTCTAACGTTTCTGTGACCCTGGCTATGATGTCTACAGGTTCTTTTTTTACAGCCATATTGGAACCGATCTGGTACAAGCGCAAAGTTATTTGGTACGAAATATTTTTCGGTTTAATCGTGGTGGGCGGATTGTACATCATTTTTGAGGTCGAAACCGAATACGTGTTGGGGATAGTGTTGGCATTAACAGCAGCCTTGTTATCGGCTATCTTCACTTTAATAAATGGTAAGTTTATTCAAAGCTATAAGCCTTCAGTGATTTCTTTTTATGAGTTATTCAGTGGAGTTGTTTTTTTAAGTTTTTATTTGTGGTTTACCGGAGGGTACGGCACCGATTTTTTTAAAGTTTCAGTCTCTGACTGGGTTTATTTAGGTCTGTTGGCTTCTGTGTGTACGGCTTATGCCTTTATAGCGTCTGTTAAGGTGATGAAATTCATTAGTCCTTACACGGTTATGTTGACCATTAATATGGAGCCTGTATATGGTATAATTTTGGCATATCTGGTGTTTGGAGCGGAAGAGAAAATGAGCTCACAATTTTATGTTGGAGCAACGATAATACTCCTGACGGTTATAGTTAACGGGGTTTTGAAAAATAAAAGAAAAAGAAAAAGTACAATGTTTTAGGCAATAACATTAAAGTTTTATATTTGTGGGCTAACTAAAACCAATATTTATAAATAATAATGGAATATTTAGATTTCGAATTACCTATTAAAGAGCTTGAAGAGCAGTTAGATAAATGTAAAGTGATAGGCTCAGAAAGTGATATTGATGTTACAGATACTTGTAAGCAGATAGAGAAAAAGCTTAACGATACCAAAAAGGAGATATATAAGAATTTGACTGCATGGCAGCGGGTTCAACTTTCCAGACATCCTTCAAGACCTTATACCCTGGATTATATTAAAGCATTATTTGGAGATACATTTTTAGAGTTACATGGTGACCGAAATGTAAAAGACGATAAAGCGATGATCGGAGGATTAGGGAAAATAGGAGATCAATCTTTTATGGTTATCGGTACTCAAAAAGGGTATAATACGAAAACGCGTCAATACCGAAATTTCGGGATGGCGAATCCTGAAGGGTATAGAAAAGCACTTCGATTAATGAAGATGGCAGAAAAGTTTGGTATTCCGGTAATTTCCCTGATAGATACTCCGGGTGCATATCCTGGAATTGAGGCAGAAGAGCGTGGGCAAGGAGAGGCCATTGCCAGAAATATTCTGGAAATGACGCGCTTAAAGGTTCCTGTAGTTGTTATGATTATTGGAGAGGGAGCATCAGGAGGTGCCTTAGGAATCGGAGTGGGTGATAAAGTTATGATGCTTGAAAACACCTGGTATTCTGTGATTTCCCCGGAATCTTGTTCTTCTATTTTATGGAGAAGTTGGGAGTATAAGGAGCAAGCGGCAGAGGCGTTAAAACTTACTGCAAAAGATATGAAAAAACTTAAGTTGGTTGATGAAATTATAAAAGAACCACTTGGAGGAGCACACTCAAATAGAGAAGCTACCTATAAAGCAGTTGAGAAAGCAATTCTAAAAAATTACGACGAACTTAAAAAGTTATCACCAGAAGAACTGGTAAATTCTCGAATGGATAAATATGCAGAAATGGGAGTCTACAAAGGCTAACTACTGTTATTCTTAATAATATTGAAAAACCGAAGTTTTTTACTTCGGTTTTTTTTAACTTTATTAACAAAGAACTTGAGTTATTAACAGGTAATGAACACCCAACCTGTTAATTGTTAGTCGCTTAAAATTGAATATTTATTTTATCATTTTTCTACATTCGCAACTATGGAAAAAACAAACCCCATTTCTGGAGTTAAATTAGACAAGACGAATATAATCCATCTTGAAAAAGGGAAAATTCCACCGCAAGCAACTGATTTAGAGGAGGCTGTGTTGGGAGCTATGATGATAGATAAGAAAGGGGTAGATGAGGTAATTGATATATTATCACCGGATGCATTTTATAAAGAGGCGCATCGACATATCTTCGAGGCGGTTGTTCAGTTATTCGAATCTTCAGAGCCGATAGACTTATTAACAGTTTCGGCGCAGTTAAAGAAAAATGCCAAGCTGGATGTGGTTGGTGGCGATTTTTACCTGATTCAGCTTACTAAAAAAGTATCTTCTTCTGCACATATTGAATTTCATGCGCGAATCATTCTACAGAAATTTATTCAGCGATCTTTGATAAAAATATCAAGTGAAATTATCGAAGAGTCTTATGATGAAACTACAGATGTTTTTGACTTATTAGATAATGCTGAAGCGAAATTATACGAAGTTACTCAAGGAAACATTAAAAAGTCTTCTGAGACAGCGCAAAGCTTGGTGATGCAAGCTAAAAAGAAAATTGAGGAGATATCGAATAAAGAAGGACTGAGTGGTATTCCTACAGGTTTTGATAAACTGGATAAATTAACTTCAGGTTGGCAACCCAGTGATTTGATTATTGTAGCAGCGCGACCTGGTATGGGTAAAACAGCATTTAACTTGTCGATGGCAAGAAATATGGCTGTTAACTCTAATATACCTGTTGCCTTCTTTTCATTGGAGATGTCATCAGTACAGCTTATAACACGTTTGATATCATCTGAGACCGGACTTTCGTCGGAAAAACTGAGAACCGGAAAATTAGCGGATCACGAATGGAAGCAATTGAATGTAAAGGTTAAAAACCTGGAAAAAGCTCCATTATATATAGATGACACCCCTTCACTGTCCATATTTGACTTACGTGCAAAGGCAAGACGTCTTGCTTCCCAATTCGGCATAAGGCTAATCATTATTGATTATTTGCAGTTGATGACGGCAGGTGGTACCTCTAAAAATGGTAACCGTGAACAAGAAATATCCATGATTTCGAGAAACTTGAAAGCCCTGGCAAAAGAACTGGATGTTCCGGTTATTGCCTTATCTCAGCTTTCACGTGCTGTGGAAACCAGGGGTGGTAGTAAAAGACCATTGCTTTCCGACCTTCGTGAATCTGGAGCAATTGAACAGGATGCCGATATTGTATCATTCATTTACCGACCTGAATATTATAAAATTGAGGAATGGGATGATGAGGATCGAAGTCCTACACAAGGTCAGGCTGAATTTATTGTAGCAAAACACCGTAATGGTGGATTAGATAACATTAGGTTAAAATTCATTGGAGAACTAGGTAAATTTGATAACTTAGATGACTTTGATACACCTTTTGAGATTCCTTCGAAAATGAATGAAGATGAAGAGAATCCTTTTACTACTAAAAATTTACCAAGTGCTGATGAGGCATTTGGGAGTAGTATGAATGAAGGTTTTAATCCTAATGATGATGACGTTCCATTCTAAAAATATGCTGGCACTGACTTCTTATTTCAACAGGAAGCAGTGCTTTTTTTTTCTTTTTTTAATTTTTTCCACTCTTAAATCATTTGCTTCTTATGTGTTAATCCCAATGGATGCTGAACATCAGCAAAACCATTTGAAGGCTTATGGTATAACCTATTGGGTCCTGGAACAGGACGTTAAAGTAAAATGGCTTTTAAATTACAGGGGTGGCGCATTCCTTATACCAGATTTTGATGACTTACAGAAAGAGTGCAAGATCAGGGGAGTTTCGTATGAGTTGATTTCAGATTCCAAGACAGAAGAAATTCTAAAGGGTATTTCGAGCCCTGCAGTGAATCAGGAGTCAATTGTATTAGAGAAGGCCCCCAAGGTTGCTGTTTACTCTCCTAAAGGAAACCAGCCTTGGGATGACGCTGTAACTATGGTATTGACTTATGCAGAGATCCCATACGATGTTATCTATGATGAAGAGGTACTGAATAATGGACTTTTACTATACGATTGGCTTCATTTGCACCACGAAGATTTTACCGGGCAATACGGTAAATTCTATGGCGCTTTCAGAGCTACTCCATGGTACATTGAACAAAAAAAGGAAGCTGAAGCCTTAGCAAGTAAACTGGGGTATAATAAAGTTTCGGAAGAAAAGCTGGCAGTTGCTCTTGCCATCCGCGATTATGTAGTTGGTGGAGGATTTATGTTTGCCATGTGTTCGGCGACAGATAGTTTTGATATTGCTTTATCGGCCGAAGGGGTTGATATCTGTGAAGCCATGTTTGATGGTGATCCATCCGATCCAAGTTACCAGCGTAAAATAGATTATAATAAGACTTTTGCTTTTACCAATTTTACTTTAGAAAGGAATCCACTGGCTTATGAATTTTCATCAATAGATATGACTTCAAAGCGTCATGTTCCATTTGAGCGAGATTATTTTACACTGATGGATTTTTCCGCTAAATGGGATCCGATCCCTACGATGCTTTGTCAAAATCATACTTCTTTGGTAAAAGGTTTTATGGGGCAAACAACATCTTATAAAAGGGATGAAATTAAGCCAACTGTGTTAGTTATGGGTGAAAATAAAACGAATGGAGAAGCTCGGTATATACATGGAATTAAAGGTAAAGGCTTTTTTACCTTTTACGGAGGTCATGATCCAGAGGATTACCGTCACCGTGTAGGCGATCCTAAAACGGAGCTTGAGTTACATCCTAATTCTCCCGGATATCGGCTTATTCTGAATAATATATTATTTCCGGCAGCCAAGAAAAAGGAACAGAAAACATAGTCTGTAAAAAATAGAAAAGCGAGGTGTTGACCTCGCTTTTTTTGTTTGTATACTTATGAGAATTAATCGTCAGCACCGTATTCGAAATACATTGCCCAGTTATTACCAGGGAAGTCACATCCATCACCCCAAGCGGTTTCAGAACCACATTCTTTACATGGAATGTGAATTGGAATGAAAATTGGTTGTGAGTTGTCGGTAGGAACCAACAGTACAGCAATATAATCGCCGCAACCAGGCATAAAGTCAGCACCATTCTGCATGGCGGCATCAACAATTTCCTGTCCTTTTTCTTCACTCCAGTCATCACCTAAGAATGCGCAAGCAGAGCAGTTGGCATCATCAAGTAACTCCCAGATAGCCCACTGAATATCTCCGAAGGTATAAGTGCCTCCGCTTGGGCTGGCTTGTCCTAAGAATCCTTGATTCATGATCCAGTTTACCAAATCGATATTACCTGGATTTTCGATAATTCCATCAGGAAGATCTTCATACGATGCATATACATCGGCATCAAAACAATGACCTGCATCAAGTGATCTGTCAACATCGGCACACCAGGCTCCATAATCACCGGCTAACCAAGATTCTCCATCAACAGTTACGTCGAAATAACTGTTGGCTGCATCGGCTCCTTTGGCGGTGGCACATACGCTAACCATTGCTGGTAGAGCTTCGGTAATATCTTCAGCAGTGGTTTCCTCACAGGTAACCACAGCATGAACGGCAATGAAGGTTCCTTCAGACATTGCAACCACGAATTCTTCACCGGTTGTACAATCGTAGTCATCATTAATTTCGAAATGTCCTATTTGTGGGTTTCCACCTCCATTAATAGGAAAATCTTCAGGAACTGCTTCTACATCAATATGAATTTCACTCATGCAATAACCATCATCTGTTGAGACATTAATGATGTAATTATCACCATCTTCTGTAACGGTAACTTCTCCTACAGGTGTATGCTGACCAGCATATAAAATGGTTGAAGTTTTGACACACTCCTGACTCATGTCAAAAGAAATTTCTTTGTTTGATTTGCGGATGTTCTCCGTATCTAATACTTCGCCGGAGGTAAGTTGATCGGAATCACAACTAATAGAACCACACGCGATAATGATGCCGCATAAAACGGCACAATAACGTAAATACAATTTTCTCATAATGAAAAGTTTAATTGATTAAAAATTTAATGTTATGTGCTATTAATCAATTTCGGTTAAATAAACCGTAAAGGTGGGGTAATTAGTTGAGCCAAAAATACTTAATTGAATTTCTGTAGGGTATTAATGACGATGAAATCTAAGATTTATCGATGTAATTAATGGGAGTTTTACGGATTGTATTGATTAATGACTCTTTTTCGTTTTCCTGAAGATAAGACAGGGATCTCATTTACGTATTCAATGATTATCTGGGCATCCTCTCCGAGTAAGGACTTAAAGTTTTGCCTGAATTCTTCTTCTTTGATAAAGTCTTTTTTGTAATTCAGTTTGATGAGATACTCTGAGGCACCCAGTTGTATGAATTGATACTGATTAAAATATTCGTAATAATCCTGCATTTTAGGATATATGGCATAAGGGGACAATAGCTCACCAGAAGTTGTATATACAGCATCCATTTTTCTTCCTTCAACTTTTGTCAGCACCTTTTCGTTATTTACAAAACCGTAACTGGCAAGATCTCCGGTGTCATATCTAATTAGCGGCATCGCATAATTATAGAGGTCTGTAACCACAATTCGACCGACCACCCCCGGTTTGGCAGGAACGTCTGACTCCAGGTCTAATATTTCAACAAAGTAGGTTCCCCAATTGATCCTAAAAACATCACTTTCATTGTTTTCCTGTTGGGCGATAATGCCTAATTCTTCATTTGAATACCTGGAAACAATGGGAGCATCAAAATATTTTTTAACTGCCGTTTTGGTAAAAGGACTTAGGCTGTCTGAATTAGCTATAAAAAAATGGGCGTTGGTTTTTATAGGCTCATAATTATTATCTTCGAGATAATGACAGATGGTTTCAAGTGAAGAAGCAATGCCGATAAAGCATTTTAAGGAGGTGTCTTTTTTCAGTCTTTCTACTATTTGGAATATATCTTCTTCAGAGAGTTTGCTAATGTCTACTTTAGAAACATTTTGCAGGAAGCTTTTCATGCGACTTTTGGTTTCTCCTTTCCAAAGGCGAAAATAATACAGGGGTTCACCTACTTTATATCCATTTTTTTGAAGAAAATAAATGGTGTCGGCAGTATTTCTGACTCTTTTTTCGGAGTCGTGAAAAATGGTAAAAGGAATACCGGTTGATCCGCTTGTTGTTACTTTGTGAATTTTACTTTTGAGATATCTAATTGATCTAAACTTTTCAAAGTTTTCGATAACAACATTTTTCTTAATCACCGGGAAATCTTCTAAGGATGAATAGGTGTCATACTTCGAATAATAAGGGGTGGTATTAACGGCATGGTTTAAGAGTTCTTTAAGCAATTGCTCTCTTCGGTTAATAGATTCTTTTGCATCTAAATCGCGTAGGATAAATTCAATATCCCTTAAATGATGCCTTATTTTGTTTCCTTGAATGAAATCAAGACCCCAAAATATTTTGTTGCGTATCCAATTGCCTATTCTCATTTTCTAAAACCTCTAAACACTATAAATTTATCTCAATAAATTGGAAGCATTTATATAATAATGCGTAAATGCCATTTTTATCGATGTTCACACAAGATTTTATCCGACTGAGAATTTAATTTTAATACTGGTTTAAATATGATTAAATGGTTATTCTTCGATACTGACTTGGCGCAATTCCTTTGACCTTTTTAAAAGTGCGATTGAAATAAGACAGGCTATTAAAACCAGAGCGGTAACAGGCTTCAGAAATTGACTTTTGAGGTTCGGATTCATTGAGAACCTTGCAAGCGTAATTTATTCGGAGTTCATTTAAAAATGCTATAAAAGATTTATCGGTCTTATTCTTGAAGTATCTGCAAAAGGCCGATTTATTCATGCCCGACATATAGGCGATTTCTTCTAGTGCAAGCGGTTTTTGGAAATTTTCCATGATGTGCTGTATCACTTTATTCAGTCGGACATCTTTGACCTCATAATTTAATAACCAATGCTTACTGCTCAAAATGAATTTGTCTTCGATGTTATGCAGCTGATAGAATAGATTCAAAAGTGCAATACCATTTTC
Source organism: Zhouia amylolytica AD3 (assembly GCF_000511935.2). Taxonomy (NCBI): domain Bacteria; kingdom Pseudomonadati; phylum Bacteroidota; class Flavobacteriia; order Flavobacteriales; family Flavobacteriaceae; genus Zhouia; species Zhouia amylolytica. The sequence goes on along the minus strand of NZ_AYXY01000020.1, from coordinate 71,911 downwards.
ATGAATTGTATTGGTATTCATTTTGTCTAAAATTTGCATGATTGGATAGGTTGCCTGACTCCTGAACAGAATTCCCCTTTTGCCTGTATCCTGTAACTTTTTTATGTAAGAAAAGGTATTGCCGGAAGCTTTGTTGAATTGGAGTGTATCTTCTTTTATATGAATTACATAGGCAAGAGAATAATTATCATCTTGTTCTTCTTGCCTTGTGGAGTCAAACATATGCGGAACATTGCTTCCGATATAAAAAATGTCATTTTCCTTAAAGCTGCCAATGTAATCACCGGCATATAGGGTTCCAGTTCCTTTTACAATGTAAACAATCTCTGTTTCAGGGTGATAATGCCATAATTTGAGAAACTCTTTTTCTTTGTTTTTTGATACTTTTATGTCGCTGTCTAAATTTTTCTGAAGAAAATGCAGTTTCATGTCACCTATGATTGTGAATTCGTATAATTACATAACATTTGCAATTAATAGTTCGATTATGCAAATATTGTACAAGTATAAGCAAATTTAGTATAATCTATAAGGAGCTTTTAGGCTTAATTTTGAAGTTCTTTTAATTTAAGATAAAAAATACATTGAAAAATTATTTAATTATATCGCCTGAAGATAATGTAGCGGTTGCATTGGAAGATTTGAAACCTGGAGATAGTATCACTTTTCCCGATGGTTCTTTTTCATTAAAGGAGTTGGTTCCTGTGAAGCATAAGTTTGCCCTGAACGACTTTAATATTAATGACAGAATTATAATGTATGGGGTTCCGGTGGGCAAAGTTTTGAAACCAATTGCAAAGGGTGAATTGATAACTACGGAAAACATAAAGCATGAGGCAGCGACTTATGCATTTCAAAATAAAGAATACCAAACTCCCAAGGTTGATATTTCTGATTTAAAAGAAAGATCTTTTTTAGGGTATCATCGTTCAGATGGCCAGGTTGGAACGGCAAACTATTGGATATTCATTCCCATGGTATTTTGTCAAAATAGAAATTTAAAAGTGCTTAGGGAGGCTTTTGAAGCGGAACTGGGATATAAAAAAGAAAATCCGTACAAACTACAATTGAAGAAACTTGTTTCAGGGGAGTCTGCTGAAGTTTTTGTTGAAGATGTTGAAAAAGCTTCTGAAAAAGTATTTGAAAACATAGATGGGATAAAGTTTTTAACTCATGAAGGAGGTTGTGGAGGTACGCGTGCTGATGCAGAGGCCTTGGTAAATTTATTGGCCGGATATATAAAAAATCCGAATGTTGCGGGGGCTACGGTAATGAGTCTTGGATGTCAGCATGCTCAAATAAGTATGATTCAGGAGGCGCTGACCAAAGATATTAATTTAGAAAAGCCTGTTTTGTATTTTGAACAGCAACAGTTTAGTTCAGAAAAAGAAATGCTCATGTCGGCAGTAAATAAGACCTATAAAGAGCTTTCAGAAGTTAATAAAATTACTCGTAAGCCTGCACCTTTGAGTAAATTAACCCTGGGATTGGAATGTGGAGGTTCGGATGGCTTTTCCGGAATTACGGCCAATCCATTAATAGGCTTGGTGTCGGATAAGATTAATGCCCTTGGAGGAAAAAGTATTCTGTCGGAATTTCCCGAATTGTGTGGAGTTGAACAAGATTTAATAGATCGCAGTCCAAACCGGGATATTGCTGATAAGTTTATACATCTTATGGAGAGCTATAATAAAAAGGCTCATGAGGTGGGGTCAGGTTTTGATATGAACCCATCTCCCGGAAATATTAAAGATGGTCTTATTACGGATGCTATAAAATCGGCTGGAGCTGCAACAAAGGGAGGTCGTAGCGCTATTGCTGATGTACTTGATTATGCCGAATATGCAACTGAGCAAGGTTTGAATCTATTGTGTACTCCTGGTAATGATGTTGAGTCCACTACAGGACTTGCGGGCTCTGGTGCCAATATGATCTTATTTTCTACCGGACTTGGAACCCCAACAGGAAACCCTGTTTGTCCTGTAATAAAAATTGCCTCCAATTCTATGCTTCCGGCAAAAATGAAAGATATTATAGATTTCGATGCTGGTAAGTTGGTGTCTGAAGGCATATCTCAGGAAGAATTGTCAAATCAATTAATAGAATTAATAATTGAAATTGCCAGTGGTAAAAAACAAACCTGTGCAGATAAATTAGGACAAGATGATTTTATTCCCTGGAAAAGGGGGGTATCCCTTTAAATTAAAAACCAACCAATGATGAAAAAAGTAATAGGTACCTTGTTATTCTTTTTGGCCATTGCTCAAGTCATAAGCGCTCAGCAAAAATACGAACCTTCTAAAGAAAATCTGGAAGCTCGTGAATGGTTTCAGGATGCGAAATTTGGAATGTTTATCCACTGGGGGGTATACAGTATATTAGGAGATGGCGAATGGGTAATGAACAATCAGAATATTCCTGTTAACCGCTATCAATTACTTCCATCTTTTTTTAATCCTCAGGATTTTGATGCGAAGGAGATTGTGAGCCTGGCTAAAAATGCAGGGATGAAGTACATTACCATTACGACCAAACATCACGATGGTTTTGCTATGTACGATTCAAAAGTATCGGATTACAATATTGTAAAAGCAACCCCTTATGGCAAGGATATCTTTAGAATGCTGGAAGAAGAATGTGAAAAGCAAGGTATAAAGTTATTCGCTTATTATTCACAATTGGATTGGAGGGATTCTGATTATTTTCCAAGGGGAAGAACGGGTGTAAAAACCGGTCGACCAAACGAGGGTGATTGGGAAGCTTATTTGGAATTTCAGGATGCCCAGATCAAGGAGCTTGCTGAAAATTATAATATCGCAGGTTTTTGGTTTGATGGATGGTGGGACCAACAGGATAAAAGCGATAAAAACAATCCAAAGAAAACGAAGATTGATTGGCATTTAGACAGAACTTATAAGATGATTCACGATGTTGATTCGGCTCTTCTTATTGGGAATAACCATCATGTACTTCCATTTGAGGGAGAGGATTTTCAAATGTTTGAAAAAGATTTGCCCGGAAAAAACACGACTGGTTTCGGGGGGACCGAAATTGGAAGGCTTCCACTTGAGACTTGTGAGACAATTAATCATTCCTGGGGTTTCAATTTACAAGACGGTAAGCATAAATCGATTAAAACACTTATCCAGTATCTGGTGAAGGCAGCAGGAAATAATGCAAATTTCCTTCTTAATGTAGGGCCTATGCCAAATGGGAAGATACAATCAGAGCATAAAGACAGATTGTTGGCAATGGGAGATTGGATTCGCGAAAACGGAATGACTATATATGGAACCAGAAATGGGCCAGTCTCTATAGAAAATGAAATAGTCTCTACTCAAAAAGGGAAAACAATTTACCTGCATATTCTTGACCCGAAAGATGGAAACATTGTTATTGATGGTTTTAAAGGGAAGATAAAAAACATGAACTTTTTCAAGGATCAGTCAAAGCTGAAATTTAAACTCAAAAGCGACCAATTAATGATAGCGATCCCTGAAAATAAGCAAGATGAAATTGATACAATAATTGAAATAACACTTAGATAATATGTCATTTAGTTTAAAAAATAAGGTAGCGATAGTAACTGGAGGTGCAAGTGGAATTGGGAAAGCGATTACCACCAGATTTGCAGCTTCTGGTGCCACAGTACATATGCTTGAATTTAGTGAAGAAAATGGGAAGCAAGCTGTAGCAGAAATTGAAAAAGAAGGGGGAAAAGCTGTTTTTCATCAGTGTGATGTATCGAATCATTCGCAGGTAAAAGAAATTATTGATGCTATCGCGAGTGAACAATCTATCGACATTCTCGTAAACAATGCGGGAATTGCGCATGTTGGTAATGTTGAAAACACCACTGTCGAAGATTTAGATAGAATTTATAATGTAAACGTTAAAGGGGTGTACAACTGTATATATGCGGTAGTACCTCATTTAAAGAAAAAAGGCGGGATTATTCTGAATATGGCATCCATCGCTTCATCTGTGGGTATTTCTGATAGATTTGCATATTCGATGTCAAAGGGAGCTGTACTTACCATGACATATTCTGTTGCTAAGGATTATTTAGAAAGTGGTATTCGTTGTAATTGTATTTCTCCAGCCCGGGTACATACACCTTTTGTAGATGGTTTTATTAAAAAGAATTACCCAGGTAAAGAAGACGAAATGTTTGATAAACTTTCTAAAACGCAGCCAATAGGTAGAATGGGTAAACCCGAGGAGGTCGCCAATCTGGCACTTTACCTATGCTCTGATGAAGCTTCTTTTATTACAGGTACAGACTTTCCAATAGACGGTGGATTTATAAAATTAAACGGATAACTATGTTAAAAAGACTTTGTTTGTTATTGTTGTTAGCACTGATGAACTCAAATGTTTATTCACAAGAGCACAGTGTTGATCCATTAGCGCAGAAATTACAGGAAAGACCATTCCCTGAATGGTTTAAAGATGCCAAATTGGGGATTTTTATTCATTGGGGATTGTACTCAGTTCCTGCTTATGGAGGTAAGGAGTCTTATTCTGAATGGTTTTTAAGAGGGTTGCAAACGAATGATCCGATTCGTACGGAATACATGAAGAAGAATTTTGGGCCTGATGCAACCTATAAAGATTTGGCACCACATTTTAAAGCAGAACTGTGGGATCCTCAGGAATGGGCTCAATTCTTTAAAAAAGCGGGTGCGAAATATGTGGTGCTGGTATCAAAACACCATGATGGTTATGCACTATGGCCGAGTAAATTTAATCGTAATTGGAATAGTGTAGATGTAGGTCCTAAACGCGATATTGTTGGGGAGTTAACAGAAGCGGTAAGACAAGAAGGTCTTAAAATGGGATTGTATTATTCGCTTTCAGAATGGAATCATCCATTACACAGATGGTATACGGATCCTCATGATAGTATTGGAAGATATGTAGAAGAATATATGATTCCGCAGTTTAAAGAAGTGATAGGTACTTATAAGCCGTCATTGATTTTTTCTGATGGTGAGTGGTTCAATACAGCCAAGCAATGGCATGCTGCAGAATTAATAGATTGGTATTATAATTTGGTGGGCGATGAAGCTATTGTAAATAACCGTTGGGGTCATGGATTGGATGTTGGGTTTTTAACGCCGGAATACAGTGCCGGAATTAAAGTTACAGATCGTCCCTGGACTGAAGTGAGAGGGATAGGTCGTTCATTTGGACTCAATAGAAATGAAAATCTTGAAGCCTATGGTACCTCTGCAGAATTGATTCACCGGTTCGTGCAAACTGTTGCCAATGGTGGTGGGATGATTATTAATGTCGGACCAAAGGCAGATGGTCAGATACCATTAATTCAACAGGAAAGATTGGTCGATCTTGGTAATTGGCTTGCATTAAACGGAGAGGCTATTTATGGAGCACAACCTTATATCGTTCAAGAACAAGAAAAAGATGTTCAGGAAGAACGTATTGATTCTGTTATTAAATTTAACTGGGTACGTAACTCGCCGGTAAAAGGTATTAAAGAAGATTATTTTACTGCCGAATGGAATGGGTATATCGTAGCTCCTCAATCAGGGAAATTTAATTTTGAAGTGAAGGCAGATGATGAAGCAGCTGTCTGGATAGATGGCAAGGCAGTTATAAATCAAAATATTATAGCAGAGGGAAGTGACTCTGAAGTTATGGGGGCTAAAACAGGTGCTGCCACACAAGGTAGTATTAAATTAAAAAAAGGGAATATTTATCCGATCAAAATAAAGTACAAGGAAAACAAGCAGAATGCACACGTATCATTGTTTTGGAGTGCAAAGGGGCTTGATAAAGAAGTTGTTCCCTCTGATGCCTTTTATGTTGATATAAATAAAAGCGTTTCAGGTCTTAAAGGAGTATACACTTCTAAGAAAACCTATCTGTGCTATACCCAAAATAATAACAATACATACGCGATAAGTTTTGAATGGCCAGATGACGAATTGATTTTAGAAATGCCGAATCCGGGAATGAATGCAACAATCAAATTGATTGGATTGGAGAAGGACTTGCGTTGGAAATATGAAAATGGAGCTGTAAAGGTAAATACCTCTGAAATTAAATATTCTGAATTGCCTTCGCATATGGCGTGGACCTTTAAAATCAGTAAATAATGCTAAAAAGGATTCACCTGTTATTGTTGGTCATGATTATCATGCTGGGTTCATGTAACGTCAGCGAATTAACGCTTTATGTGTCTCATAGTGATGAGGCTGCTCAAGATGATCATGCTTTTCGTACCATCGAGGATGCCATGGAAATGGTTTCCAGACTTCGAAATGAGGGCGAAAAGTCACCTATTACAATATCCATAAAAGAAGGGGGTTATTATCTGAGTAAACCAATTCTTATCACCCCTGATTTAGGGCCGCTTAACCTTAGAGCAGCATCTGGTGCCAAGGTTACTATTAAGGGCTCTGAATTACTTGATTTGTCGTGGCAAAAAAATGAAGGTCAATTGTACGTTTCAGCCTACGACGATGATCGTATTATTGACCAGTTGTATATCAATGGAATTAAGCAAGTTTTGGCGAGATATCCAAACTACAAGGATGGAGATCTGCATTGGAATGGTTATGCTGAAGATGCAATCGATTCAGTTCGGGTTCAGGGTTGGTCGGATCCTGCCGGGGCTTTGGTTCATGCATTGCACAGTGGTGAATGGGGAGGGTTTCATTATAAAGTAACAGGTAAAGAAAATGGGAAACTTTCCTTAACAGGAGGACATCAAAACAACAGACCTTCTAAGATGCATAAAACCTATAGAATGGTTGAAAATGTTTTTGAAGAACTTGATACTATTGGAGAGTGGATACATAAAAACGATACGTTGTATTATTACCCAATACCGGAGGTGAATCTGGCTGAAGCCAAGGTAGAAGTTCCTGTGCTTAAGCATTTAATTGAGGTGAGGGGAAGTGAGAAGGAATTTGTAAAAGATATTACGATTGAAGGAATACATTTTGAGCATACGTCCAGAACATTCATGGAAAATTATGAGCCCTTACTGAGAAGTGATTGGACCATTTACAGGGGAGGTGCCATTTTATTGGATGGCGTAGAACGTGTGGAAATAAAAAATTGCGATTTTACGGATCTTGGGGGAAATGCCATTTTTGTTAGTAATTATGCTAAAAAGATAGCTATAAGGGGTAATCATATTTATCGTTGTGGCGGTTCGGCAATATGTTTCGTTGGAAGTCCGGAAGCGGTTCGTTCGCCTGCTTTTCAATATGGTGAATTTGTACCATTAAACGAAATGGATCTTACCAAGGGCCCAAAGTCTGATAAATACCCTGGTGCATGTTTAGTGTCTGATAATTTAATACACGATATTGGAACAATCGAAAAACAAACTGCGGGGATTCAAATTGCCATGGCAATGGATATAACCGTGCGTCATAATAGTATTTATAATGTTCCGAGGGCAGGAATTAATATTGGTGATGGAACGTGGGGTGGACACATCCTTGAATATAATGATGTATTTAATACGGTATTGGAAACCGGCGATCATGGAGCTTTTAATTCATGGGGAAGAGATCGGTTCTGGCACCCTAACAGAAGTTATATGGATAGTTTGGTGAAGGAAAAGCCGGAAATGCCATTTCTCGATGCTATTCATACTACAATAATTAGAAATAACCGATTCCAATGTGACCATGGATGGGATATTGATTTGGATGATGGGTCTTCTAATTATCATATATACAATAATCTTTGTTTGAGTGGGGGTTTAAAACTACGAGAGGGGTTTGACAGAACAGTCGAAAACAATATTTTGATCAATAACGGATTCCATCCTCATGTTTGGTTTGAGAATAGTCAGGATATATTCAGAAGAAATATCGTTTTCAATAGCCATAGGGATATTCGTTTAGGTGCATGGGGGAAGGAAGTAGATTACAACTTCTTTACAACAGCCTCAGACCTGGCAAAAGTTCAGGAGAAGGGAGTGGATAGTAATAGTATAACCGGAAGGGTGGCATTTGAAGATCCTGTGAATGGAAATTATAATTTGAAACCTGAATCTGATGCTTATAAAGTGGGATTTGAAGAATTCGATCAAAGTCAATTTGGAGTACAAAATACACGATTGAAGCCATTGGCGCAATCACCTAAAATACCACAGCTAATAGATGATCTCGGGGGCGATACCGATAATACTTATACATTGTTAGGTGCCCATATGAATAACATTCGTACCATGGAGCAAAGATCTGCTGCAGGACTTGATGAAACTCGTGGCGTTATTATTCAGGATTTTGAAGCCGGTAGCGATTTTAAGACATCGGGATTCTTAGTAGGTGATGTTATTCTGGGGTATGAAGGATCTGAGATTAAAAGTATGACCGATTTGTTAAAGTCTTATGAAGGGAGTAAATGGAAAAGCGCTGTTCAGGTTGAAGTGTTTAGAAATCAACAACCAATCAATATTACACTTAAAATTAAATAGTATACCCATGAAAGAAAAAAGTTTAATAATTGGAATATTTGTCAGCGTTTTGTTTATCGCATCGTGTTCTAAGGTTAAGGTGGCGGAGGAGAATTTGATGCTTGTAAACAATACAATTACGGTTGATACTGATGATACGAAAGACTCCATTGTTTTAAAAGCAGCACATGTAGTTCCTACTCCGAATCAGTTTGAGGCTCAAAAAGATGAATTCATAGCATTTGTGCATTTTGGTCCAAATACCTTTACCCGAAAAGAATGGGGTGATGGAATGGAGGATCCAAAAATATTCGATTTAAAAGAGTTGGATACAGATCAGTGGTGTGAAGCCATGAAATCTGCGGGGATGACAAAAGTTATTCTTACGGTTAAACATCACGATGGTTTTTGTTTGTGGCAAAGCAGATACACGGACCATGGCATTATGTCTACTGGTTTTCGAGATGGAGAAGGAGATGTTTTAAAGGATTTATCGAAATCTTGTGAGAAGTATGGTTTAAAACTTGGAGTTTATCTTTCTCCGGCCGATCTGTATCAGATTGAAAGCCCTGATGGACTATATGGAAATTTAAGTAAAACTACAAAAAGAACGATCCCAAGACCTGTTGAAGGTCGTCCATTTGAAAACAAAACAACATTTGAGTTTGAGGTAGATGATTACAACGAGTATTTTTTAAATCAATTATTTGAGTTACTTACGGAGTATGGACCGGTACACGAAGTTTGGTTTGACGGAGCTCACCCGAAACGTAAAGGAGGTCAACAATATAATTATTTAGCCTGGAAAGAGTTAATTCAGACGCTCGCTCCTAAGGCGGTTATTTTTGGAAAACAAGACATCAGATGGTGCGGTAATGAAGCTGGTGCCACCAGAGATACCGAATGGAATGTCATTCCATATAAAGAAGATCCGAATGATATGAATCGTTTTGGAGATCTTACAGCAAAAGATCTGGGAAGTAGAGAAAAGTTATATGAAGGGAAATATCTACACTATCAACCAGCTGAAACCAATACTTCAATCAGAGCGGGATGGTTTTACAGGGATGATACTGATCAGGAAGTTAGAGGTGTAGACGATGTTTTTGATATGTATGAGCGTACTGTTGGCGGTAATTCGATTTTCTTGTTGAATATTCCTCCTAATAGAGAGGGGAGATTTTCTGCAAGAGATGTTGAGGTGTTAAGAGAAGTTGGTGAGCGTATTAAAGAAACCTATACTGAAAATAAACTTGCTGGCGCTATGGGTGCTTCAGAGGTGTCAGATGACAATGAAGACACCTATGTTGTATTAGATCAGGTTAATAATGTAGTTGAATTAGAAACAGCTGAACCAGTAACAATTAACCGTGTAGTTGTTCAGGAAAAAATTGATACCCATAGTGAACGCATCGAAGCGCATACACTGGAGGCTTTTATTGATAATCAGTGGCAAACCATTACCAAGGCTTCAAATGTAGGTTATAAAAGAATATTGAGGTTTCCTGAAGTTACCTCGAACAGGTTTCGTATAAAAGTAGAGAAGTCTAGATTTAATCCAGCGATTTCTTTTATAGGGGGGTATTATTATGAATCAAGACCACCACAGCTAACCATTTCAAGAACCATTGATGGTCAGGTAACTATTACACCTAAAAAAGATGGCTTTAGCTGGAAGCCTCACGGTGAAAATGTTCAGGAAAATATTAATTCCAATCTGGAAATCAGATATACTACAGATGGTTCAGATCCTAACAGAAGTTCGGATGTATATGATAAAGCATTTGACCTTCCTTTTGGTGAGGTGAAAGCTGTAGCTTTTGCTAAGGATCAGCAAGGTGATGTTACTTCTGAAATATTTGGGATTATCAAAAGTGGTTGGAAAATTACAGAAGTGGATAGCGAAGAAGAAAAACATGCTTCGGATAAAAGCATAGATGCCTCTGCAGCAACGTATTGGAAGTCGAAAAAAGGTTCAGCATCACATTTTATAATTGTTGATTTAGGAAAGGAAGAAGAGTTTAATGGATTCGCTTATACTCCGCAGCAGGAAAATGCTGAGGGAATGCTTGAAAAAGGGGTGTTCTCGGTAAGTAAGGATGGAAAGAACTGGCAACAGGTTTCAGCTTTTGAATTCGGGAATCTGATAAATGATCCGGTAACCAGGAGGTTTAATTTTAAGAACCCTGCTGTGGGAAGATATATTAAAATTCAATCGACCAGGATAGCCGGAGGTGATAGTAGCTTGGCTATAGCTGAATTGGATATTATCAAATAAAAGCAACGACTTATGAGAAAGATATGGGTTTTTGTTTTAATAATGATGCTACTTTTCGGTAGTGAAAAGCTTACAGCACAAAAAAAATACGAGCCAACATGGGAGTCTATAGACAGTAGAAAAACTCCGGATTGGTTTGGTAATGCTAAGTTTGGAATATTTATTCATTGGGGACCTTATTCGGTGCCTGCCTGGTCTCCTAAAGGGACTTATTCTGAGTGGTACCAATATTGGCTTCAGAACAAAACCCTATTTGGTAATGGTAATTTTAAAGGTGATGAGGTAGTTAACTATCACGAAAAAACCTATGGTAAGGATTTTACCTATTACGATTTTGGTGAAATGTTTACGGCAGATCTATTTGAACCAGATGCATGGGCAACTTTATTTAAAAACTCTGGAGCTAAATACATCGTGTTGACCTCTAAGCATCACGATGGTTATACCCTGTGGCCAAATAAAGAAGCCAACGACAGGGGCTTTGCCTGGAATAGTATGGAGGTTGGAGCTAAAAGAGATCTCGTTGGTGAACTTTCAAAATCTGTTAAAGCTGTGGGCCTTAAAATGGGATTGTATTATTCCCTTTATGAGTGGTACCATCCATGGTGGCAGCAGGATAAAGAACGATTTGTGAATGATCATTTCCTGCCTCAGGTTAAAGACCTGGTTACTAAATATGAGCCTGATGTATTATGGGCAGATGGAGAATGGGATATGGATGCTGACAAATGGAAATCTAAGGAATTATTAGCTTGGCTGTTTAATGAATCTAAAGTGAAGAATTCCATCGTTATAAATGATAGATGGGGTAAAGGTGTCAGGAAACATCATGGAGGTTTTTTTACCACGGAGTATGAGTCTGAAGCTCCAGAATTTACTCGTCCCTGGGAAGAATGCCGAGGAATGGGTTTTTCTTTTGGTTATAATCAAAATGAAGATGCCCAAGATTATAATTCATCTAAATCTCTTGTGTTAATGCTTATTAATGTGGTAAGTACAGGAGGTAATTTACTATTGGATATTGGACCGGATGCCAGGGGGAATATACCGCCGATTATGCAAGATCGACTTTTAGACATTGGTAAATGGTTAAAGGTAAATGGCGAAGCTATATATAATACAAGACCCTGGAAAGATTCTTTCCAATGGTCTAAAGGTGAGCAAAACTATAAGCCTAAACAGCACTATTTGGGTGGCGATTTTATATTGAAGCAAACGATAGATCCTGAACCGGGTTATGCTGTGAAAGAGTTATTTTTTACTCAAAATGATGAGGCTTATTATGTGATTCTACCAAAATGGTATCCAAAGGAAATAATGGTTAAAGGATTTGAATCATCTAAACCTAGTAAGGTTACGTTTTTAGCAACTGGAGAGGAATTGAAATGGAAAAAGTCAGAGAATAACCTTAGCATACAAATGCCGGATTATTACCCGTCTAAAGTGGAATCAGATTATGCATTTGTTTTTAAAATTTGGAAATAATACAATAATGAAGAGAGTCGTAATTTATTTAGTCATCACTTTAGGACTGGTCTTAACCTTAAGCATTTTTTCATGTAAAGGGAAAGAATCATCACCTAAGGAGGAGGTAAAAAACAGGCAATTACCAAATATCATATATGTCCTTGCCGACGATTTGGGGTATGGCGATATTCAAGCCTTTAATTCAGAAGGGAAAATAAAAACTCCTCATCTTAACAGATTGGCCGAGGAAGGAATGCGATTCACGGATGCACATACCTCTTCTGCAGTTTGTACCCCAACAAGGTATGGTATTTTAACCGGGAGATACAATTGGAGAAGTCCCCTGAAAAATGGAGTTTTAACCGGAACCTCCGAAGCACTGATTCCTAACGACAGGGAGACTGTAGCCTCTTTATTAAAGCGTAACGGGTATCATACGGCCTATATTGGTAAATGGCATTTAGGATGGAACTGGGCGAAAAAAGATGCTGTGAAGGGGCTCGGACCAGGGTGGAATGATACCGATTATGAAAATATAGATTTTGAAGCTCCCATTACCAATTCACCAAACGATCTCGGTTTTGATTATGCTTATGGGCATTCAGGTTCTCTGGATATGGCACCCTATGTGTATGTAGAAAATGAGAAGGTAACTGCACAGCCAAACAGGGTTACAGTAAACAAAAGTAAGTACGGATGGTGGAGAAAAGGACCAACCGGAGCAGATTTTGAACACGAGCAGGTGACGCCTCATTTTTTTGAAAAATCATATCAATATATTCAGGAGCAGGCAAAATCGGAGCAGCCATTCTTTTTATACTTACCATTACCCTCGCCTCATACGCCTGTATTACCAACTGAAGAGTGGCAAGGTAAAAGCGGGATGAATCCGTATGCTGATTTTATGATGATGATAGATGATTATATGGGACAACTTGTACAAGTGATCAAAGAGGCTGGAATCGAAAAAAACACCCTTATTGTTTTTACAAGCGATAATGGATGTTCGCCTCAGGCTGATTTTGAGGTACTGGCTGAATATGGCCACGACCCGAGTTCTATTTACAGAGGTCATAAGGCAGATATTTATGAAGGAGGGCATAGGGTACCATTTATTGTAAAATGGCCTGCTCTTATTAAAGCTGGATCCGTTTCTGATAAAACCATTTGTACTACTGATTTTATGGCTACATGTGCGGCGATAGTTGAGGAGAATCTTTTGGATAGTGCGGCTGAAGATAGTTTTTCAATGTTGCCATTGTTGAAAGATTCCAACACAGATGGATATAAGCGCGAGGTGACCATTCACCATTCAATTAATGGAAGTTTTGCAATTAGAAAAGGAAAGTGGAAACTCATATTCTGTCCGGGATCCGGTGGATGGAGTTATCCAAAACCTAACTCAAAGGATATAGACGCATTGCCTGAATTTCAGTTATACGATTTGGAGAAAGATCCTTCAGAGACTACCAACCTGGTAGATTCTGAAACAAAAGTAGTTGATGAATTAAAGTCACTGATGGTTTCAGCCATCGAAAATGGACGAACTACTCCTGGGGTCAATCAGCAAAATGATGCACCTATGAATGGAAAAAAATGGAAACAAATTGAAATATTTAACAAGTAAATATAGCGAACAATGAAATTAATAAGATTTGGAGAGCCTGGAAATGAAAAACCAGGGGTAATTGTAGAAGGAAAAAGATTAGACGTTTCAGGTTTTGGTTCGGATTATACTGAACAGTTTTTTGAAACAGATGGTTTGAATCGTTTAAGCAAATGGTTAGAAGCCAACCAGGGAGATTGTCCACACGTGGATGAAGATGTACGTTTAGGGCCTCCAATTTGCCGTCCGTCGAAAATAGTTTGTGTTGGATTAAATTATGCCAAACATGCAGAAGAAAGTGGTATGGCTATACCGAAAGAGCCTGTATTGTTTTTTAAGTCAACTTCAGCTATAGTTGGGCCAAATGATGACCTGGTTATACCAAGAGGAAGTGAGAAAACTGATTGGGAAGTGGAGTTGGCAGTTATCGTTGGCAAAAAAGCATCGTATGTAACTGAAGAGGATGCGATGGATTATGTAGCGGGATATGCCGTGCATAACGATTATAGTGAAAGAGCATACCAATTGGAACGTGAGGGGCAATGGGTGAAAGGAAAAAGTAATGACACGTTTGCTCCTATTGGTCCATTTTTAGCAACAAAGGAGGAGATTCAAGATCCACATAACTTGAATTTATGGTTGAAACTTAATGGGGAAGAAATGCAAAATAGTAATACTTCAGATTTTGTTTTCGATATTCCGAAGTTAGTAAGTTATATCAGTGAGTTTATGACCTTGTTGCCGGGCGACGTTATATCGACGGGAACCCCTTTTGGTGTTGGTCTTGGACTAGATCCGCAACGTTATTTAAAACCTGGCGATGTAGTTGAATTGGGAATAGAAGGATTAGGTTCAGCTAAACAAGTAGCTAAAGCTTATAAACAATAAATTTTTTAGAATGCAATTTAAAAGGAGAATAATATTGGCTAGTATGATCGTATTATCTTTTTCTTGTAAAAGGGAAAAGGCTATTGAAGAACGTTCGAAACCTAATATTATTTTCCTTTATACAGATGATCAAAGCTATAAAGATCTTCACGCACTTGGAAATACAGAGGTTATTACCCCTACCATGGATGCTTTGGTAGCTAAAGGGACTACCTTCACTAATGCTTATAATATGGGAGGCTGGAATGGCGCTATCTGTGTTGCTTCCCGGGCGATGATGATTAGTGGGAGAACTGTCTGGAATGCCCAACAGATCTCTAAAGAGTATAGTCAGAATAAAGCATTGGATAAAACCTGGCCCAGATTAATGGAAAAGGCAGGTTACGAGACTTACATGACTGGTAAATGGCATGTTCAGGCTCAGCCAGACTCCATTTTTAATCATGTAGGACATGTTTTAAGGGGAATGCCATTTGATACACCTGAAGGTTATAACCGACCTCAAAATGAAAATGACACCCTATGGCAACCCTGGAAAAAAGAGTTTGGTGGATATTGGAAGGGAGGAAAACACTGGAGTGAATTGGTAAAAGATGATGCCTTATCTTTTATAGACAGTGCTAGTGTTAAAGACAAACCATTCTTCATGTATATAGCATTTAATGCGCCTCACGATCCAAGACAATCACCTAAAAAATATGTAGATATGTATCCTTTGGATAGTATAGAGATACCTGAAAGTTTTTTGCCAGAGTATCCCTATAAAGAAACCATGGGAGCAGGAAAAAATTTAAGGGATGAAAAGTTAGCACCTTTTCCAAGAACCCCTTATGCTGTAAAGATTAATCGGCAGGAGTATTATGCAATAACAACACATCTGGATGATCAGTTTAAATTGATTTGGGACAAACTCAAGGATAGTGGTCTCGAAAAAGATACCTATATCTTTTTTACCTCAGATCATGGACTTTCTGTAGGAGAACACGGATTGATGGGGAAACAAAACATGTATGATCACAGTGTACGGGTGCCATTAGTTATTGTCGGACCGGATATACCTGAGGGCAAAAAAGTTGAGCACGATGTTTACTTACAAGATTTAATGGCTACAGCTATTGATATCGCAGCGGTTGAAAAGCCTAACTATATTGAATTTAGCAGCCTCCTGCCTTTTATTCAAAATGACAATAAAAAAGGAACTTACGAGGCGATTTACGGGTGCTATGAAAAGAGCTCTCAACGAATGATCAGAAAAAATGGATTCAAGCTAATAGTATATCCGCGATCGGAAGAAATATTATTGTACGATTTAGAAAAGGACCCATTAGAATTAACCAATATAGCAGAGATGCCTGAGCAGGAAGATCGTGTAAAGGTTCTATTTGAAGATTTAATAGGGCTACAGCAAGAAATGAACGACTCATTGAATCTGCAACCGATTCTCGATAAATGGACCAAGATATAATATCAATTATTTGAACTTAAAAAGGCAATATGAAAGCGTTTAGTAGTAATGTGATTTTCGATTTTAACAGGTCAGGCAAACCATTGGCTTTTGTTTCTCTTCTATTGATTTCCTTGTCGGTTAATGCTAAAATTTGGCTTCCATCCATATTGTCTGATCATATGGTATTGCAGCAAAACAGTAATGTAACCTTATGGGGGTGGACGACTCAAACGGCCGAAACAATTTCCATTTCAACTTCATGGAGTGATAGTGTGTATACGACCAAGGCTTATCAAGGAAAATGGGCACTTAGCATACCAACTCCTGAAGCAGGAGGGCCATTTAATATATCTATAAAGGGACATGAAACGATTACGCTAAAAGATATTTTAATAGGAGAAGTTTGGTTTTGCTCCGGACAATCTAATATGGAGTGGTCACCATTGAAAGGATTGGATAATGCAGAAAACGAAATTAAAGCAGCTGATTATCCGAAGATCAGATTTTTTTCGGTACGTAAGAAAAAGGCCGAATACAAACAAGATGATGCTGAGGGGTTATGGGAACTTTGTACCCCCGAAACGATGAAGGACTTCAGTTCTGTTGCCTATTTTTTTGGTCGTGAATTAAATACAAAACTTGATATACCGATTGGATTGATAAACTCTAGTTGGGGAGGAACTCCAGTAGAGGTTTGGATGGAAAAGCAAACAGTAGCATCAAATTCGGATTTGAAAAAGGCAGCCCAACAAATAAAAGATTATGTTTGGTGGCCAAATGACCCAGGGGTAACTTACAATAGTATGGTGTATCCTTTTTTGAACTTCACCATTGCTGGAACGATATGGTATCAGGGAGAATCTAACAGAGATATTGCGGATAGCTATTATAAATCGTTTCCGTTACTTATAGAAACCTGGCGCGATGCCTGGAAAAAGGACTTTCCATTTTACTTTGTACAGATAGCTCCATTTAAATACGGTGATTCTAAGACAAATCGAGAAGCCGCATTTGTAAGGGATGCTCAATTGAATACTTTGAAAACCGTTTCAAATACAGGCATGGCAGTCACAAATGATATTGGAGATCTTACCAATATTCATCCTACGAATAAACAAGACGTCGGTAAAAGATTAGCGCTATGGGCCTTGGCTAAAACCTATGGTGTTAAAGGTATCGATTATAGTGGACCTTTATATAGTGATTACGAGATCTACGGAAATAAAATTTTAGTGAGTTTTGACCATGTCGAAAAATTAATGACCAAACAACGACATATTAGCTGTTTTGAAATTGCAGGTGAGGATAAGGTTTTCTATCCTGCTAAAGCTAAGATTAAAGGAAATAAAGTACAGGTGTGGGCAAAAGAAGTGCCAAATCCTGTTGCTGTTCGATTTGGTTTCACCAACGAGGCTTTGCCAAGTTTATTTGATGAATCCGGTCTTCCTGCATCTGCCTTTAGAACAGATAATTGGTAATTGAAATAAGGTATATGAAACTTCAAATTGGACTTATGTATTTTAAAAAAGTATTTACCTCTGTGTTTATACTTTTTATGCTTATAAATGGATATGGCCAAATTTTCGTTGGCGAGCGCGTTAAAATTGCCTGTGTAGGTAATAGTATCACCTATGGAATGAATGTAGAAAACAGGAATCATAATTCTTATCCAGCTCAGTTACAGGCTATGTTGGGAGATAATTACCTCGTTGAGAATTTCGGTGTAAGCAGCAGAACCTTAACAAGAAAAGGGAATTATCCATATTGGAAGGAGGATGCTTTTAAAAAAGCGTTAGCTTTTAAGGCTGATATTGTGTTCATTAAATTAGGATCAAATGATGCCAAGGCTGTTAACAGGATTCATTTAGAGGATTATGAAAGTGATTATAAAGCATTGATAAATGAGTTTAAGGTTGCGAACCCTAAATCGCGTATCGTACTGATCTATCCATTGCCTTCTTTTCATTCAGACACCACCTATATATGGGAACCGGTTATTAGGGATCAGATCATTCCAAAAATTAAAAAGGTTGCCTACGATACCGGAGTAGAAACGGTAGATATGCATCAATTATTTATGGATAAATCCAGTTTGGTTCCCGACAAAATTCATCCAAATTCTTTAGGAGCAACCATAATGGCCAGGCGTTTGTATGAAGTTGTTAAGCAAAGTTCTGATGAAAAAATAAAGATAACGTCCTCTGAGGATGTAAAAGATATCCGCAGGTCTGATTTTCATGGTTATAACCAGTATGATTTTATATTTAAGGGAAATGCAGTAAAAATAGTTTTCCCAAAAAAGCCGGCAGTGGGTAAGCCATGGATCTGGAGAGCTCGTTTTTTTGGTCATGAACCTCAGACGGATATTGCCCTTTTGGAAAGAGGATTTTATGTGGTGTATAGTGATGTGGCCAATTTGTATGGATCGGATGAAGCCATACAACGATGGAATCGGTTTTATAAGTATTTACAGGAACAAGGCTTTGCGAAGAAGGGAGCTATAGAAGCCATGAGTAGAGGCGGACTCATCGCTTATAATTGGGCGGCTAAAAACCCGGATAAAGTAGCTTGTGTTTATGCAGATGCTCCCGTGTTAGATATTTTGAGTTGGCCAATAGGAAACGGGAAATACAAAGGAAGCTTAAAGGATACCGAACAACTTAAAAAAGTATATGGGTTAACCGCTGATGAGGACTTATATACATTCAAAGGAAGTCCAATTAACAAGGTGAAGAGAATAGTTCGTGGAAAGTATCCGATGTTGCATGTATGTGGAGCAGATGATGCAGTGGTTCCTCTCGATGAAAATACACAGCCTTTTACTCGGGATATCCGTAATTCAGGTGGCGATATTCGAACCATCTTTAAAGAGAACAACGGACATCATCCTCATAGTTTGAAGAATCCAACCGTTATTGTGAACTTTATACTGGAAGCTACAAACCAGAAGCTGAATCTCGCAGTTGTGCCAGCCCCGTCAGGCGAATTCAGGTCTGGAGCAGGCTGGACTAAAGGTACTGATTGGTGGAAACAGGCTGAAGACATAGATTCTATTTGTGCCAATACAGAGGACGCAGATATATTACTTATCGGAAATTCAATAACGCAGGGCTGGGGTAGTAATCGACCCCATGTGACTTATAAGCCGGGTAAGAGCGTACTCGATTCATTATTCCCAAATAAAAAAATAATCAATGCCGGTATTTCAGGCGACCGCACGCAAAATGTGCTTTACCGAATTAAGAACGGACACTATGAGAAGTGTCGTCCAAAGGTCGCAGTGATAACTATTGGAGTTAATAATTTCATTAATGATGATAATGCGGTTGAAATTGTAGCAGGTATTGAACGCATTGTGGAATTGGCAAGTTCAAAATTTTCATCTCAAACGAAAATTTTGCTTTTCGGACCGCTACCAACCGGTGTAGAATCAGACTCCGATCGCAGAATGAAATATAATTCCATTCATAATCATTTAAAAAAGCTATCGCTACCTGACAACGTCATTTACTGTAATCCGGTTGAGGAGCTAACTGATGCCAATGGAACGTTGAATTTGGATTTGTACAGTAATGACGGAATTCATCTGAAGCCGAAAGGATATAAGGTTTGGGGTGGATATATCGAAAATAGAATTAAAAATATTCAAACGAAATGAGACTAGATGCCCATCAACATTTTTGGAAGTTTGATCCGGTAAGAGATGCCTGGATTGATGAAACCATGGAGGTTATCAGAAAGGATTTTTTGCCAACTGACCTGGAGCCCATTTTACAAAAGAATAATATTGATGGTTGCATTGCAGTTCAAGCGGATCAATCTGAAACGGAGACGGCATTTTTATTGGATATAGCCCGGAACCATAATTTTGTTAAGGGGGTTGTAGGTTGGGTAGATCTTTTAGCTGATAATGTTGAGGACCGACTTGCACATTTTTCATCAAATAATAAATTGAAGGGTATTCGGCATATTGTACAAGCAGAACCCAACGACTTTATGTTGAGGTCTGATTTTCAAAATGGGATTAGCAAGCTAAGCCAGTTTGACCTTACCTATGACATATTGGTCTTTCCAAGGCAATTGCCGGCGGCCATTAAACTTGCGGAAAAATTTCCTGATCAAGCTTTCGTATTGGATCATATTGCTAAACCTGCAATCTCTTCAGGGATGGATAGAGAATGGCAGTCAGATATAAAGGAGCTTGCTACATGCGAAAATGTGTATTGTAAGGTATCAGGATTAGTTACCGAAACAAAAGATTTTCAATGGAGAGCGGAAGAGTTCACTCCTTTTCTGGATGTGGTTTTTGACAGCTTTGGAGCAGATCGATTATTATATGGCTCTGATTGGCCCGTATGTTTATTGTCTTCGCCATACGAGACTGTTTTGAAGATTATAGAAGATTATGTACCAAAAGAACACCATACCAAAATTTTTTACCAAAACACAGTTAATTTTTATAAACTAGATGAAAACTTATAAATATTTGATTTTTACCATGCTGGGTGCCTCCCTTTTTGGTTGCAAGAAAGAATCGATTACAGCTACTAATAACACACGCTTATGGTATGAGGAGCCGGCATCCAAGTGGATGGAGGCCTTACCGGTTGGGAACGGTAGATTAGGAGCAATGGTTTTTGGAGACACCAGGAATGAACATATTCAGCTCAACGAAGATTCCATGTGGTCCGGAGGACCTGATTGGGGTAATGCAAAAGGAAATAAAGAAGACCTTGAATACATCAGACAATTAATTCGTGACGGTAAAGTTCATGAGGCCGATAAAGAGATCATAAAGCGATTCTCTTATAAGTCCGTATTGCGTTCTCATCAAACCATGGGAGATTTGTACATCGACTTCCAAAATGAGGTTTCGGAAGCGGAAAACTATCAAAGGAGTTTAAGTTTAGATAGTGCTTTAGTGACAGTGAGTTATAAGTTGAATGGTAATAAGGTGGTAGAAAAGGTCTTTGCTTCTCGTCCTGATAATACCATGGTTGTTCATTTAGAAACGGATGCTGAAGAAGGTTTGGATTTTAATCTCAGACTTGACAGGCCAAAAGACAAGGGACGCCCAACGGTTACAGTATCTAATCCAGCCAACAATGAAATCAGTATGAAAGGGGTGGTTACCCAATTTGGCGGAAAAAAATTTTCTAATGCGTTTCCGATAGACTACGGGGTTAAGTTTGAAACGCGATTAAAGGTACTGAACGAGTCAGGATCTGTTAGTGCAGAAAACGGAAAGCTTAAATTAAAAGGGGTTCGTAAAGCCACGCTGTTTATCGTAGGAAATACTTCGTTTTACTCGGAAGATTACGCAAATGAAAATAATAATGACCTGGCAGCATTAGCGGGGAAATCGTTTGATGAATTACTGGAACGGCATGTAAATGACCATCAGTCACTATACAAGCGTGTAGCTTTCGAACTAGGAAATGATGCCCTGGATACCCTGCCAACAAATAAAAGATTAGCACGTTTAAAAGAAGGGCAATCAGACCCTGATTTGGCCGCAACCTTATTCCAATATGGGCGGTATTTGTTAATTGGTTCTTCCAGACCAGGAACTAATCCGGCTAATTTACAAGGCCTCTGGAATCAGCATATAGAAGCGCCGTGGAATGCAGATTATCATTTGAATATTAACCTTCAGATGAATTATTGGCCGTCTGGAGTTGCCAATCTGAGTGAATGTCAGGAGCCATTATTTGATTATGTTGACCGACTTATTGAGCGTGGTAAGATAACAGCCAAAGAGCAATACGGAATCAATAGAGGAGCCGTTGTTCATCATACCAGTGACTTATGGGCGGCACCTTGGATGAGGGCAGCAACGCCATTTTGGGGAGCATGGATTCATGGAGGTGGATGGATCGTACAACATTATTGGGAACATTACAGGTTTACTCAAGATGAACAATTTTTAAAAGAGCGCGGATATCCGGCTATGAAAGAGATTGCTTCTTTTTATTTAGATTGGTTGCAAAAGGATCCTGAATCAAATAAGTGGATTTCATATCCTGAAACTTCTCCTGAGAATTCTTATATCGCTGCTGACGGCAAATCTGCTGCAGTTTCTTATGGGGCTGCCATGGGTCATCAGATTATTGCAGAAGTTTTTGATAATGTGCTGGCATCGGCACAAATCTTAAATATTAATGACCCCTTCATAAAAGAAGTAGAGGAAAAAAGAACAGACTTATATCCGGGAGTAGTAGTCGGCAAAGAGGGTAGAATTCTCGAGTGGAATGAAGCCTATGAAGAACCAGAGAAAGGTCATAGACATATGTCTCACTTATATGCTTTACATCCGGGAGATGATATTACGGAAAATAATCCAGAGGCTTTTAAAGCAGCACAAAGAACGATTGATTATCGATTGGAACACGGAGGCGCGGGTACGGGCTGGAGTAGAGCCTGGATGATTAACTTTAACGCCCGATTACTGAATCCGGAAGCTGCTCAGGAAAATATTAAGAAGTTTTTTGAGATCTCTATTGCAGATAACTTATTTGATGAACACCCTCCTTTTCAAATTGACGGAAATTTTGGTTACACCGCTGGTGTTGCGGAATTATTGTTGCAATCTCATGAAGGATTTTTCAGGCTTCTACCTGCCCTGCCTTCAAATTGGAGCGAAGGTAAAATAAGTGGTATCAAAGCAAGAGGTAATGTGGAGGTGAGCATAGAGTGGAAACAAAATGCATTGACCTCGGTTGCATTAAAGGCTCCCGTGGATAAATTGATCACATTGAAATATAATAGCAAAAATATTGAGGTTGCTCTGGAGGCTAATAAAACACTGGTTTTAGACCAGAACTTAGAAATTATAAAATAAAAACATAATAAATGGTGAAAAGGTTACTGATACTGTTGTTGATTTTAGGGGTAACTCCTCTATCTGCCCAAAAAGCTAAAAAAGAAGAAGAGAATAAAATGCAATGGTTTAAAGATGCTAAGCTGGGTATCTTTATCCACTGGGGTTTATATGCGGTTAATGGAATTGATGAATCCTGGTCTTTTTTCAATGGTTACATTTCTCATCCTGATTATCTTAAACAAACCAATGGTTTTACAGCGAGTAATTACGATGCGGAACGATGGGTAAAATTAATTAAAAACAGCGGGGCAAAATATTCAGTGATTACGTCTAAACATCATGATGGTTTTGCCCTATGGGATTCGAAGTACGGTAGTTTTAATGCTGTAAAAAGTGCAGCAGCTAAAAAAGACGTACTTACTCCTTTCGTAGGTCAATTAAGAAAGAATGGATTAAAAGTAGGAATCTATTATTCACTACCGGATTGGTCTTATGATGATTACACTCATTTTAAACGCGATTCGTTGCGATATAAAATAGCTGAGGAACCAAAAAGATGGCAGAAATTCCTTGAATACTATCAAGGACAACTAAAAGAGTTATCGGATAATTATAATCCGGATCTTTATTGGTTCGATGGTGATTGGGAACATAATTCTGAAGAATGGCAGGCTCCAAAAGTGAGAAAGATGTTGCTTGACAGAAATCCAAACACCATTCTCAATTCAAGACTAAGAGAAGAAGGCGATTATGCTACCCCGGAACAAGGGATGCCTATTACCCGACCTGAGAGTAAATATTGGGAGCTATGCATTACGATGAATAATTCCTGGGGATTTCAAAAAAATGATCATGATTACAAGACAACAGATCAGATTATAGGAATTTTTTCTGATGTTATAGGTAATGGCGGTAATATGTTACTGGACATTGGTCCGAAGGCTGATGGTACCATTCCGGAGGAACAAGTTGAAATTTTAGAAGGATTGGGTCGATGGACAAACAAACACAAGGAGGCAATTTATGGTACGATAGCTGGAATTCCAAAGGAACACTATTACGGTGCCACTACTTTATCTAAGGACCGAAAGATCCTTTACCTTTTTGTAAAGGGAAATCCCGGAGGAGAGGTTGTTCTAAGAGGTTTAAAAAATAACATCAACCGAATCTGGGTGGTTGGGAATGGTACAAAATTATCGCATCAAGTGGTAGGTAAAGTTTATTGGAGTCATTATCCGGGGATTAAATATATAAAGGTACCCGAATATGTATTGGATGAGAATATGACGGTAATAGCTGTTCTGTTGGATGGGGAAGTGGATCTTTACCGTGAAGATGGAGCTGTAATAGAGAGCAATTAATTCATTTTAAAAGATAACTTGTTTTACATATATGAAAGGGAACTTGAAGATAGTTGTAGTATTAATTTTTTCAATCGTTATAGCTTGTAAAAAGCAGGATGAAAAAGTGGTAAAACCGGAACAACCAAATATTGTAATGTTTTTGGTTGACGATATGGGATGGCAAGATACTTCTGAACCATTTTGGGATCAGAAAACTCTTTTCAATGAAAGGTACCATACCCCGAATATGGAACGTCTTGCAAGAGAGGGTATGAAGTTTACCCAGGCCTATGCTACTCCCATTTGTTCTCCAACAAGGGTGAGCCTTATGACGGGAATGAATGCCGCCCGGCATAGGGTTACGAATTGGACTTTAAAGAAAAATGCGTCTAACGATGCTAATGATGATGTTTTGACATTTCCAGAGTGGAATGTGAATGGTGTGGCACCCATGCCAGGTATTGAACGAACGGTATATGCCACTCCTTTACCGCAGGTATTAAAGGATCATGGATACTTTACCATTCACGCTGGTAAGGCACATTTTGGCGCTATAGGTACTCCGGGCGCAGATCCATTGAACCTCGGATTTGATGTAAATATAGCTGGTCATGCGGCAGGAGCCCCTGAGAGTTATCTGGGTACCGAAAATTTTGGTAATGGTAAAAAAGGTAAAGAGGTTTGGGCAGTTCCCGGATTGGAAAAATATCATGGAGAGGATATCTTCTTAACCGAAGCACTTACGCTGGAGGCATTGACTTCTTTAGCTACTGCTCCGGAAAATAAGCCTTTCTTTTTATACATGTCTCATTATGCTGTGCATGCTCCTTTATATGGTGATAAAAGATTTATGCAAAAATATCTCGATAAAGGATTGGATGAAAAAGAAGCCAAATATGCAACAATGATAGAAGGGATGGATAAGAGTTTAGGAGATATTATGGACTATCTGGATAAAACAGGTCAAGCTGAAAATACCATTATTTTGTTTATGTCAGATAATGGAGGTTTGAGTGCGCATGCCAGAGGAGGGGAGCCAAATACACATAATAAGCCATTAGCGAGTGGAAAAGGATCAATGTATGAAGGAGGAATGAGAGAGCCAATGATCGTTAAATGGCCTGGTAAGGTAAAGCCTGGCACAGTGAGTAACGATAAGGTGATTATAGAAGACTTTTTCCCTACGATCATTGAAATGGCTGAAATAAACAACCCTCAGCTTGTTCAAGAGGTGGATGGAATTAGTTTTACACCAATTCTTTCGGGAGATAAAGAATGGAATGAAAATCGTCCATTAGTATGGCATTACCCTAACAAATGGGGTGGTTACGGGCCGGGTATCGGAACGGCAAGTGCAGTAAGAATGGGAGATTGGAAGTTAATTTACTTCTATAAAAACGAAACTTTTGAACTGTATAATATCGCAAACGATATAGGGGAACATACTAATTTAGCGAGTCAAAACCCGGAAAAGGTAAAGGCGTTGGCAGGAGTACTTTCTGATTTTTTGAGAGAGGTTGACGCACAGTTACCTTTAAGTAAGGAAACTCAAAAAGTAGTATCTTACCCTGACCAAAAATTAACCAAGTAAAACGTAATAATGAAGCTATTTATGAAGAAGTCTATCGTTGGTTTTAATTTAATATTATTGTTGTTTTTTTCATCGCTAATGTTTGCTCAAAACTCAACAGACGATTTAAGTTTTAGCGATCGGTTGGCACCAATAACTGAACAAAACTTCTTTAAATCATCAGATTATTATAACTGGGGTGTTTCCATTATAAAAGATGGTGACGGATTATATCATAATTTTTATGCTCGGTGGCCTAAAAAGTTTGGTTTTTACTCTTGGTTAACCCACTCAGAGGTTGCTCATGCCACCTCACCGAACCCTTGGGGTCCGTGGACATATAAGGAGACAGTTTTGAAATCGAATGGCCCCGGACATTGGGATGCGGTAACCGTTCATAATCCAAAAATAAAGTACTTCGAAGGAACATATTACCTGTACTACATATCAACTAATTTTGGCGATAAATCCTATACAGAGGACGAACTAATTGAAACTGCTAAAACGGGTTACAGGCATCCTAACTGGTCTGTTTTAAGAAATAACCAAAGAACTGGTCTGGCGGTAGGCAAAAGTATTGATGGCCCCTGGAAGAGGAGTTCGTCTGTATTGATTGAACCTTCGGGTCCAATAACAACGCTCACTGTAAATCCTGCTATTGCACAGGGTTCAGACGGTTTGTATTATATGGTGGTTAAAGGAGATAAACCCAATGAAAAACGATTTGTAAGAAATCAGGCTGTAGCGGTGAGTGAGAACCCTGCCGGACCTTTCGAAATTCAGGATAAACCCGTTATTGATTATCTGGATACGGAGGATGTTTCGATTTGGTTTGATAAATTAAGAAACCGATTTTATGGAATTTTTCATGCCCCTGAAGGTTTCATAGGGCTCATAACTTCTGAGGATGGTAAAAACTGGAATAAGGCCAAAAATTACCGGTTAATGCCCAAAGAACTAAAAATGAAAGATGGAAGTATCTTTAAGGCTGACAGGCTTGAACGTCCTTTTGTTTATACAGATAATAACGGTCAACCTGTGGTACTTTGTTTGGCGGCAAAAAAAGGCGATGATGCGTATTCGGTATTCATCCCAATAGATAAAGAATAACAGAAGATAAAAGCAATTAAAAATATTTATGAATTTAGAATTAAAAGATAAAATCATAATTGTAACCGGAGGATCCAAAGGGATAGGAAATGGTATTGTAAATGTTCTGGCAGCCGAGGGAGCATTTCCGGTTATAGTTGGCAGAAAAGAACCCGATGTTAAAAAAGCGGTTGAAGCAGTTGAAAAAAATGGAGGTAAAGCTGGCTATGTTTTGGCAGAATTAACGGACCCGGCACAATGTAAAAATGCCGTTGCAGAGATTATCGAAAAATACGGTCGTATAGACGGATTAGTAAATAATGCAGGGGTGAACGATGGAGTTGGATTAGAAAATGGCAATTATGAAGATTTCGTTCGTTCTATAAACAGAAACTTGACACATTATTATTTAATGGCCCATTATGCCCTTCCGGAGCTTAAGAAGCATAAAGGAGCCATCGTAAATATTGGATCTAAAACGGCTGAAACTGGTCAGGGAGGAACCTCAGGATACGCCGCAGCCAACGGAGGTAGGAATGCTGCTACACGCGAATGGGCCGTAGAATTATTGCCATATAAAATTCGGGTTAATGCAGTCATTGTGGCCGAATGCTATACGCCTCTGTACGATAGATGGATAAAGACTTTTGATAATCCTGAAGAAAAACTGAAGTCCATAACAAGTAAGATTCCTTTAGAGAACCGAATGACGACAGCTGAGGAAATTGCCAATATGGTCGCTTTTTTATTATCACCAAAATCCAGTCATACCACTGGTCAGCTAATCTACGTAGATGGCGGCTACACACATTTAGACAGATCTCTAACTTAAACTATACTTATGGAAGTTAATCAAACTACTCAAACAACTCAAACAAAGCAGGTGACTGAAAAAATACCTGTGGTTTCAAAAAAGGTTCTTGTTCCTTTTATACTTATTACATCATTATTTGCACTATGGGGGTTTGCCAACGCAGTTACCGATCCCATGGTTCAGGCGTTTAAAAAAGTTCTTGAATTATCAAACTCTCAGGCAGCATGGGTACAAATGGCATTCTATGGCGGATATTTTTGTATGGCATTACCAGCGGCTATGTTCATGCGTAAATATTCATATAAGGTTGGTGTCTTAATCGGTCTTGCCTTATATGCAACTGGAGCCTTACTTTTTTATCCTGCGGCACAAACAGAAAGTTTTGTGTTTTTCTGTGTAGGTCTTTATATATTAACATTTGGACTGGCCTTTTTAGAGACAGCGGCGAATCCGTACGCATTGGCAATGGGCGCCAGAGAGACCGCAACTCAACGTTTAAACCTGGCTCAGGCCTTTAACCCTGTTGGATTAATTGCCGGGCTTTTTGTAGCACAACAATTTGTATTGAAAAATCTGCAGTCAGATGATATAGAGGATTTTAGTGCGCTGGATGAGGCAGCAAGATCTTTGATCAGAACCACAGATCTTATGGTTATAAGAGATCCCTATGTGATTTTAGGGCTGACTTTAGTGGTTATATTTGTGATCTTTCTGGTTAGCAAAATGCCTCAGGCCAAAGATGAGAATGGGATGCCTAGTATTGGAAGTACTTTTGCAGCTCTTGGTAAGAACAGGAAATATGTTTTAGGTGTATTGGCTCAGATATTATATGTAGGTGCTCAAATTATGTGTTGGACTTATATCTATCAATATGCCGAAGCTATTAGTATAGACGGGGTAACCGCAGGGTACTATCAAATGGCTGCCTTTATAATATTTACAGTCGGTAGAGCTATAGGTACCTATTTACTTCGTTTCATAAGCTCTGGGCAATTACTGATGTCTTTTGCGATTCTGGCCATGGTATGTACCTTAGGTACAATCTGGATTCATGGAATTGTTGGCCTCTATTGTTTGGTGGGAGTTTCTTTCTTTATGTCTCTAATGTTCCCAACGATTTACGGTATTGCTTTAGGTGATTTAACAGAAGAGCAATCTAAGGTAGGTTCTGCTGGGTTAATCATGGCCATTGTGGGTGGTGCATTAATGCCTAAACTTCAGGGTATGATCATTGATCTGGGTGGTCATGGAGTAAATGACACTACGATTGCAGGTGTTTCTGAGGTTAATTTCTCATTTATACTGCCAAGTATATGTTTCTTGTTCATAGCGTTCTATGGAAGATTAGTTCATGTTAAATATAACGATTGATAATTATGAGTTCGAAAAGATATTGTTACGCACTTGACCTTATTAATGACGAAGAGTTAATTGCTGCTTATAAAAAATATCATGAAAATGTTTGGCCGGAAATTATTAAAGGCATAAAAGATTCAGGTATTACTTCAATGGAAATATATCATGTGGCCGATCGTTTGTTTATGATTATGGAAGTCAATGAATCCTTTTCATTTGAAAAGAAAGTGGAGATGGACGCCAATAACCCAAGAGAAAAAGAGTGGCAAGACCTGATGTGGAAGTATCAGAAAGCGCTACCCTGTGCAAAACCGGGTGAGAAATGGATTTTAATGGATCGAATATTTAAACTATAAAAGAGTTTTAGACTCAAGTACGAAAACAATGATATTATGAAAAAGTTAGCTGTTTTATTAATTACACTTGCCTTGACTTCGTGTGGAAATAAATATAAGGATACTAAAAACACAGCATCTGATTATCAGATAATACCCAAACCGGTTACTGTAACTCAAAAAGACGGAAGATTTTTGGTTGATAAGACCATTATAATGGGCGACGAAGCCTTGAGGAATGAAGCTGAATATCTTTCACAGTTGTTAACAATAGCAAGCGGTAAGAAAGTATCGTATGCTCCTGGTGGAACCAGATTAGGGAGCGTAATTCATTTAGGTATTGATGAAAGTATAGAAGGTGAAGAGGGGTATACATTAAAAGTAACTAATAAAGAGATTATTATTAGTGGTAAAACTTCTAAAGGAGTATTCTATGGTATTCAGACGCTTAGACAATTATTGCCTGCCAATTCAGAAAAACAATCAGTAGCAGAGTTAACCATACCTGCAGTTGAAATTCAGGATAATCCTAATTATCAATATCGCGGGATGCATCTTGATGTAGCACGCCATTTCTTTCCGGCAGATTTTATAAAAAAATATATAGACCTGTTAGCTATGCACAAAATGAATACATTTCACTGGCACCTAACAGAAGATCAAGGCTGGAGGATTGAAATTAAAAAATATCCGAAGCTAACCGAAATTGGAGCCTATCGAAATGGAACTATTGTGGGGCATTATCCTGGTACCGAGAACGACAATAAAAAATATGGAGGTTTTTATACTCAGGATGAAATAAAAGAAATTGTACAATATGCGGCCGACAGACACATAACAGTTATTCCTGAAATAGAACTTCCAGGTCATAGTTCTGCGGCGATTGCTGCATACCCTGAACTTAGTTGTTTTCCTGAAGAGCCTACCGAAGTACCTAATAATATGATGTCGGAGAAGAGTAAAGAATTGCAAGAAAACGGTATTAATAAAGTGGTACAGGAATCCTGGGGTGTTTATAATGATGTTTATTGTGCAGGAAAAGACGAAACTTTTGAATTTCTTCAAAATGTATTAGATGAGGTAATTCCTTTATTTCCGTCAAAATACATTCATATTGGAGGCGATGAATGTCCAAAAGCAAATTGGGAGCGTTGTCCTAATTGTCAAAAGCGAATTAACGATGAAGGTTTAGCCGATGAACACGAATTACAATCCTATTTTATTCAGCGAATTGAAAAATATTTAAATGCAAAAGGGAAGCGCATTATCGGCTGGGATGAAATTTTAGAAGGCGGGTTGGCTCCGAATGCTACCGTGATGTCCTGGAGAGGAGAAAAAGGTGGAATTGAATCGGCAAAACAACAACACGATGTAATTATGACGCCTAATCACTCGTGCTACTTTGACCACTATCAGGATAAAGATAAGGAAAATGAACCCCTTGCTATTGGAGGTTTAACAACGGTTGAGGATGTATATAATTACAATCCACATCCGGAAGAACTTTCTGCTGAAGAATCTAAATATATTTTAGGAGCTCAAGCGAATGTTTGGACTGAATATATAGGAACAACGGATTATGTTGAATATATGATTCTACCTCGAATGACTGCTTTATCGGAAGTGGTTTGGGTTGCTAACGACACTAAAAACTGGGATGATTTTAAGTCGAGGTTGTCAGCGATCAAAGACAGATATGATGCTCTTGGCTTAAATTACGCAAAGCATGTTTTTGAAGATAAACCTACAGAGGAAAAATCAACTTCAACGGAAGAATAGTATTAAAACTGAATTCTAAAGGTTGGTATTAGCACCAGTTAAATAGCATAGAATACCAACCTGTTTTTTGCAAAGATCATGGCAGGTAAAAAAGAAATTAAAATAGATACCCGTTATCCATCGGTTGATGATTTGAGAAATCGGGCTAAGCAAAAGATTCCAAAGTTTGCTTTTGAATATTTAGATGGAGGTTGTAATGAAGATGTGAATCTGCATAAGAATACCTCTGAAATAAGAGATGTGGAGCTGTCTCCTTATTATTTGAACAAGCATACCAGCTCTGATATGAAAACAGAGTTATTTGGTCATACCTACGATGCTCCCTTCGGAATTGCTCCGGTAGGATTACAAGGATTAATGTGGCCTAATGCACCTGAAATATTAGCAAAATCTGCCTTCGAACATAATATTCCGTTTATTCTGAGCACTGTAACAACAAGTAGTATTGAGCGCATCGGAGAAATTACAGAGGGAAGATCATGGTTTCAATTATACCATCCTGCTGAAAACAGGCTGAGAGACGATATTTTTAAGCGTCTGGAAGCTGCTGAATACCCTGTGCTGGTTATTTTATGTGATGTCCCAACCTTTGGATTTCGACCAAGAGATATAAGAAACGGACTGGCAATGCCTCCAAAAATGTCTGTTAAAAATATCCTGCAAATTTTACAGCGACCACATTGGGCCTATGAAACCCTTAAGCATGGACAGCCTAATTTTGAAACGTTAAAACCTTATATGCCTCCAGGTTTGGATTTAAAGCAGTTAGGGAAATTTATGGATCAAACTTTTTCAGGCAGGTTAAATGAAGAAAAAATTAAACCTATTCGCGATATGTGGAAGGGCAAATTGGTGATCAAAGGGGTCGCTAACGAAGAAGATGCAGAAAAGGCGATTAAGTTAGGTTTAGACGGTATTATTGTTTCTAACCATGGTGGTCGACAGTTAGATGCCGGTGAATCGACCATAAAACCTTTAACCAGGATAGCAGCAAAGTATAAAGACCAAATCAAGGTAATGATGGATAGTGGTCTAAGATCAGGACCGGATATTGCCAGAACGCTGGCCAGTGGTGCAGAATTCACTTTTCTTGGCCGTTCGTTCATGTATGGAGTTTCAGCTCTTGGTAAAAAAGGAGGAGATCATACGATTTCATTGTTGAAAACAGAATTACAACAGGTAATGGAACAGGTTTGCTGCGAAAATGTAGCGGATTTTCCTGACCATTTAATTAAATAAATAATTAATTCTATATGTTTAAGAATTCTATGAATAAACTAGTTACCGGAATAGCATTTTTATTTACGGTCGTATTGTTAAATGCGCAGCAAAGAACAGGTAATATTGTTGAGTATTTTGGTAAAGAGAAAATTAATGAAATTAATGAAGGTGAACTCATTCATGTTTTCAAGAAAGGCTTGGCATTACAGGTGCCTGGTTTCGGATTTAACTCATCATCATTCCCGGAAGATCCGGTCTATGACCATTTTTTAAT
Source organism: Zhouia amylolytica AD3 (assembly GCF_000511935.2). Taxonomy (NCBI): domain Bacteria; kingdom Pseudomonadati; phylum Bacteroidota; class Flavobacteriia; order Flavobacteriales; family Flavobacteriaceae; genus Zhouia; species Zhouia amylolytica. Next base: position 39,178 of record NZ_AYXY01000020.1, on the reverse strand, counting down.
GAATGACGATCTATTGGTGAGTGAAGGAGATGTGTTTAGTGTAGATTATCTCGGGAACGAAATGATATGGGAGAAAGTTGAAGTTGATAGTGCCAGTACTTTTTCAGATAGAAGTTTAAGATCTTCCTACGTCTATTTGGAATATAAATCGAACAAGGAGCAAATTGTACTTTTTGAAGCATCCGGACATTCATTAGTAACTATAAATGGGATGCCTCATGAAGGGGATCATTACGATTTCGGATATAACCTGATACCTACGAAGTTAAAAAAAGGAACCAATGTATTTGTACTTAAAGTAGGTCGCTTTCCTCGTGTAAGAGCTCGCATATTAAAACCGTACCAAGCGGTACAGTTTACAACTAGAGACCTTACCATGCCAGATTTATTGAAAGATGAAAATAAGGTTTATGATGGAGGTATCAGACTTATTAATGCCTCTGAAAACTGGGTGAAAGATCTTAAGGTTAGTGCGACTGTTCAGGGGAAAACGGAGACTGTTCAAGTATTAAAATTGCCGCCATTAAGCGTTTATAAAATTCCGGTTAAGATTCCTGGAGTGGATGGTACCACTGATGTTGATAAAGAAAAAGTGTCTCTGGTTTTAACGGATAAAAAGAATAATTCTGTAGCTACTCAGGATATAGAATTGAATGTTAAATCAAAGACAAAGCATCACAAGAAAACCTTTATAAGTAAGGTAGATGGGAGTGTTCAATATTATAGTGTAGCACCATCAACCAATAGTACAGATAACCAGGCATTATTTCTATCGGTGCACGGGGCTTCTGTTGAAGCGGTGAATCAGGCGAATGCCTATAAACAAAAAGATTGGGGAAATCTAATAGCGCCTACCAATAGACGCCCATTTGGTTTTGCATGGGAAGATTGGGGAAGGTTAGATGCTTTAGAAGTGTTAGAAGATGCTACACAAATTTACAGTCCTGACCCTCAGAGAATTTATTTGACCGGACATTCAATGGGTGGTCATGGTACCTGGTATCTTGGAGCCACTTACCCTGATCATTTTGCAGCCATAGCACCTTGTGCAGGCTACCCTGATCTTTTGGCATATCGCGATAGTTTTAAAGAACGAATGAAAGATCGAATTGATCCTAACGATGAACGCTTTAAACGCTTGTTCTTTGAGCCAACACCAACAGACGTTGAGCTAATGATAGCACGTGCGGGAACACCTAGCAGAACCCTTAAATTAATTCGCAATTATTTACATCACGGAGTTTATATATTACATGGTGAGATTGATAATGTGGTGCCAACCTTTATTGCCAGAGATATGAGATCTCGTCTTGGAAAATTTCACAATGATTTTACCTATTATGAATATCCTGATGGGACTCACTGGTATGGAAATCATAGTGTTGATTGGGACCCGATTTTTAATTTCTTTAAACGTCGAACTATTAAAAAAGCAGATGACTTGAAGCGTATTGATTTTAGTACGGGTTCTCCGGGAGTATCAGCAACTTCTCATTATGTTACCATCCATCAGCAAGTTACTCCATTTGAGGTAAGTAATTTTACTTTGGAAAAATCAGATAGCCTGGTTGTTACTACCGATAATGTTGCCTTGATAAGCTTTGATTTAAAACAACTGGACGGAAATGTTAGTAAATTGGTGTTAGATCAACAGGAGTTCGTACTTGCCAATAATGAAAAGTTGTATTATGGTAAAGATGATCAAGGTAAGTGGAATGTGGTAAGCAAGCCTTCATTAGAAGAAAAAGGACCGCATAGAAATGGAGGATTTAAGGATGCATTCAGAAATAATGTGGTGTTTGTTTATGCCACTAAAGGATCTGAAAAGGAAAATCAATGGTACCTCAATAAGGCTAGATTTGATGCTGAAACATTTTGGTATAAAGCCAATGGTAAAGTTGAATTAATACCTGATACCGAATTTAGTTTAAGTAAGTATAAAGATCGCAATGTAGTAGTTTACGGTAATAGAGATAATAACAGTGCCTGGAAGAAATTATTAGGCGATGCTCCAATACAAGTTTACAATGACAAAGTGGTTGTAGATGGTCGAGATTTAAGAGGCGAGCAATGGGGAAGCTATTATATAACTTCACGAAAAGACAGTGATATAGCTAGTATTGGTGTAGTAGCAGCAACAGGAGAGAAAGGAATGAAAGCGATCTACGAAAACCATTATATGGTAAATGGAACTACGTTTCCTGACGTTGTAATCTTCGATGATACGGTTTTAAAATATGGAACCAAGGGTATTAAATGTACCGGGTTTTTCGGAAATGACTGGTCGTTTAAAACGGGCGATTTTGAATGGAAATAGTAATAAAAAAACCGGAGTTTGATCTCCGGTTTTTTTTATTTAAATATTTCAGTTATTTAATTTCCACCTGTAATGGGGTGTTAGCTTTCTGAGCAAAACTTTCAATGTAATCTAACCATTCAGATTCATTTTCAAACTGCTTGCTTTTTTTCCACCCAAATCCGGCATAATAGGTAATGCTGTTATTCTTAACCTTTAAATGGCCATATAGGTTACTGGAATCTCTTGCTTCTGTAATAAATTCTTCGTAACCAACCAATTGGTTGTCAGGGATAACAATTCCCGTTCCTAATGCAGAGTCACCATGATCTTCCCAATAAGATAACCAACCCTCTTTTAGATTTGCAGTCACAGAGCCATCTTTTTCATGAAGTGTAAGGCCAACAGATAAAGTATCTGTTCCTTTAACCTTAATGGTATATTTTGACAAATTACTTCCCTTATCCAGGGAAATATGTTTCTCCTCCGATATTTGCTGACCATTGGCATCCCAATTTGCATACTTTAAAACGAAAGAAGTTCTGATCGGACCTGTGGTTATGGTTTTCCATTCAGTAAAATTTCTCGAAATAAAATAAGTGGTGTCTTTTTTAACAGCAACACCGCCAACACCTCTGCTGGCGCCTACATGAAAATTGTCAAGGCCTTCACCAGTATCCTGATGATAGGATCCATCGGTTTCCAGTTCTTTGTGGTACCATTTATTGATGATTGGATAATCTACCCGTTTTAACCAGGCATCAATTCCACTTGAAAGTGTTCCCCCGGGTATATTTTCTTCTATCATTTTTTGAGCTCTTGGACCATAGGTTCTAAAGGCTACCCGATCGTTTTCCCATGCGTAATCGTCAGTTCTTTCAGGAACAAAACGTGAGAAGCATGTTGGAATACTGTCATTAGCTGTGGAATTGGTAGAAGTAACTAATACATATTTTTTGCTACTATTGGCTTCCAAAATGGGTTGAAACAGTAATTGATCATTTTCTCCATCACCATCAATGTCTACATATTGTATCGTTAGCATTTGGCCACTTTTGAAATCTTTAATACCATAACTATCAATAGAAGCGTTCTTTAAGCCCAATTGAGCTTTGCTTAATGTTACCGTTTCATTTTGACGCTTAATATCCAGGGTGTTACTTACAACTATTACCGTGTCTTTGGTACAACTAATACTAAACAAGGCGGGAAGTAGGAGTCCGGCAATTAATTTGGTTTTTATCATATTAATCTTCATTTGCAGGTTTACCTATGGTGGCTAGTATACCACCGTCAACATATACGATTTGACCATTAACAAAGTTACTGGCTTTCGAGCTTAAAAAAATGGCCGTTCCCTGAAGATCATCTGGATCTCCCCAGCGCCCGGCAGGGGTTCTGCCAACTATAAAATCGTTAAAAGGATGGCCATCTACCCGAATTGGAGCCGTTTGACTCGTGGCAAAGTAACCTGGGCCGATCCCATTCACCTGAATGTTGTGTTTTGCCCATTCTGTTGCCATATTTTTAGTAAGCATTTTCAATCCTCCCTTAGCTGCCGCATAGGCTCCAACAGTGTTTCTGCCAAGCTCACTCATCATAGAGCACATATTAATAATTTTACCCTCACCACGAGTTATCATGCCTTTAACAACATGTTTTGCCATAATGAAAGGAGCAACCAGGTCTATTTTTAGAACTTGTTCGAAATCTGCAACCTCCATATCAACCATTGGAGTGCGTTTAATAATACCCGCATTGTTAACCAGGATATCTATTGGTGCAATGTCGCTTTCTATTTGATTTAAAGCCGCAACAACTTCTTTTTCTGATGACACATCAAACTTATATCCATAAGCTTTAATGCCTTGTTCATTATAAAAAGCTACAGCCTTATCTATTTTTTCTTGAGATGAATTACCATTAATAATAAGGGTTGCTCCGGCTTTGCCAATTCCTGTGGCTATGGCCATTCCAAGCCCATGGGTGCCACCAGTAATAAGAGCGGTCTTTCCGGTTAAACTAAATAATTCCATAGTTTTTATTTTAAATCTTTTATGGCAGCCATATCCATATCGCCATAATCTAAATTTTCACCCGCCATACCCCAAATAAAAGTATAGCTACTAGTCCCTGAGCCGGCATGAATAGACCATGGAGGAGAAATAACTGCTTCATTATTTTGGAGCCATAGGTGTCTTGTCTCATCAGGTTGTCCCATAAAATGACAAACAGACTGCTCTTTGGGTACTTCGAAATAGAAATAAACTTCCATTCTTCGATCATGTACATGGGCAGGCATGGTATTCCATACACTTCCTGTTTTTAATTCGGTCATACCCATTTGAAGTTGGCATGTTTGAACGACACTCTGAACAATTAATTTATTGATGGTTCGTGCATTTGAAGTTTCGAGAGCACCCAATTCAACAATTTCAGCATTTTCTTTGGTGATCTTTTTAGTGGGATATTCTTTATGTGCCGGAGCTGAATTTAAATAAAATAACGCCGGTTTCTTGGGATCATCACTTTTAAAAATAATGTCCTTGTTCCCTCTCCCTACATATAAAGCCTCTTTATAGTCGAGGGTAAAGATTTCTCCATCAACCTCGACGGTTCCGCTTCCACCAACGTTAATTACACCGAGCTCACGTCTCTCTAAAAAATAAGAGGCTTTAAGAGGATCAATAGCCTCCAGCTTTAATGATTTGTTTGCAGGCACAGCTCCACCGGCTATATATCTGTCAAAATGAGTATAAGTCAGATTAATTTCATCATTTTGCATTAAGTTTTGGATTAAAAACTCTTCCCTTAATTCTTTGGTGTCCAATTTTTTTACCTCTTTAGGTGAAGAGGCGTATCTGGTTTCATAATTGATACTCATAATTGTCTTTAAATAAATTTATGTGCATATAATAATTGTAAAATTACAAAATTTTATACAATCGATTGTATTTTAAGTGGATTTTTTTATATTTGTAACTGGTTAGTTAAAGCAAAATGACAAAAAGTTAGTTTGGTTGACTTCAAAGGGTTACTCTTGTGGTAGCCCTTTTTAAGTCCTTTGATTAACTTAGACGTGAATTTGATATCCTTTTAAAAATAATCGACTGTAAACATGAAAATGAAAACTAAGTTACCATTGTTTCTATTCTGTGCTATTTTAGTAAGCGCTTGTAAAAAGAAAGTAGAAAAAGAAGAAGTTAAATATTCAACAATAGAGTTGGCTACCATGCAGTATGATTCTGCGTATAATAACGTAGTATCTCATATTGATAGTAAAAAGTTTATTCCAAGAACAACAAAGAATGATACCTTAAGATTGGTTGGAGCTTATGATTGGACGAGTGGATTTTATCCGGGTACCTTGTGGAATCTTTATGCTTTAACCAAAGATCAGAAATGGAAAGACCGTGCGAGCTTGTATACCGAAAAATTGGATACAATTCAATACTGGGAAGGCAACCATGATGTTGGATTTATGATTGAATGTAGTTATGGAAACGGATTAAAGTATATGAATTCTTTTCAATACGATTCTGTTATTGTACAAACAGCAAGATCCCTTTCAAAGCGATTTAAACCTAACGCAGGGGTAATTCAATCATGGGAGTGGAGTAAAAAATGGGATTGCCCTGTAATTATTGATAATATGATGAATTTGGAATTGTTGTTCCATGCTACCCGAATTACTGGTGATTCTACTTTTTATAACATAGCGACGACTCACGCTAATACAACGATAAAGAATCATTTCAGAGAAGACAACAGTTCGTACCACGTGGTAGATTATAATAAAGAAACAGGTGAGATCATACAAAAAAACACCCATCAGGGATTAAGTGATGACTCAGCGTGGTCCAGAGGTCAGGCTTGGGGTCTGTATGGTTATACGTTGTGTTTCAGAGAAACTAAAGATCAGGCATATTTGGATCAAGCCAATAAGATAGCCGCGTTTATAAAAAATCATCCAAATCTTCCTGAAGATAAAGTGCCATACTGGGATTATAATGCGCCTGCAGGTGAGGAAACCCCTAGAGATGCTTCGGCCGCTGCTATTGCAGCTTCTGCACTTTATGAATTAAGTCAGTTTGTTGAGGGTGAAATGAAAACAGAATACATTAATTTTGCGAACCAGATTGTGGAAAGTTTAAGCGCTCCTAAATACCTGGCAGAAATTGGATCAAATGGAGGATTTATATTGAAACATTCTGTTGGTAGTAAACCGCATGGAGTAGAGGTAGATGTACCTCTGAATTATGCAGATTACTACTTTCTAGAAGCCCTGATAAGAAAAGATAAACTAAATTAGTAAAAGATCAGTTTGATTAGCTTCGCAAGTAATTAAATCAGGCATTTGAAAGTTCGTAATTATCCTGTATAGTATTTATGGGTATAATTACGGACTTTTTTATTACTTTGAGCAACTGATGAATTTTACGACTTAAGACATAAATGAAAAAAGGAAAGGCGACAATACACGAAATTGCAAAAGCCCTTGGAATTGATAGTTCTACGGTTTCCAGAGCCTTAAATAATAGTGATCGTGTAACACAGAAAACTAAAGATAAGGTTTTAGCAAAAGCAAAGGAGTTAGGGTATCAAAGAAATTTAATTGCATCTAATCTAAGACGCAATAAATCAAATACCATAGGTGTCATTGTGCCTAGAATTTCAAGACACTTCTTTTCTTCAGCAATTGCCGGAATTGAGGAAGCAGCATTTTTAGCGGGTTATAATGTAATTATAAGTCAATCCATGGAAAAGCTGGATCGCGAAAAGAGTAGTCTGAATAATTTATGGTCAAACAGAGTCGATGGAATTTTAATTTCCGTTTCTATGGAAACCGAAATCTGCGATCATTTAAAATTTCTCAGGGATAATGATGTTCCATTGGTTTTCTTTGACAGGCATTGCCCGGATATGGAGCAAAGCAGCAAGGTACTTATCGATGATTCCAGAGCCTCATATGAAGCGGTAACCCATTTAATAGAGAAAGGATGCAAGAAGATTGTTCATTTTTCTGGTCCTCAATCACTTGAAATCTATAAAAACCGATTAAAAGGATATAGAAGAGCCCTGGATGAACATGGAATTCCATTTAACAAAGATTTGGTCATTACTTCGACACTAATGGAAGTAGATGGTAAAGACATGATCAAGGAGCTCATGGATAAGCATAAAGATATAGATGGCATTTTCTCAGCCAATGATGTAGCTGCGATTGGCGCAATGAAGTATTTGAAAAAACAGGGTGTTCGAATACCTGAAGATATTGCTATTGTAGGATTTAGTAATGAACCCATTGCTGAAGCTATAGAACCCTCACTTACAACCATCGATCAGTCTGGTTTTGAATTGGGTAGAACTGCATGTAACCTCCTAATTGAAAATATAAATTCTAAAGAAAAAGTACTCGATCGGACACTAATTTTGAATCCAACTCTAATCAAAAGAGAATCCACAAACAGAAAATAGTAGTACTGAATTTATTTGAAAGGGCTTGTAATCATGGGGTTATAAGTCTTTTTCATTTCCTTGCGATTCATTAGGACAATAGCACTAAAAAAATAAACAAATGATAAAAATAACTTTCGATAAATATCATTTTATTATTTTTTTTAAATCCAAACGATTGTATTTTTAAACTATATTTTTTAATATTGTCAAGTGATTAACCATTTTTTAACTTAATAATTAAATAATTATGAACAAACTGTATAGTTTTAGAGTAAAACCTACTATAAGTAGTAGTATTTTGCTCTTCTTTTGTCTTATATCTGTAAGTGTTCAGGCGAATTCTTCTTTTAAAGATGAAATACAATCGATTGTAAAAGGTCAGGTAACCGATGAAAGTGGTGCGCCAATTCCCGGGGTAAACGTCCTTCTGGAAGGAACAAGCACTGGTGTGGCTACAGATTTTGATGGTATGTATGAAATTAATATTAGCGGAAATAACCCGGTTCTTACATTCAGTTACGTTGGATTTATAAAACAATCTGTTCCCGTTGCCGGTCAAAATACGGTGAACGTTAGCCTTAAAGAAGATGTTTCACAACTAGATGAGGTGGTTGTCGTAGGTTATGGTACCCAGAAAAAAGCCTCCATGACTTCTGCGGTTTCTACGGTCGATTCGAAAGCTATAGCGGACAGACCTGTTACCAATGCCATTAACGCCCTTCAGGGTACAGCAGCTGGTCTTAATGTAACCAGAACCTCTGGTCAACCGGGTGATGAGAACTTAAGTATCCAGGTTAGAGGGGTTTCTTCAGCGAACGGGGCCGTTGACCCTCTATTGGTCGTTGATGGAGTATCAATGTCTTCCCTGGCACCTTTACAACGTATGAATCCTGATGATATTGAATCGATTACCATCCTGAAGGATGCAGCAGCTGCGGCCATTTATGGTGCAAGAGCTGCCGGAGGGGTTATTTTAGTGACTACAAAGACAGGAACCGAGGGTAAATTTACGGTAGATTATAACGGTAGAATATCGGCACAATGGGCATTAAATGTTCCTGAGCGGTTATCATTGTTAGAAGAGGCTGAGTATTCAAACCTTGCTCGAACGAATGCTGGTGTTGGTTTGGAATACAGCGATTTTGATTTGGAGAATATTCGAAACGGTGTTGAGTTTGTTGTCGATCCGAACAATCCAAATAAGTATCGTACTTACAATCAGAAAAGTATAAGAGATCAAATATTGCGCGACCAATACTTTATGCAATCTCATAACTTGAATGTTAGTGGAGGTTCAGAAAAAATTAAATATCTTTTTTCTTTAGGTCATCTAGACCAGGAGGGTGTGTTTAAAGTTGGGCCGGATGCCTATAGAAGATGGAACCTGCGTTCAAATGTAAATGCTGAAATTTCAGACCATGTTAGTTTTGATTCGAAAATCAGTTATTCTACAGAATCAAAAGACAGACCTGCTGTAGGAGTAAGTGGCTATGGATTATTACAACAAGTCTATCAGGCCAGACTTAGATTTCCAATCCATACACCGGACGGAAAATTGTTCGGAGGAGCAGGAACCTCGGGTAATAATACATATGCATATTTAACCGAAGGAGGATATCAGGATGATAATTATGATGAGTTAAACGGTACGTTTACCCTTACCATCAAAGACATCGTTAAAGGTTTAAAACTTAGAACAATTTATGGTCGTCAGATCGATAGAAAAGATTTCAGGTCTTTTAGAAGAACGGTTGAATTATGGGATTTAGATGATTCTAAACCCGTTTACTACCTAAACAGACCAAACAATTACTACAGGTATTCCAGAAAAAGAACAACCGATAACTTCCAGTTTTTAGCAGATTACGATCTTACCATTGCCGAAAAGCATAAATTTCATGCCTTGGTTGGTTATCAATGGGAAGATTATTCATCATCTTCATTCGGAGCCTCTGTAAAGAATTTGGTGAGTAATGATTTACCGACTCTGGAATTAGCAGAGGAAGGATCAGAAGCCGTTGAAGAAGGCCTTGTAGAGTATGCGAATCAATCTCTTTTAGGTAGGATAAATTATAATTATGATGATAAATACTTGATTGAGGCAACCATTCGATCTGATGAAAGTTCAAGGTTGGCTCCAGGAGAAAGAACAAAGTGGTTCTATTCCGTATCAGCCGGATGGAATATGCATAGAGAAGGATGGTTTAAAAATACATTGCCATTTATTTCACAATTTAAGCCTAGGTTCTCTTGGGGACAATTAGGAAATGCTAACGCAAATATTATAGGGTATTATGATTATTTACCGCTTATCAGCAATGGTAGTGGTATGGTTTTCGGAGAAGCTGAAGACCGTGCGATGTACTTTTACCAAGGTTCAATTCCATCATCAAGTTTAGGTTGGGAGACCCTCGAAACTACAGATTATGGATTTGATTTTGGGATTCTTAAAAACAAGATAACCGGAAGTTTCGATTATTATAAGAAAACAAATAACAACATGCTGGTACAGGTAAGAAGACCTGCAACACTGGGGGTTGGAGCTCCACGTACCAATGAAGGTGAATTAAAGAGTTGGGGATGGGAAGCCGCATTATCCTATCGCGATCAAATTGGAGATGATTTCAATTTTACTTTAGGATTTAACATCTCTGATAATCAAAATGAATTGATAAATTACGGTGAAGGATATAATCTTGTTGGTGGTGGCGTTAATGGTAAAATAACAGGATTACCGCTGAATACCATCTGGGGTTATGAAACAGTTTCGGGGTATATAGAAACTCAGGAACAACTGGATAATGCTCCTTTCTATAGCAGTAGAACAGGTCTAGGTGATATTGAATATGTTGATCAAAATGGAGATGGCAGGATTAACAACGGTGGAGGTACTGTTGAAGATCATGGAGATTTGGTGAAATTAGGAAGTACCCAACAGCGATACATCTATGGGATCAATTTAAATACCAATTGGAAGGCTTTAGATTTTAGTATTTTCTTACAAGGAGTAGGGAAGAGAAATATAATTCCTTCCAGGTATGTGTCTCAACCTTTAATTTATTCATGGATACAGCCAATGTCAATACACACAGATTACTATACACCTGATAATCCGGATGCTGCATTTCCAAGGCCTTTTATTGGTGGGCATCATAATTTCGCAACCTCAGACAGGTGGGTTCTTAATGCTGCTTACTTAAGAATAAAGAATATGCAGCTTGGATATTCTATTCCGGAACAATACATAAATAAAATGAATTTATCTCGTGTTCGACTTTATTTGTCTGCAGAGAATGTAGCTACATTTTCTAAACTAGGCGTTTTTGATGGCGTGTTAGATCCTGAGCAAAGAAATAATGCCCATGCAGATTATCCGTTAAGTGGTTCTTTAGCTATAGGTGTACATGTATCATTTTAATGATTAAAAAGATAATTATGAAAATAAGTAAAAGTATAAAAGCAATATTGTTTGGTGTATTTGCAATAGGCACCATTTCATGTGATGTAGATCGAATTCCGGAAACAGTAATCACAGATCCTGCATTTTGGAATAATGAAGGAGATTTAAAAGCAGCAGCTAATGTATTGTATTTTGCATTACCTGGGTTACCGGAAACTGGCGATGTATGGTCGGATGATGCTTACGGTACCGGACCTAATTCTATTAGTGACGGAACCAGACTGACCCCGTCTTCTGATGGAAATTATGGTAGTCAGTATACCGCTATTCGACGAGCAAATAATATTATAGAAAAATCTCAGAGAGTTCTGGAGGCAGGAGTAAGTTCGGATATTGTAGACATATATGTGGCTGAAGCAAGGTTTTTTAGAGCATGGAGTTATTTTAATTTATTAAAAAGGTATGGAGGAGTACCACTTATTCTAAAAACCTTAGAAGAAAATGCTCCTGAACTTCAAGAACCGAAAGCTTCAAGAGAGGAAATTTTAACAGTTATATATGAAGATTTGGATTTTGCGGCTTCAAAATTACATGCACCAGGCGAATTGAGTTCTTCAGATTATGGGCGTATAACAAGTACGGCTGCTCTTGCGTTTAAATCTCGGGTGGCACTTTTTGAAGGAACGCGTTCAAAGTTTCATAGCTATGGAGATGCTCAAAAACACTTGCGAATTGCCAGACAATCTGCCAAGGCAGTAATGGATAGCGGAGAGCATGATATTTATCCTGAATATTTTGACCTCTATCAATATGAAGGAGAAGGGCCTGATAATCCTGAAAATATCATTGTGAGACAATACGGAAAGAATATTGATGAATCCATTACCTCTCATGTTACACAAAGGAATTTAGAAACAGGTGCAGCAAATCCAACCAAAGCCCTGGCAGATGCCTATGTAATGACGGATGGATTACCATTAGATAAATCACCTTTGTATACGGAACCTACTACCACAGTAGAAGTTTTTGAAAACAGAGATCCGCGTATGCTTGCTACTTTCTTCAAAGAAGGTGATGAATATATAGGAACAAAACCAGTTTTTACCGTACCTGATCTGAATTTTCAACGTACCGGATTTGCAAACAGAAGATATGCACATATTGATGACTGGCAAAATTCAAGATCTTATATAGACAGAGCCGTATTGAGGTATGCTGAGGTGCTTTTAAATTATGCGGAAGCTACCTATGAACTTGATGATGCAATTAGCGATGGCGATTTGAATATTTCAATTAATAAGCTTAGAGCAAGAGCAAGTGTAGCACTACCATCGTTAACGAATTCATTCGTTACTACCAATGGTTTGAGTATGCGAGATGAAATTAGAAGAGAACGAAGGGTAGAATTAGCACTTGAAGGTTTTAGGTATTGGGATCTCATGAGGTGGAAAACCGCAGAAACAGAACTTCCAAAATCGATATTAGGAAATAAATTGTTTGAAGATTTTAATTTGTCTGATACAGAAAAAAATGGAATCACTTTAGACAATGATGGAAATATAATTCTTCAGGATGCCAGTTTGAGAGAATTTGACGCTTCCAAAGATTACCTGTTTCCATTTCCAACGGATCAAATTGGATTGAATCCAAACCTGGAACAAAATCCTGGTTGGTAGGTTAGTAAAATAATTTCCCTGTCAAAAGCAAAATTTTTGACAGGGGATTATAATGCCCAATAACACAAAAAAGACTTTTAAAAAATTAATAGTATTGATAAGTTGAGGCTTACAAGGTATTCTTTTTTAAAGACCCCATCAACCTGTTCATCTTATGATACATCAACGTTTCAGTTAGTAGTGAGATCAGGGAGGATGGTAAATAAAATTGGTCGAATGGTACGTAAATGTCAACATAGGTTTGAGCTTAGACCCTATTTCATTTATATTAATTTGGTTATGATAAGGCAGTGGATTCTATTCACTGCTTTATTTTTATGTAAACAATTCGTTGTCTGTAACTTTATGTGTCGGGATTCCGGGTTATTGGAAACCGGATCATCAAATTCCAATATTTTATTTTTAAATTTCAGCTGTTATAACCCTTAGTTTTATGAAAAGAGTTTTCCCTATTCTGTTTGTATTTATTTCATCATTCGTATTGAATGCTCAACAGCCAAAATTTTCAACAGCCGGATTCTTTCCCATTGAAAACTCGGGGAGAAAGGTGATGTCTATGAATGTAGCCTGGCGATTATACAAAGGAGATTTGAAAGATGGTGCCGAAAAAAATTTCAATGACTCACAATGGCCTGTTGTGAATTTACCTGATGGAATCGAATACGTGCCTGAAGAAGCTAGTGGGGGTGTGAATTATCAGGGAACAGTATGGTACAGAAAACATTTTATTCCCCTAAATGACCTAAAAGGAAAGAAACATTTTTTGCATTTCGAAGGTATCATGGGGAAATCCAAAATTTGGATAAATGGAGTTCTGGTAAAAGAACATTTTGGTGGTTATCTTCCTGTTGTTGTTGATATAACAGATCATTTAAGTTTTAATCAGGATAATGTTATTGCAGTAAAGGCCGATAACAGCAATGATCCACTGTTCCCACCAGGAAAGGAACAAAGCGTTCTTGATTTTACTTATTTTGGAGGTATCTACAGAGATTGCTGGTTGGTAACTCATAATGAAACTTACATTACCAACGAGAACTACGAAAATAAAAAAGCAGGAGGAGGATTTTTGATAGCATATGACGATGTAAGTGATGAAAGTGCTAAACTGATACTTCAACTCCATCTGCGAAATGAAACCGGAAAAAGATTCACCGGAAAGATAAGATATCGTATTATCAACGAAGAAGGAGCAACACTTAGGCACTTAGAAAAGAATATTAACCTTACAATAAAAAGTGAAGGAACCTTTCAAACAGAATCTACACTAGAGTATCCAAACTTATGGTCTCCGGAAAATCCATATCTGTATAAGGTCAAGGTAGAACTTATTGATAAAAATGGTAAGGTTGTCGATGGATATTATAAACGAGTTGGAATAAGAAGTATTGAGTTTAAAGGGGATAAAGGACTTTATCTAAACGGAAAACCTTATCGACAACCGTTAATAGGAGCGAATAGACACCAAGACTTCGCCGTTGTCGGTAATGCCGTGTCCAATAATTTACATTGGCGGGATGCTAAAAAGTTACGTGACATAGGGTTAAAAGTGATCAGAAATGCTCACTATCCCCAAGACCCGGCGTTTATGGATGCGTGCGATGAATTGGGTCTTTTTGTAATTGTTAATACCCCGGGATGGCAATTTTGGAATAAAGATCCAATATTTGAAAAAAGAGTTTATAGTGATATCCGTAACATGGTTCGAAGGGATAGAAATAGAGCCTCCTTATTTCTTTGGGAGCCTATTTTAAATGAAACATGGTATCCGGATTATTTTGCAAAAAAAGCCAAAGAAATTGTTTGGGAAGAGTTTCCCTATAAAAATTCGTATGCCGCTTGTGATAATCATGCCAAAGGGAGTGAGTATTATCAGGTACAGTTTGCCCATCCAAATTCAGGTAACGTAGGATGGGAAGCAAAAAATTTAGACAAAACAAAAACCTATTTTACCCGAGAATGGGGAGATAATGTCGATGATTGGAGCTCCCATAATTCTACTAGCAGAGTGCACAGAGGATGGGGAGAAAGACCTATGCTGATTCAAGCTGCGCATTATGCAAACCCCTCATACCCTTTTACTTCTTATAATGTTTTGTACAAAACCAAAAGACAGCATGTTGGAGGGGCCTTATGGCATTCCTTTGACCATCAGAGAGGTTATCATCCGGATCCGTTTTATGGTGGGTTAATGGATGCATACAGACAGCCCAAATACGCTTATTATATGTTTATGGCACAAAGAAGTCCTGAGGTTAAAACCAGTCTTTTCGAAACCGGACCAATGGTTTTCATAGCCAACGAAATGACTCCCTTTTCAGAAGGAGATGTAACGGTGTATTCCAACTGCGATGAAGTTAGATTAAAGGCTTTTAAAGATGGAGAAACGAAAATATATCATAAAAAGCCTGATGTTGAGGGCATGCCTTCACCTCCAATTGTATTTGAAGATGTTTATAATTTTATGGAGATCAAAGAAAGAACCCGAAAGAAAAGACATGATGAGGTATATTTGTTAGCAGAAGGTTTTATAGATGGTAAAAAGGTAGCTGTCGATACCGTTTATCCGGCCTATCGCCCATCTAAAATAAAACTGTGGCTGGATAACGAAAATACAAATCTGGTGGCGAACGGATCTGATTTAGTAACGGTAGTCGCAGCGGTGACGGATAAAAATGGAACTGTAAAAAGATTGAATAACAGCCTCGTACAGTTTGAAGTTGAAGGCGAGGCCGAATTAATGGGCGATGACCCGTTAATTCAAAATCCTCATAAACTATCCTGGGGGACGGCTCCTGTTTTAATTCGTTCCACGACCAAGGCAGGAGAGATTACCGTACGGGCTTACATAACCCCCAAAGGTGAACAAAGACCAATAGCAGGAGAACTTACGTTTTGGAGTGTTCCTGCTCATGAAACCATGCTTTTTTCCGAGGAGGAATTATTGGCGTATGATCAAAATAAAAAACAAGAGAAAACCAATGTAGCTTCAGATAAGAAACTACAAATAGAAATTCAAGCACTGCGTAAAGAATTAAATCAATTAAAGTTAAAGGAAGTTGAGAGGCAACAAGAAGAGTTCGGAGAAAAACAAAATAAATAATCAAGCATATGAATAAAGTAAGAATGTATCCTTTTAGTTTGGGTATCCTCATGATAGTGATATTCTCTTTCAATTTGAGTGCACAAACCAGTCAATCGGGCAAAATGGAGGGTAAACCCAATGTAATAATAATTCTTGTCGATGATCTCGGATATAATGACGTCGGATTTAATGGATGCCAGGATATTCCAACACCAAATATTGATCGCATTGCTTCCAATGGAGTTAAATTCACTGAAGGCTATGTAAGCAATCCGGTATGCGGTCCAAGCCGTGCAGGTTTAATTACAGGCAGGTATCAGGATCGATTTGGTTTTGGAAGAAACCCGCTATTTGCCCCTAACGACATTAATCAAGGGCTTCCACTATCAGAAGAAACGTTGGCTACCGTGCTTAAGCGAGAAGGTTATCATGGGATGGCGATTGGAAAATGGCATTTAGGAGGTCATAAAGATCTAAGGCCATTAAAGCGCGGGTTTGATGAATTTTTTGGCTTTTTGACAGGAGGACATTATTATTTTCCGGAAGATTGGGTGCTGAACGATTTGTCGGAGTTAACACATCAATACTCGGCGTACAAAACCAAACTTTTAAAAAATGATTCAAGGATAGACGAAACTGAATATCTTACAGATGCTCTTTCCAGAGAAGCGGTTAATTTTGTAAGCAACAAAAGAGAAGAGCCTTTTTTTCTCTATCTGGCTTATAATGCTCCACATACACCATTACAAGCTACGGAAAAATACTTAAAGCGATTTAGTCATATTGAGAATAAAAAAAGACGAACCTATGCAGCCATGGTAAGTGCAGTAGATGATGGAGTAGGACAGATCCTGGATGCTTTGGAAAATTACGATTTGGCAGAAAATACCATGGTTTATTTTCTTTCGGATAATGGGGGGCCTGAGAAGCATAACGGATCAGATAACGGAGTTTTACGCGAAGGCAAAGGTTGGTTGTATGAAGGGGGAATTAGGGTACCTTTTGCAATGCAATGGAAAGGGATGATCCCAGCGGGAGTTGCATATCATAAACCGGTGATCTCACTTGATATTTTTGCAACGGTATCAGCGGCGGCCAAAGCAAAGCCTAAAAATAAATTAGACGGAGTGAACTTATTGCCTTTTTTAGCAGGAACCAATAATGCAACGCCTCATAAAACGCTTTATTGGAGACAGTTTGACAAGGAAAGTTACGCCGTTCGTATTGGTGATTTGAAATTGGTTAATGCCGATGGAAACCTGGAGGAATTGTTTAACTTAAGCAAAGATACTGGAGAGCTTACTAACCTAATTAATGACAATCCTAAAATTAAAAAAAAGTACTCCAGGCTCATGGAAGCATGGATCAAAGAATTGAAGGATCCGTTATTTCTGGGGCTTTCTCACGATAAACAGTATAATAGTGCCCACCCTAACAGGTATCAAATTGAAAAGTACTAATGGAAATAGCCGTTCATCTGTTATAAATAATACATTAATAGGCTTTTTTAGGGCATTTGTATAAAAAAATGACAAACGATTGGATAAAGCATACTTTTTTAGTACTATTGTTACATAAGTAAAATAGCAACCGAGGTTGGTAAAGATGTAATATTAGTTTATAGAGTCGCTCTATAAATATGTTAAGATAGTTATGTTTTGTTTTGAGTTTTTAATTAAAAAAGAGGCTGGTTTAACTGGTCTCTTTTTTTTAAAATTCCATTCATAATGATGATTAAATTAAAACCACAATACTTACTAATAGGATTACTCTTGTTTATTTGTTCTTGCATTTCTAAATCAAAGGAACAGCAACAGGAAAAAAAGCCGAACATCCTTTTTATTGCTATTGACGACTTAAGACCCGAATTGGGTTGCTACGGAAATCAAATCATTCAAACCCCAAATATAGATAGGTTGGCTAATGATGGGGTCCTTTTTTCTAATCACTATGTTACGGTTCCCACCTGTGGAGCATCCCGTTATGGACTCCTTACGGGCAAACTGCCTGCGGCTGTTGAGGATTTGAATAATAATGTGATGGTACATAAAATTACCAAAAACAAGGAAAACAAATCTCCGGAAACATTTATTCACCACTTGAGAAATCATGGGTATTACACCGTTGGGATTGGTAAAATAAGTCACCATCCCGATGGCTTGGTCTATGGATATCAGGAAAAATCAGATAATGCTCCCTTAGAGCTCCCCTACAGTTGGGATGAAATGTTACTGAACCCGGGTAAGTGGAAGACAGGAAATAATGCGTTTTTTGGATATGCCGATGGTTCGAATCGAAATAGCTTGAATAAAAAAGTGAAGCCATACGAACAAATAGCAGAGTCAGATGATGATTATGTCGATGGGTTGTCAGCCAATTTAGCCACACAAAAATTAAAGGAATTTAAAAAACATAATAAACCTTTCTTTTTAGGAGTAGGCTTTTTTAAACCTCATTTACCTTTTAATGCACCCAAAAAATATTGGGACTTGTATGAAAGAGACAGTATTCCCCTTTCCACGGGGGCTGAATTACCGGAAAATGTTCATATGGCAAGTATGAATAATAATGGAGAGCTGAATCAATACCTGTTGGGAGATGAAAAACCTACTTTGAAAGAACCGGCTACTGATGCATATGCACGTAAATTAAAACATGCTTACTATGCCAGTGTCAGTTATATTGATGCCCAGGTTGGTAAAGTTTTAAAAGCCTTAAAAGACCAAGGCCTGTATGAGAACACGATAGTAGTATTGTGGGGTGACCATGGGTGGCAGTTAGGTGATCATCATATGTGGGGTAAACATGCATGTTTTGAAAAGGCATTGCATAGCCCTTTAATTATTAAAATGCCAGGTTCAATGAACGAGGGACAGTCTGTAAATTCCAATATAGTGAGTACGATTGATATTTATCCAACAATAATGGATATGGCGGGTCTCGAAATGCCTTATGAAACAAAGGGGAGAAGTTTGGAACCACTGTTGACAGCTACTCAGGATGAAAATTGGGAGAATGTGGCCTTTAGTTATTACCGAAAAGGAATCTCGCTGCGAACTAAAAAGTATCGGTTAACAAAGTATTTTAGAAAACAAAAGCCTGTAATAGAATTATTTAACTATGAAGACGATCCTGATGAATTACATAACATTGCAGCAGGCAGACATAAGCTAATCGATAGTTTAACCCCATTGTGGGAAGCAGGAAATACCGGTTTATACCAAAACTAATTTAACCATCGACATCAATAACTTTAAGATTAAAGATGAAAAAAAATATGAAGATTTTATACCATTTAACTCAGATACAACTCCTGATAGTTTTCTTTATACTAGGCGTGGGTTACGGACAAAGTGATGAAAAAAGAACTAATATTACTTTAAAGTATGGAGCCGAGCGCATAGGAAAAAGAACCGATCAACCAATGCAAGATTGGCGAAACTATGGCTTGGGCCAATTCATACATTGGGGAGTTTATGCGATTCCCGGTGGGCATTGGAATGGGAAATATTATGCCGGCGCAGCCGAATGGATACGGTCATGGGAAGGAATGCCTAATGAAGCCTATGATAATTTATATAAAGAATTCAATCCCAAAAATTTCAATGCTAACGCCTGGGCAAAACAGGCCAAAGAATTAGGAGCCAAATACGTTATTATTACAACCAAGCATCACGATGGATTTTGTTTGTGGCCTAGTGAGTATACCGATTATACCATCGCCAATACGCCATATAAAAAAGATATAATCGGTGCATTGGTAGAAGCCTACGATAAACAAGGAATCGATGTGTATTTATATTTTTCTATTATAGACTGGAATCACTTCGGATATAAATCGAAATTGGTGACTGATAAAGATCGTACAGATTATGAGGTGTTTAAAGAATTTACACGAAATCAATTAATAGAATTATTAACCAGATATCCTGAAACCAAGGGATTGTGGTTTGATGGTACGTGGGATGCGGCCTGGAAAGAACAAGCTTCTTATGTATATGATCTGGATAAAGAATTAAGAGAAATGATTCCGGGCTTAATTATTGGAAGCCGTTTTAGGCCTGATGACTACGGTAACAGGCATTTTGATGCCAATGGAAATATGATGGGTGATTATGAACAAGGTTGGGAACGAAAAATGCCAAATACCATCGAGGAAGTACATGGCAACGACTGGGATTGTGTAATGACAATTCCTGAAAATCAATGGGGATACCATTCCGATTGGCGTGGACATGTAAAGACAAGTAATGAGCTTATCGAAAT
This sequence comes from Zhouia amylolytica AD3, assembly GCF_000511935.2. Taxonomy (NCBI): domain Bacteria; kingdom Pseudomonadati; phylum Bacteroidota; class Flavobacteriia; order Flavobacteriales; family Flavobacteriaceae; genus Zhouia; species Zhouia amylolytica. The sequence goes on along the minus strand of NZ_AYXY01000020.1, from coordinate 18,995 downwards.
GTTGGTAAAAGCAGTTGCTTTGGATGGCAATTTTGTATTGAATTTCGGTCCTGATGGCTTAGGAACTATTCGAAAAGAGGAAACAAAATTAGCCAAACAGGTAGGAGAATGGATGAAGGTAAACAGTACCGCTATTTATAATTGCGGTTACCTTGACTGGGAAAAACAAGACTGGGGATATTTCACAACCAATCGTATTACCCAGGAAAAATATATGGTTGTATTTAATCAACCGATATCGGGAGTATACACCGTTAAAACCAAAAAAGGAGTTTCCATCGAAAAGGCATATCTATTGGATAACCCTGGCTTGGAACTGTCCATTGAAAAGACCTACAACAATGAATTTTTAATACAGTATAATCCTGAGAATCATCCGGAAGAACCATTTGTAATGGTAATTGAAACCAACAAAGATCAAAATAACTCCGATAATCAGTATCTTCAACCTAAAATTTAGCCATTTCCATGAGAACGAAATTAAGTTATTTCTTATTCTTTTTAGCATTAATAGCTATGAGCTTCCCAAGTTGTTCAACCCAAACTAAAGAAGCAAAAACACCGAGTCGTCCTAATATTGTTTTTATAATGACCGACGATCATTCTTATCAGACTTTGAGTGCCTATGACGATCGATATATACAAACGCCTAACCTGGATAGGATTGCCAATGAAGGAGTGATATTTAACAATAGTTTTGTTTCAAACTCTATTTGTGCTCCCAGTAGAGCAGTTATGTTAACAGGGAAGCATAGTCATATCAATGGTCAGATAGACAATTTTACAACCTTTGATAACACACAACCAAATTTTGCCAAATATCTTCAACAGGCAGGATATCAAACATCATTGATTGGGAAATGGCATTTGAGAAGTGATCCAACAGGTTTCGATAATTGGGAAATACTTATCGGACAGGGAAATTATTACAATTCTACTTTTATTGAAAATGGCGAAAAAACCCCATCCAAGGGTTATGTGACAGATGTAATTACCGACAAGGCCATGCAATGGCTTGACGGCCGAAAAAAAGATCAACCTTTCTGTTTATTAGTACATCATAAGGCAGCACATCGTATTTGGCAACCAAACATAACCATGCTTGATTCCCTGAGTGAAAAGGAATATAAGGTACCGGCTAATTTTTTTGATAATTATGAAGGAAGGAAAGCGGCGAAGCTCAATAAGATGAGTATTATTAAGGATATGGATTTGGTTTATGACCTTAAAATGAATGACGATGCGCTGCCTAGTAAATATAGGAACGCTTACAAAAATATGTATAACCTAATGACTCCTGAACAAAAGGAAATATGGGATGCCTATTACACGCCTATCCTGGAACAGTTTAAGGAAGCAGGTTTAACAGATGACGAATTAGCGATCTGGAAATATCAGCGATATATGAACGATTATTTAAAAGTTATCAGGTCGCTGGATGATAACGTGGGAAGGCTATTGGATTATCTCGACCAAAATAACCTTAAAGAAAATACCTTGGTTGTTTATACTTCAGATCAAGGATTTTATATGGGTGAACATGGTTGGTTTGATAAGAGATATATGTATGAACAATCTTTACGTACCCCTTTATTGATGAGATACCCTGAGGGAATTAAAAATAAAGGTGCCATAGAAGAATTGGTGCAGAATATAGATTATGCTCCTACTTTTCTGGACTTTGCAGGAGTTGACATTCCCGAAGATATGCAGGGTGCATCCTTAAAACCACTTTTGAATAATGAAAAAGTAGATTGGAGAGAGGCTATTTATTACCATTACTATGAATCGCCGAATGAACATGGGGTTAAAAAACATTACGGAATCCGAACAGACCGTTATAAATTAATTCACTTCTACGAAGATATGGATGAATGGGAATTATACGATCTGCAAAAAGATCCGGAAGAAATGCATAACTTGTTTCACGATGAGCAATATTCATCCTTGATTAAAGAATTGAAAAGTAAATTAGAGGAATTACAAAAACAATATAAGGTGACAACCTACTAAATTTGCCAGAGGAAATCCTGAAACACAAAAAGAGGGAATTGTAAAATGAGAATATACCCATTCTCCATTAAAGAGTACTAAATAAAACACCAGTATAATGAAAAATCCATTGTTGTTTGCCTTCATCCTATTTATAAGTTTGTTGAATGTTAACTGTAAGCAAGCTGATAAAAAAGAAAAGGCCGATCAAAGTGTGAGCAATCAAAAGCCTAACATTTTGTTTATTCTTTCCGATGACCATACCTCTAAAGCCTGGGGTATTTATGGCGGGCAACTGCAAGATTATGTAAAGAACGATAATATCAAGCGTTTGGCCAATGAAGGAGTAGTGCTCAACAATGCCTTCTGTACCAATTCGATTTGTTCCCCTAGCCGGGCAACCATTTTAACCGGACAATACAGTCATCTAAATCAGGTTTACACCTTAAGAGAACCATTGCCTCAGGGACATCCTAATATTGCGAGAACACTTGGTGAAAATGGTTATCAAACGGCCATAATCGGAAAGTGGCACTTAGATAAACAGCCGGAAGGTTTTGATTATTTTAATGTATTACCAGGACAGGGACGCTACTGGGATCCGATTCTTAAAACAAAAGAAACCTGGACGGATGGGGCTGATGGTAGTAAAGGGAAAGTCTATAAAGGATTTTCAACAGATGTGATTGCCGATCTAACGGTAGAACACCTTAAACAAAGAGATACCACCAAGCCATTTTTTATGTTGTGTAGCTTTAAAGCAACCCATGAACCTTTTGATTATCCCGAAAGATTTAAGGATCTCTATACCGATCTGGAAATTCCTGAGCCGGAATCATTATTAGATTTTGGTAAAGGAAACGGAGGCAGAACCTTTGTTGGACAAAAACTGGAAAAACTGGCTGCCAGATGGAAAGAGGCTACAGAGCATCCTGAGACATTCTGGACCGATTACCCGGGTTTGCCTTATCCGCTTGAAGGGTTAGACAGTATAGAACTTCGTAAAAAGATTTATCAAAAGTTAGTGAAGGACTTTATGCGCAGTGGAGCTGCTATCGATGATAATATCGGTAAGTTACTCGATTACCTGGAAGCGGAAGGAATAGCCGATAATACCATTGTGATTTATACGGCCGATCAAGGATATTTTCTCGGAGAGCATGGATTTTTTGATAAAAGGCTCATCTATGAAGAGTCTTTACGAATGCCTTTTGTTATCAGATATCCAAAGGAGATTAAAGGAGGAAAGCGTATAGATGATATCATTCTAAATATTGATTTTGCTGCACTGATGGCCGATTATGCGGGAATTGAAAAGCCAGCATATATTCAGGGAGAAAGCTTTAGAGAAAACTTAGGTGGCAAAACACCCGAAAGCTGGAGAGATGCCATGTATTACAGGTATTGGCTGCACCATCCCGACAGGCCGGCACACTTTGGTATAAGAGTTGATAAGTATAAACTGGCATTCTTTTATGGTCAAGGTTTAGGGAAATACGGTTCTAAAGAAGATGAACCTTCAGAACCAACCTGGGAATTTTATGATTTGGAAAAAGATCCTAAAGAATTAAATAATGCTATCAACCAGCCACAATATGCAGAAAGAATAGCCCAAATGAAAGAAGAATTATTGAAACTAAGAGCGCAATATGGTGATACAGATGAAAGTTATCCGATCATGCAAACAATAATGGATAATAACGGGCTTGAATAGCCTTATAAACTTATGTTAAAGTAATATGGAGCGCTTTTAATTTTTCTAAAACTATATACATTTATCAAATAATCTAAAATGAGCGTAATGAAGAAATTAGTTGTTGTATTATTGTTTTTTGCTGCGGCAGTGACGAAGGCCCAAATACTAGAACCCGTTAAATGGTCTACTTCCGTAGAAAAAATTAGTAAAACAGAAGCCTATTTGGTGGCTACGGCTACTATTGACGAAGGATGGCATTTGTATTCACAGGATGTTCCGGAGGGAGGTCCGGTAGCGACCACTTTTACTTATGACGATTCCTCTAAGAAATTTAAATTAGTCGAAGGTACGGTAGAAGAGGATGGTCATGTAGTTGACGATAAGATCTTTGAAATGAAGATTAAATACTTTGATACTAAGGCAGTTTTTAAACAAAAAATAAGGTTGGCACCAAATCAAAAGTTCACCATTAAAGGAAGTGTTGAATTTATGGTCTGTGACGATTCGAGATGTTTACCGCCAACAACAGAAGAACTGCAATTTGAATTATAAATAAAAATTTTATTAAATTCATGAACCTTGAATGATATTCAAGGTTTTTTTGTACCATAAATATAAATACAATCGTTTGTATTATTTAAATATTAATAGTATTATTGAAGAAATATTTAATATCATCTTGAAATGAAAAAGAATACATTACTGCTCTTGTTCACGCTTTTTATAGGGATTACTTCTTTTGCTCAAAACACCCTTGTATTTGAAATGTTGGACTATAATAATCCTGCACTGTCAAAAGTGAAAGAATTTTATGAGTCGAATGATCTTAAAAATGCAAGAAAAGCCTTGTTGGATTTTTATAGAGAAAAGGAAAATATCTATCTAAAAGTAAATAAAGATGATGTATCTTATATAAAAGACACTTTTAAAGATGAGGTGGAAACCTCTATTCGCGTGGCGGATGAAGTAAAAAGAAAATATTTCTTGTTCGAATATGAATGGGATATGGAGAAAACTACCGTTCCCTATGTGTTTAAAGGAGAAATTGATTGGCAGGTAAATCCTTTTGGTGATGAGGAATGGACTTTTATGCTCAGCAGACATCGATTTTGGTTAGATCTTGGAAAAGCATACTTGCTTACCGGAAAAGAAAAATATGCAAAGGAATTTGTAGACCAGGCTACTCATTGGATCGATAACAATGTCATAGATAAAAAGACAAAATGGACTACATGGAGACGAATTGAGGCGGGTATTCGCATGGAAAACTGGGTAAAAAGTTTTGAATACATGAAAGATTCAAAACATGTAACTCCAGAATTTTTAGAAAAATTCTTAGGTAGTATCGCTGAACATGCAACCTACTTAAATAGTCATTTTAGCGGACATTCAAGAACTAGTAATTGGGGGGTTATTGAATTTAGTGGTTTGTTTAGTGCTGCAGTTTTCCTTACAGATTTTAAAAAAGGAGAAGAATGGCAAACCAGTTCCGTTGAAAAATTGCACGAATGTATACAGAACCAGATTCTGGAAGATGGAACGCAATGGGAGCAATCTCCGATGTATCATAATGAAGTAATGCATTGCTTTATGAATACGGTTCTTTTAGCAAAAAGAGCCAATATTAAGCTTACAGACAGGTTGATGAATAAAACATTACAAATGGGCCATGCGAATCTCGATTGGCAAAAACCAAATTATAATGAACCCTTATTAGGAGATAGCGATGATAATGACTTAAGAGATATGCTTACTACCGCTTCGGTATTATTTAAGGACGAGGTTTTAAAATCGAGAGCCTACGATGAATTAAACTATGAGAACTATTTTCTGTTTGGCAAAGAGGTAAACAACTCTTATAAAGAACTCGGCGAAAAATTACCTGACTTTTTATCCGCATACCAATTTAATGCCGGCGATCTGTATTCACGATCTTCCTGGAATGAGGATGCCTTTTACAGTAGTTTCCACATGCGAAGAATAGGTGGTGGGCACTCTCATGATAACATCCTTCATTTTACTTTATTCGCACACGGACGAGATTACCTGGTAGATACCGGAAGATATACCTATGTATACAATAATTGGCGCCAATACTTCAAAGAAAATACAGCTCACAACACTTTGGGAGTGGATAACCTTACTAACTCTATATACAATGGTTCCTGGAGTAATAAGTTTGAAGCGAAGTCTGAAGGAGCTTATGCCTTGATCGAAGATGGATTTGATTATGCCGAGGCAATAAATAAAGCGTATCTTAGACTGGAAGATCCGGTATTAATGAAACGTAGAATGCTTTACTTAAAGCCTGATGTATGGCTGTTAATCGATAGCTTTGAAGCCAACGAAGAACATACCTATTCTCAATATTTTAACTTTGCTGATCAACAAGTCGAAATAGTGGAAGGAGGACTTTCAACAACCCGTGAAAAAAATAATCTAAGAATACAACCACTGAAACCAGTGGATGCTAAATTAATTGATGCATGGTACTCTCCGGATTATAATTACAAGGAAGAAATTAAAAGAGCCGAATTGTCTATAAAGGCAGAAGGTTTTAATTCCTTTATAACACTATTGTATTTTCCGGAGGATAATCAAATTACTTATGAAAGAATTCCGGTTTTTAACAGAGGTGGAAAAGAATTACCAGATAATCAGGCAGAAGCGATTAAACTGAATATAGACGATAAAGAATACATCATCATGGTCTCTCACGATATTTCAAAATCATTGGTTTCGCATAAGATAGTCGATGATCAGGTTCTTATCGGTGAAGTCGTTATGATAGAACGAATTAACGGAAAGCAAAATATTAAAGTTTTAAAATAAATGAATACGAAACATCCCAAAATAATTACATTCGGTGAGATCATGATGAGGTTGTCTACCTCAAATCATTATCGATTATCTCAAATTACATCCTTAGATGTTAATTATGGTGGGAGTGAAGCCAATGTTGCAGTCTCACTTGCGAATTTTGGGGTAGATGTTTCATTTGTATCCAGAATTCCGGAAAATGAGTTATCCGGGAGTATTGTTCAAATCCTTAAAAAACTCAATGTGAATGTTTCCCAGATGGTGTATGGAGGTGATAGGTTGGGGACTTATTATCTCGAAGTGGGAGTGTCTAATAGAAATAGTAAAGTAATATACGATAGAAAATACTCCTCTTTTTATGAAATTGAGGAAGAGCATATCGATTGGGATGAGGTTTTTAAAAATGCCACCTGGTTTCATTGGTCCGGTGTCACTCCTGCGATTTCTAAGAATGCAGCAAGGGTGTGCCGAAGAGCCATTTTAGAAGCATCAAAGAAAGGACTGACCATTTCCACAGATTTAAATATGCGTCATAAACTATGGAATTGGGGGAAGCTGCCTTCCCAGGTAATGCCGGAACTCGTCGCTTATACCCATGTACTGTTCGGCGATATGGCTGCCTTTAAAACAATGCTTGAACTGCACGCAAATTATGTAGAATTAACCACAGAAGGTATCGAGGTTCATCAAACTTCAGATACCATAACCAAATTAAAAGCGCGTTTTCCAAAACTTGAAAAGATCATTCTTAGTTTTAGAAATACCGAAAACACCAATGAAAATTTATATGCAGCTCAATTGTTCTCGGATGATCATGTCAGTCAAAGTTCAGTATATAAAATAACGAATATTGTAGATAGAATTGGTACCGGAGATGCATTTGTTGGAGGTGTAATTTATGGTCTTAATAGTTTTGATGATGACGCCAAAAGCCTTGAGTTTGGAGTGGCCGCCGCTTCATTAAAGCATAGCATCAGAGGTGATTTTAACCTGGTAACCAAAGAAGAAGTTTTTCAGAGCATGAACACGAATAAAAGAACTAATGTTTCAAGATAATTCATATGAGTATAAAAGTTGATACAATCATAAAAATAAAGGAATCTAAAATTGTCCCAGTTTTTTATCATTCCGATCTGGAAGTTTGTAAACAAGTGGTTAAAGCATGTTATGAAGCAGGACTTAAAGTTTTTGAATTTACCAACAGAGGTACTTTTGCTCATGAAACTTTTGCCGCTCTTAACCGCTATGTGTTAGAAGAATTACCCGGATTTGAATTGGGAGCAGGGTCTATTGTTGATGCACCAACGGCCGCTTTGTACATTCAGAATGGAGCATCTTTCATTGTATCACCACTCCTGAATGCTGAAATTGGGAAAATATGTAACCGAAGAAAAATTGTATGGATTCCCGGATGTGCAACGGTTACTGAAATTGGAAACGCCCATGAATTGGGAGCAGACATAATAAAAATATTTCCAGCAGCTCAACTTGGAGGACCTGAATTTGTTAAAGCCGTTAAAGCCCCTTGTCCATGGACCGATATCATGGTTACTGGTGGGGTACAGCCTACAGAAGAAAATCTTCGCTCGTGGTTCGATGCAGGGGTGTGTAGTGTAGGTATCGGATCTGCACTTTTCAAAAAAGAATGGCTTGAAGCGGGAGACTATAAAAAAATTAAAACAGCAATCAGTGAGGCAATGGCCTTTATCAAATAATTAAAAATGTTTCATAGATTAATAGTTGTTGTTTTAAGTTGTTTTTGTCTGATTACCTATGGTTGCAAAGAGCAATCAAATCAAAAAGTGCTTAAATGTGCTCATGGATTAGACGTAACGCATCCCGTACATGAAGCCATGGAGTTTATGGCAAAACGGCTGGAAGAAAAATCCAATGGAAAACTTACGATAGAAATTTATTCTAACCAGCAATTAGGATCTGAAAGGGAATGTCTGGAATTAATTCAGATAGGTGGTTTAGATATGACTAAAGTCTCAGCTGCAGTATTGGCTAACTTTGCTCCGCAATATAAAGTTTTTGGATTACCCTATATTTTTAAAAATAAAGAACATCAATTCAGAGTTCTGGACGGTGAAGTAGGACAGGAAATCTTATCCTCCAGCGATCAGTCCTTGTTGCATGGCTTAGCTTTTTACGACTCTGGGAGCAGAAGTTTTTACACCAAAGATCATCCCATAGAAAAACCCGAAGACTTAAAGGGTAAGAAGATCAGAACCATGGAAAGTCCAATGGCCATGAGTATGATTTCGGCCATGGGTGGTGCCGCAACCCCTATTTCTGCCGGCGAATTGTACACGGCTTTACAAGCAGGAGTTGTAGATGGTGCAGAGAATAATCCACCGGTTTTTTACTTGTCAAGACAATATGAAGTATGTAAATACTTCTCCATAGATGAACATACGGCTATCCCGGATGTATTATTAATCGGAACCCAAACCCTGAATAAATTAAATGAAAATGAAAAAGCATGGCTGAAAGAAGCGGTTCAGGAATCTGTGGTATATCAAAGAAAACTGTGGAAAGAGGCAGAAGAAGAAGCTATCCAGGGTTTAAAAGAGGTTGGGGTTACGATTGTTTACCCAGATAAAGAACCTTTTGCCAATAGTGTAAAAGAACTGTATGAAGAAGCATCACAAGAAGAAGTGATTGCAGAAATGATTAAAGCCATAAAATCTCAAGAATAATGAAGCGAGTGCTAGACAATATATTGGAAAAAGTGTTAATCGCTTTAATGGCGATCATGACCTTAAATGTATTATGGCAAGTGTTCTCAAGATATGTGCTGAATGCACCCAGCTCTTTTACTGATGAATTGGCCAGATATCTTTTGATATGGATTGGTATGTTGGGAGCAGCCTATGCTACCGGAAAAAGAATGCATCTTGCAATCTCATTGATCCCGTCAAAATGGATGAATTTATACCGCGAGCGTATTCTAGGTAAAGTTGCTGCCTTTCTCGTGGGCTTATTCGCCTTACTCGTTTTAGTTATTGGCGGTGGTAGACTGGTATATCTAACCTATTACCTGGAGCAAAAATCGCCTGCATTAGAAATTTCGTTGGCATATATATATATGGTTTTACCGATAAGTGGAGTTTTGATCATCATTTATAGTATAAGTCATTTTAAAAATGTAGTCAGTCATACAGAGTATAGCATTAAATAAAAGTTCATGGAAATTTATATCCTCATTATAAGTTTTGTTGTGTTTTTAATGTTGCGTGTTCCCATTGCCTATAGTATTGGGTTATCAGCATTAATCACTCTATGTTTTAGTATTCCTTCTTTGGCAACCTTTACCGTGGTAGCCCAAAGAATGGCAACAGGTCTGGACAGCTTCTCCCTCATTGCCATTCCGTTTTTCATATTCGCAGGAGAATTAATGAATAAAGGTGGAATTGCTAAACGCTTGATTGATTTTGCAAAGTCGCTGGTAGGAAGTTTTCCGGGCGGACTTGCCTATGTTAATATAGTTGCATGTATGCTTTTTGGTGCGGTTTCCGGGTCTGCGGTGGCTGCAGCTTCCGCTATCGGAGGCGTAATGGGTAAAAGAATGAAAAAAGAAGGATATGATGAAGCATATAGTGCAGCTGTGAATATTACTTCTTCGACCACAGGTTTGTTAATTCCCCCGAGTAATGTATTGATTGTTTATTCACTGGCAAGTGGAGGAACTTCAATAGCAGCTTTGTTTATAGCAGGGTATGTGCCTGGTTTTCTCATCGGATTTTTATTGATGTTGGTGGCAGGTATTTATGCTTATAAGAAAAAATATCCGATAGGATTAAAGGCCAAATGGTATGAAATCTTCAAGTATTTCTTGAGAGCGTTACCAAGTTTATTTTTATTGGTTGTGGTGGTTGGTGGTATTGTAGCCGGTATTTTTACTGCTACCGAAGCATCTGCGATTGCAGTACTTTATGCCTTAATTCTTTCACTGATCTATAAGGAAATTACCATAAATGAACTCCCTGAAATCATTTTAAAATCTGCAGGAACCACTGCTATCGTTATGTTATTGGTAGCGGCTTCCATGTCTATGAGCTGGACCATGTCGTATGAAAACCTGCCACAAGCAGTAACAGAACTCCTGATGAATGTATCAGATAACAAATTTGTAGTGCTGTTGGTTATCAATTTAATCCTTTTAGGGGTTGGAATATTTATGGATATAACCCCGGCAGTACTCATATTCACACCCATATTTTTACCCATTGTTACTGCCCTGGGTATCGATCCCGTTCATTTCGGAATTATAATGATATTGAATTTAAGTATTGGTTTGTGTACACCACCCGTAGGTTCTGTCCTCTTTGTAGGTTGTAGTGTGGCGAATCTCAGTATTTCAAAAGTGGTAAAACCATTAATGCCATTGTTCCTTGTGATGATCTTCGGGTTATTGCTGATTACCTATATACCGGAAATAACAATGTTATTGCCAAAATGGTTTGGTTTTTAATTTAATTATTCTTGAAAGTCTAAAACAAAATACGAATGCAAAGAAGAAAATTTATTGGTTCGGCCTCAATAGCTGGAATCATTACCGCAATGCTCCCTGGTAGTCTGGTTGCTTCAAACCAGGAAAGTTCTAATCATCTATTGGATGCCAAAAAACCAAACGATCGTGCCTATTGGACTGGCATGTTGTATAGAATGATGAATCCTGTATTTTCGAATCTGGCTAATGGAACCTTGGTGAAAAACATGCCTTTTGAAGTCTCACCATCTTATGACGGAAGAAAGAATGTTACGTATTTGGAAGCGGTGGGTAGAGCAGCAGCTGGAATGGCACCCTGGTTAGCATTACCCGACGATGACACCAAGGAAGGACAAATGCGTAAAGATTTAAAAGCAAAGTTTCTTAAGGGGATAGCCAACGGAGTTGATCCGTCTAATCCCGATTATTTGAATTTCACCAAAGAATATCAGCCAATAGTGGATGCAGCATATTTAGCCCATGCTTTTTTAAGAGCTCCTAAAGCATTATGGGAGCCATTAGATGATACCACCAAAAAGAGAGTAGTCAAAGAATTCAAAGCACTTAGAACCAGAAAACCTTGGAACAATAATTGGCAACTCTTTACTGCAATAACTGAAGCTTTCCTCCTGGAAATAGGAGAGGAGTGGGATAAAGAAGCTGTAGATCGTGCATTGAATAAATTTAAAGATTGGTATGTAGGTGATGGCTGGTATAGTGATGGTCCGAATTTTTCATTTGATTATTACAATTCTTTCGTAATTCATCCGATGCTGGTAGATACCTTAAAAGTATTATCAGATCATGGAAAGGTACCAGTAGCAGATTATGAACTTGCTTTAAAAAGGATGTTAAGATATGTGGTGCATTTAGAGCGGATGATTTCTCCTGAAGGAACCTATCCGGTTATAGGTAGATCTATTACCTATAGGAATGGTGCATTTCAGGCGCTGGCCCAAGTGGCATTAATAAAGAAATTACCTGAAGATATAAGTCCGGCACAGGTGAGGAGTGCACTTACCGCCGTTAAAAAGAACATCTTTCAAAAAGGAACCTTTGATAAGAATGATTGGCTTACGCTAGGCTTCTGCGGACATCACCCCGACGTGGCCGATTATTATTCGTCTACCGGAAGTATGTATATGGCCTCTTTAAGTTTTCTACCCTTAGGTTTACCTGCCGATGATGAATTTTGGACTTCGGATCCTGAAGAATGGACCTCGAAAAAAGCATGGAGCGGTAAAAGCTTTAAAAAAGATTATCATGTAGACTATTAAAAAAAGAGCCCTTAAACAATATTGTTTAAGGGCTCTTTAGGAAATAGTTGGTTTGGGTTAGATTTAAGTTAGTTGCTAGAATTGTATTATTTCCTATTTCGTTAAAAACTCATCTCAAAAGTGATTTAAGAATTAAAATCTGCTGCTGAGATGAGTTCCTCCTCATTTTTTATCCATTGTGATTATTACAGTTTTCAATAATCTTCTGGAGTATATGGTCAACTTGTTCAATTTCATTATCAGTTATTCCTTTTAAAGCCATGCTTCGATTTTGTTTGATGAGTTCTTGCATTTCATCAAGAGTGCGACCTCCAAATACCGTAACGCTTAAATGATATCGACGCTTATCCGAAGGGTTTAAAGATTTCTCCAAATAGCCGTTTCTAGTCATTAAATCAATAGTTCTGTTAACCGAAGCAGCATCCTTAAAAACCAATTTGGCCAATTCTTTTTGAGAAAGCTTAGGATACTTCTTTAAAAAGATCAGTACCATAGCTTGATCAATGGTGATTTTAGGTATGCTTTTGCTTATGCGTTTCTGAGCCATTCTTCTATATTCCTTAATAGCTCGTTCTATGGCATAAAAAATGGTTTCATTAGGAAGCTTCACCAATGCTAATTTTAATTAATATAAATATAATTGATATATCAATTAAAAACAATGTTTTTTGTCATTTATTTATATTTTTAAGGCTTAAAATTCATTTAACGGATTTAAATTAACATGAGAATTTTTCAAAAGGAGATAAAAATTGAATCCTATCCAAGAGGTTTTCACCTAATAACAAATAAGATACTTGATGCCATCCCAGAGATAACTACGCTGACTGTAGGGCAATTACAGGTGTTTATTAAACATACCTCGGCGAGTTTGACAATCAATGAGAATGCAGATCCCACGGTAAGAACGGACTTTGAATCGCATTTCAATAAAATGGTAGCAGAAAATGAACCCTATTATATTCATACGTATGAAGGTCCCGACGATATGCCAGCGCATATAAAAGCATCGCTTTTAGGGTCGTCCGTTACTATACCCATAACTGATGGTCAGTTAAATTTGGGTACCTGGCAAGGAATTTATCTATGCGAGCACCGAAATAATGGGGGGACAAGAAAATTAGTGATTACAGCTTTTGGTTCCTCGAAGCGATAAGTTGCTCCAGGATCTGAACCACTCCATCTTCATTATTACTGGTGGTTCTAAAGCGAGCCGCTTGTTTTATGTTAGGATGAGCATTATCCATGGCGTAACTAAAATAAGCCTCCTGCATCATTTCCAAATCATTATTATAATCTCCGAATACCATTGTTTCTTCTTTGGTAACGCCCAGTTGATTCTGAAGAAATCTTAAGGCGACTCCCTTATTGGCATCAGGGTGAGACAGATCTAACCAGTTTTGCCCGGATACTTTTACCTGCATCTCATCTTCCAAATGTTTTACAGCCGGATATATATGCGCCTCGGAACTTTCGTAATGAAACACAGCTATTTTTAAGATGTCCTTAGAATCAACCTTGGTGAGATCTTCAACAATCTCATAAGCTGCATAGTACTCATTAAAAAGATCGATAAATTCAACCTCTCTGGTTTCTATATACGATTTGTTTTTTCCGCAAAGTACCACATATACACCCTCGAGATCCCTTAGAAGTCCAACAAGGTAATCGATCTTTTCTTTGGGTAAATGAGTTACCAAAAGTTCTTTGTCATGCTGCTTGGCAATTCCACCATTCTCAGCTATGATGGTAATTTCATTAGCAATCTTGTTCAGCTTATCGGTAATACTGTGATATTGACGACCACTGGCTGCTGCAAAATGTATATTGTATTTTTTTAATTCTTCGTATAACTGAAAAAAACGGTCACTCACTTTCCCTTCAGAATTAAGCAAGGTCCCATCCATATCACTAACGACAAGTCTAACTTTAGATAGATCCATTTAAATAGATTTAAGGTGCAAAAGTAAGGTAGAATCAAGTAATTAGATGTTAATTGCACGTTATTTTACTGAGACATCATAAAATAAAAAATCCGGTTCTTAGAACCGGATTTATAAACGAGATAATATATTGTTAGACGTTTATTTTACTTTTTCAACGATTGCTTTGAAAGCTTCCGGGTGATTCATAGCTAAGTCTGCAAGAACTTTTCTGTTAAGTTCGATGTTGTTAGCTTTAACCTGTCCCATAAACTGAGAATAAGACATACCGTGTAGTCTGGCTCCAGCGTTAATACGCGTAATCCATAATGCACGGAAAGTTCTTTTCTTATTTCTACGGTCTCTGTAAGCATATTGCATTGCTTTGTCAACCGCATTCTTAGCAACAGTCCAAACGTTTTTACGTCTTCCGTAGTAACCTTTGGCTTGTTTTAAAACCTTTTTTCTTCGAGCTCTTTTAGCTACTGAATTTACTGATCTTGGCATAATTTTAAATTTTTTGTAGTAGGCGGTCAGAAACTGACACTTTTTTTGAGCCTAACTCCAGGGTTATACAATTTATTGAACCGAAGGAACGATTACTTTAAACGTAGTTGTTCCTTAATGCTATTCTCATCCGACTTGTCAACAAGCGTTGAATGAGTAAGCGCTAGCTTACGCTTTTTAGATTTTTTTGTCAAAATGTGACTCTTAAAAGCGTGCTTTCTTTTGATTTTACCAGTACCTGTAAGCTTAAAACGCTTCTTAGCACTAGATTTTGTTTTTTGTTTAGGCATTTCTCCTAGTATTTACTTAATTATCTCGCTTATCTTATTTAGTCTTTTTAGGAGCGATAAACATAGTCATTCGCTTCCCTTCAAGTTTAGGCATTTGTTCTACTTTACCAAGCTCTTCCAATTCAGAAGCTAAACGTAAAAGTAAAATCTCACCTTGGTCTTTATATACAATAGAACGTCCTTTAAAGAAAACGTATGCTTTTAATTTGGCACCGTCTTTTAAGAACTTCTCTGCGTGTTTCTTTTTAAATTCGTAGTCGTGGTCATCAGTTTGCGGACCAAAACGAATCTCTTTAACGACAACTTTACTAGCTTTCGCCTTTAGAGCCTTTTCGCGTTTCTTTTGTTCGTAAAGAAACTTTTTGTAATCCATTATTTTACAAACGGGAGGTTTTGCATTTGGAGAGATCTCTACCAAATCTAATTCCATTTCCTGAGCCTTTGAAAAAGCTTCTCTGGTTGGGTAAACTCCCATTTCTACATTATCGCCTACCAATCTCACTTCAGGTACACGAATTTTTTCGTTGATCCTGTGTTGTTCTTGAGTTTGTCTCTGTTGTGGACGACGATTATTTCTTCTAATAGCTATGACTTATAATTTTTTAGTTAAACTTTATTTTACTTAAACGGTTTTAAGTTACTACTGATTTCTTTATTAACCAAATCTGTAAATGATTTTACAGACATGCTTCCTAAATCTCCCTCACCATGTTTTCTTACTGAAACCGTTGCTTCCTTTTCTTCATTTTCTCCGACAATCAGCATGAATGGTATTTTATTCATCTCTGCTTCACGGATCTTCTTCCCTATGGTTTCGTTGCGGTTGTCAACGAGGGCGCGAATTTCGTCATTTTCCAATAAATTTAAAACTTTTTCCGCATATTTTTCATATTTCTCACTGAGAGAGAGTATGATAGCCTGTTCTGGCATCAACCATAAAGGGAAATTACCACCTGTATGCTCGAGTAAAATAGCTACAAAACGCTCCATACTTCCAAAAGGAGCCCGGTGAATCATTACAGGTCTGTGAAGTTTGTCGTCACTACCCTTATAGCTAAGATCAAAACGCTCCGGTAGGTTATAATCTACCTGGATCGTTCCCAATTGCCATTTCCTTCCCAATGCATCCTTCACCATAAAATCAAGCTTAGGGCCATAGAAAGCTGCCTCGCCGGTTTCTATAACATAATTTAAGCCTTTCTCATTGGCAGCATTGATAATAGCATTTTCAGCTTTTTCCCAGTTTTCAGTACTTCCAATGTATTTATCAGGATTTTCAGGGTCTCTTAACGATACCTGAGCGGTAAAGTTTTCAAAACCTAAAGAGCCAAATACATAAAGAACAAGGTCTATTACATTCTTGAATTCCTCATCCAATTGTTCCGGAGTACAGAATATGTGAGCATCATCTTGCGTAAAACCTCTAACTCGGGTTAGTCCATGCAATTCTCCACTCTGTTCATACCTGTAAACCGTTCCAAATTCCGCATAACGCTTCGGAAGATCTTTATAACTCCAAGGTTTGGCGTTATAAATCTCACAGTGATGCGGACAATTCATCGGTTTTAATAAGAACTCCTCATCTTCCTTAGGAGTATGAATAGGTTGAAAGCTATCCTCTCCATATTTAGCATAATGTCCGGAAGTTACATAAAGTTCTTTTTGTCCGATATGAGGCGAAACCACTTGCTCATATCCTGCTTTTTGTTGTGCTTTTTTCAAAAACTGTTCTAAACGCTCGCGCAATGCAGCGCCTTTTGGTAACCATAATGGTAAGCCCTGACCAACCTTAGCTGAAAACGTAAACAACTCTAATTCTTTCCCTAATTTACGGTGATCTCTCTTTTTGGCTTCTTCCAAAAGAGCCAGATATTCTTTAAGCTCTTTTTGTTTAGGAAAGGAGATACCATATACACGGGTAAGCTGTTTGTTTTTTTCATCACCTCTCCAGTAGGCACCGGCCGCAGATAAAAGTTTTACAGCTTTAATATATCCTGTATTTGGAATATGACCTCCGCGACATAAATCCGTAAAAGTGGCATGGTCACAAAAGGTGATAGTTCCATCTTCCAAATTCTCTATAAGTTCTACCTTAAACTCGTTGCCCTGATCTTTATAATATGATAAGGCATCAGCCTTACTAACAGAACGCATATTGAATTCGTGCTTGCCACGGGCAATCTCTAACATCTTATTTTCGATGGCAGGAAAATCTTTTTCTGAAACAGCCTGGTCACCAAAATCCACATCGTAATAAAATCCATTATCGATGGCCGGACCAATTGTTAGTTTAACGCCAGGATACAATTCCTCTAAAGCCTGAGCTAACACGTGAGCGCTGGAATGCCAAAAAGCTTTTTTCCCTTCGTCATTATTCCAGGTATAAAGAACAAGATTACCATCGGTGGTTAAAGGGGTTACCGTTTCAACCGTTTCACCATTAAAACTTGCCGAAATAACGTTTCTAGCCAAGCCTTCACTGATACTCTTGGCAACATCCATTGGAGTCGAATTTTTCTCAAACTCCTTTACCGAACCATCTGGTAATGTAATCTTGATCATTAATAAGTTTTTTAAATACAGTGTGCAAAGATAATAGGAAGTTATAAAGCATACAATATTATAAGACCTTTATATAATAAGATGTTTTAAAGAATATCTTGCCATTCAGAATGTTTGTCTAGGGTGGCTTTCGCAAATGGACAAAGCGGAATGATCTTAATTCCTTTTTCCCTGGCAAACAGAACCGCAGCTTCCACAAGACGTAACCCAATACCCTGACCTTTTAATATAGGGTTTACATCAGTATGGTCTATGATAAACTTATCGGTTCCTGCCCATGTGTACGTCATGTACGCCAAATCTTTACCGTTTTCCGCAATGTGAAACTTTCCGTGTTTCCCGTCATCCTGTTGAAGTACCTCTGTCATGGTTATATAAAGTCTGATGATCTTTTAAAGATAAAGATAATATTTCTTCATGAGTTGTGAGCCGGATATAGGTAAATGAATATAGATAATATGATTTGTTTAATGATGACTTAATAACAGGGTTAAGGTTTGGTTCCTCGTGTATATAGAGGAAGCAGCGCCAGTTCATTATTTTATTAGGAACACGCGAATTCTGACGTCTGTTTATTGTCCTATTTATAAAGAGGCGAATCCCATCGGTGTTTCACAGGTTGCATAAAGTGTTTTACAGTTGTCCAGGCCCGGTGCAAAGCCGTAGATAAGTCCTGGATAAGCCCTGTGTAACCCCTTGATAAAGGATAGATGAGCCAAAGTCAATACAGGGATGAGTAAAAAGAGTACTATCTATATAATATGAGTTCGATCTTTATAACTATTGTCCTGATCTATCTCTAACCTTACTTCTGATACATTACTAAGTACTAAAAGAAGACTTACAACTCGTTTAAAGGTGTCCAGGCCCGGTGCAACAGTATGGATACAGTATAGATAGAGTATGGATAAGGTATGGTTGCCTTAAGGATGTTCCTTATGTATTATATATGAGTCCAACTTCATTTCTAAGGTCCTTATTCATTTTACGCAAACCATTTGATGAGTTTATAGGTGCTAAAAGAAGATTTACAACTCGTTTAAAGGTGTCCAGGCCCGGTGCAACAGTATGGATACAGTATAGATAGAGTATGGATAAGGTATGGTTGCCTTAAGAGTGTTTAGTATATAATATATATGAGTTCGTCTTTGTTTTTAAGGTCATTGTTCGTTTCCAACCTTCCACCTGATACCTTAATAGGTGCTAAAAGAAGATTTACAACTCGTTTAAAGGTGTCCAGGCCCGGTGCAACAGTGTGGATACAGTATATATACAGAGTGTGTAAACTATGAATAGGGTAGGTGTGGTGTATGCGGTGATATATATAAGAGTGCCTTTTAAGGGTTGTCAATGATAATTTCAAAAATAATTTTGGATGTAAAGAGCTAGAAATAAACCGGGTATAAATTACTTTGAAAAAACTTTGGTTTTGAG